>CAZPTQ010000058.1:0-23828 GCA_964589365.1 uncultured Saprospiraceae bacterium
CGGGCTGGAGCGGCAGGGAGAAATTATCAATTTGCCTAATTTAGGCAGAATGTACTATGGGCTTAGGTTCGCAAAGGACGAAAAAAGGCCATTATAAAAAGCAAAACCGCCATTCTGAATCCAGAATGGCGGTTTTTGTTCAATTTATGGAAATTTGATCTAAATCAATTATCGCTCGCCGTCACATCACCCTCGGCTTCCAGTGCCAAGGGGCTCCCTGCGCCGAGTGCTTTGGGTTCTCCCGCATACGCTATGTTAAGACCGTCTTTGGTTTCGTTCATAGTGGCCTTCAATGCAGCACCTTCGGCTGGGTTTTCACCCAAAATGAACTCAGCGAGTGGATCTTCTACATATTTCTGAATGGCACGGTGGAGCGGTCGGGCACCAAACTGTGGGTCGTACCCTTTTTCCGCCACAAAATCCTTGCCCTCTTCGCTAAGATCAAGGGTGAATTTCATGTTGTTCAATCGAAGCGTAAGGCTTGCAAGGGCGTTGTCTATGATTTTGAAAATCTCTGGTTTGCCAAGCGAGTTGAACACCATCACATCGTCAATACGGTTGAGGAATTCAGGTGAAAACGTTTTTTTCAAAGCGTTCTGAATCACGACTTTTACATTGCTTTCCGCAGCATCCTGACGTGCCTGAGTGGCAAATCCTACGCCCTGGCCGAAGTCTTTGAGCTGGCGCACACCGATGTTTGAGGTCATAATGATAATCGTGTTCTTGAAATCCACCCTGCGCCCCATACCATCGGTCAGTTGGCCGTCGTCAAGCACTTGGAGCAGGATGTTGAACACGTCGGGGTGTGCTTTTTCGATCTCGTCGAGCAATACCACGGAGTAAGGTTTGCGCCGCACTTTCTCGGTCAATTGCCCGCCTTCTTCATAGCCGACATAGCCAGGAGGCGCGCCGATCAGGCGGCTCACCGAGAATTTCTCCATGTATTCACTCATGTCAATCCGCAGCAGATTGTCTTCAGAATCAAAGAGATAGCGGGAAAGAGCGCGGGCCAGTTCTGTTTTGCCAACCCCTGTGGGGCCAAGGAAGATAAAGGAGCCAATGGGCTTCTTAGGGTCTTTAAGGCCTACACGGTTGCGTTGGATGGCCTTAGATATTTTTAGGACGCTTTCGTCTTGCCCGATGACCATTTTGCGCAAGTCGTCGGCCATTGCCACCAGTTTTTTGCTCTCGCTTTGACCCACCTTTCGGACGGGTATGCCGGTCATCATGGCCACTATTTCTGCAATTTCTTCTTCACCTACAGGGTAGCGCGCCACTTTGCTTTCTTCATCCCACTGAGATTTGGAAAAATCCAGCTGGCGCACCTGACGGCTTTCTAGGTCGCGGAGATTGGCCGCGTCTTCGTAGTTCTGATTTTTGACCGCGTAATTTTTACGCTCGCGAATGGCCTCGATCTCTTTTTCCAGTTCTTCGATGTGCTGCGGAACCACGATGTTTTTCAAATGCACCCGCGCACCGACCTCATCAAGCACGTCAATAGCCTTATCAGGCAAAAAACGGTCAGTGATGTACCTGTCGCTAAGCCGCACACAGGCTACTATAGCCTCGTCGGAATAGTTGACGTTGTGGAACTCTTCGTACTTCGACTGGATGTTTCGGAGGATGTGTATCGTCTCTTCCTGCGAGGGCGGTTCCACCAATACTTTCTGGAATCGGCGATCTAAGGCACCATCTTTCTCAATATACTGGCGATACTCGTCGAGCGTGCTGGCGCCGATGCATTGGAGTTCGCCACGGGCAAGGGCGGGCTTGAAGATGTTGGAAGCGTCGAGGCTTCCTGATGCACCACCTGCACCGACCATGGTGTGTATTTCGTCAATGAAAAGGATAACGTCGCGGTTTTTCTCCAACTCGACCATGATGGCTTTGATGCGCTCCTCGAACTGTCCCCGGTATTTGGTGCCTGCCACCAAAGCGGCCAGATCCAACATTACCAAGCGTTTGTTGTGCAGCGTGCGGCTCACTTTTTTCTGCATGATGCGCAGCGCAAGGCCTTCCACGATGGCAGTTTTACCAACGCCCGGCTCACCAATCAGCACAGGGTTGTTCTTTTTACGGCGGCTGAGGATTTGGCTTACGCGCTCTATTTCGCGCTCACGCCCTATGATGGGGTCAAGTTTGCCCTCTTCAGCGAGTTTGGTAAAGTCTCGACCAAAATTGTCGAGCACGGGAGTCCGGCTTTTTTCCTGGCGTTTTTGAGAAGGCGACTGGTAAGTGCCGCGTTCTTCGTCAAAATCGCCTTCAGATTGAGCCGTTATTTTGGGTTGTGCGAGGTCTTGTTCCGAACGCACATACTCCAGTTCTTTTTTGAAAGAATCGTAGTCCACGTCGTATTCGTTTAATAGTTTGGTGCTGCCGATGTCTGCATATTTCAGCATTGCCAGCATGAGGTGCTCGGGGTGCACCTCTTCGGTTTTGGTCATTTTAGCCTCTACAAAAGTGGCTTTAAGTACACGCTGGACCTGAGTAGTCATGGCGCATTCGCCTACGTAGAGATTTTCTGCGGGGGGGTAGTTGGAATATCGGGGGATGGACCGCTCAATGCGTTTTTTGAGGTCGTTCACATCCACCAAAAGCGAATCGAGCACACGAACGGGCAAACTATCGCGCTCAGCGATGATGCCCAAGAGCAAATGCTCGGTGCCAACGTAATCATGCCCCAGTCGGCGTGCCTCTTGGCCGCTCTGGTTGATGATTTGCTTGACGACCGGGGAAAATTTATTATTCATTATCAAAGAGATAAACTGTGGTCAAGTATAACGCCCTCCTTCGCGCTGCGCGCTACGGCGGGTAAACGGGTAAACGGGTAAACGGTTGGTATCGTGTAGCGTTGTGCGAAGTGTAGTTTTCGTGCGACAATTTTAGGCGAATTGTTCCGAACAAGCCAAGCTTTTGTACCGCACTTTAACATTTTTTTCTGCACAGGGTTTTGGCAGCCAAAATTAATCCCAGAAAACTGTGAAAGCAATCGGCAAAAACCCAGCCGAAAGTTTTTGGGCTGCCAAGCAGTCAGGTCAAAAACGCCCTTTGAAATTTTTATTGAAAAAAAACGCGCAAGTCTTACATTTGCAATCCCAAGAACGTTTGAGAATATTTATTTCAAACATACAAATATTGACAACCAGCCGTCTATGAAATATCAGATTGACAAGCAGGAGCATTATGCGATACTTTCGCTCCACGAGGAAAACCTGAACTCGACCATTGCGCCACAACTCAAGAGCGACCTTATTCTTCTTTCTCAAGAGGGTGTTCGCAATTTTATCCTCGATCTTTCCAATGTCAAATATGTGGACAGCAGCGGACTTTCGGCCATTCTGACAGGCCACCGCCTTTGGAAAGGCACTGGATCCTTCGTCCTCGCCGGCGAAATGAACCCGATGGTGACCAAACTCATCGAAATATCCCGCCTCGAAACCATCCTCACCATCATTCCCACCATCAGTGAATCAATTGATTTTGTGATGATGGAAGAATTGGAGCGTCAGATTGAAGGGGAATAACTAACAGATATTCAATATTCTTGCCAAATAAAAACGTTTTGTCGGTTGCGCTGACAGAACGTTTTTGTTTTATGTTTTAAATTTTTCCCAAAACAATTTCCTGCCTAAGATGTTCCATTCAAAATCTGGCAGCCTGCAACAACTATGCTTGCCACGGAGAAGCCTGTTATTTTAACCAACTTATTCCGAATTATGAAACAGATCGCATTTCGTTATGGCCTCTGGATGTTTTTCGGCCTTACTGGATTCTTCCTGCTCCTTCATATTTTTCATTTGAGCGAAAACATTTATCTGCGTGTTTTCAATGGCGTGATCCATTTGGGCTTGCTTTGGATGGCCTTGCGAGCCTGGACGCGCAGGCACCATGACGGCACTTCCGATGTCACTTCCGGAGTGGTTGTTGGTATGTTCACTTCTTTCATAGGGGTCGTCCCATTCGCGTTTTTTATGGCGATATTTCTTGAATTCAACCCTGATCTGTTAGCCAGCATCCAGCATCAAACGTCCGTGGGGGAGTACCTTAATCCCATTACATCCTGCTTTTTTATAGTGGTAGAGGCGATTGTGATAAGCCTGATCGGCTCTTATATCATCCTGCGCATACTGGATGCCATGCGCGAGCGGAGAACCTGAAGTTTCTTAGGATCGGTGTCAAAATAACTTCCCAATTTGATGCCATTCTTTTGCCGCCATCCATCCTATCTTTTTCGTTAAATAGCCCCACTATTCGCCTCAAAAGATAGTTGGCTAACGCCAAAATAATTGGCCTGAAATTGGAAAGTTATTTTGACACCGTTCCTCAGGCAAGAAGCAGCGAAAATGGATTCCACTTATCTATTTAAATATTCATTCACGCATTACTTTTTTGACCGATGAAAAAATTCGATATCCCCTGTCTGTTGGTTGGACTGATGATTTCTTTCGCCTGCACGCGGCAAGAAAATCAAGATCATCAAGGCTCCCATCTTTGCGAAGGAGCAGATACGCTGGCATTTTTGATTCCCTGAGGCCATTCTTTTCTCATTAAAATGCCAGATTGTTTCACCATTACCGTACAGAGCGGTGTAGATAGCTATGTTGGCAAATTTTCTGCCGACACAGAGGACGTTCAAATAAACTACGACATCGGCACATTGGCAGGATACTATATCGCTGTAAATAGCCCGAACAAACAAGTGTTCCAGTCCGTCAACCAAGTGTTTTGGTACGAGAAAAAAAATGGGCGATTGTATTTTACCTTTCCGAATGCAGGTCCGGCCAATTTTTACACGGAGAGCGAAGCATTTGCCGATGATATCCTCCAGTTCATGAAGACAGTAGAATACAACTGAGCACACCCAAAAGGTGCAACGATAAAATCGAAATGGGCTTGGCGCGTACACGCCAAGCCCATTTTTTTGTCCATTATCCAAGGTCTAAAAGTCCAAGGTCTGGAAACTCACATATTGGCAATAATCTCAGAGCCGAATTCCGAGCACTTCAATTTGGTCGCGCCTTTCATAAGGCGTTCAAAGTCATAGGTTACGCGCTTTTTTCTGATGCTGCGCTCGAGGCCTTTTACAATGAGTTTTGCCGCCTTGTCCCAACCAAGATATTCAAACATCATCACGCCAGAGAGGATTACAGACGATGGATTCACTACGTCTTTGCCCGCGTACTTGGGTGCGGTGCCATGGGTGGCCTCGAAAATGGCGTGGCCGGTGAGGTAGTTGATGTTGGCGCCAGGGGCGATGCCGATGCCGCCCACTTGTGCAGCGAGGGCGTCGGAAAGGTAATCGCCGTTAAGGTTAAGCGTTGCCACCATGTCGTACTCTGCCGGGCGGAGCAGGATTTGCTGTAAGAAAGCGTCGGCGATGCTGTCTTTCACCAACATCTTGCCAGCTGCGAGGGCAGCCGTTTGGGCTTTGTTGGCGGCTTCTTCTCCTTTGGCTTCTTTGATGCGCTCGTATTCAGCCCAAGTAAACACGCGGTCGCCGTACTCACGCTCGGCGAGTTCATAACCCCAATCCTTGAATTTGCCTTCCGTGAATTTCATAATATTGCCCTTGTGGACAATGGTCAGCGATTTACGCTTGTACTTGAAGGCGTGTTCAAGGGCAGCGCGCACGAGGCGTTCGGTGCCTTCTTTCGACACCGGTTTGATGCCAATGGAGGAAGATTTGGGGAAGCGGATATTCTTGACGCCCATTTCGTTCTGCAAAAAGGCAATCATTTTATCTGCTTCAGGCGTACCGGCAAGGTATTCGATGCCCGCGTAGATGTCCTCGGTGTTTTCACGAAAAATGACCATGTCAACCAATCCAGGCTCCTTTACCGGGCTGGGCACCCCCTTGAACCAACGCACGGGGCGAACGCAGGCGTATAGGTCAAGTTGTTGGCGCAGGGCCACGTTGAGCGAGCGAATACCACCACCTACAGGCGTGGTGAGCGGTCCTTTGATGGCGACTTTGTATTCATTAATGACTTTGAGGGTTTCGTCAGGAAGCCAGCTACCGGTCTTGTTGAAGGCTTTTTCGCCAGCAAGTACTTCTTTCCACACGATTTTCTTTTTGCCTTTGAAGGCTTTCTCCACAGCAGCATCGAGCACACGTACAGAGGCCGCCCAGATGTCGGCGCCCGTTCCGTCGCCTTCGATGAATGGTATGATGGGGTCGTTGGGGACTTTCAGCTTGCCCCGTTTGATGGTGATTGCAGAACCTTGCATTGTTACAGTGGTGAAAGTTGAATCCCGAATTTGTTCGGGAATGAAATTAGGAATGACGTGGGGCAAAAGCCGTCTATTTTTGGGCCGCAAAGGTAGGGAGGTGGAGGGTAAAAAATAAGCAGATTTGGAAAGAAAAAGTATAAAAAAGCCCGAACTCAAGTAATGGGTGCGGGCTTTTGCAAATCTGGCAAATTCAGTTTATTTCTGCCGGCTCGTGGAAGCCGTTCGAAGAATGTACTGCATCTGGAATCTCGATATAATGCTCGGCATTAGATTGGAATGGGCCAAGATGTTCTCTTCCTAAGGTATTAACAGCAACATAAGGTTCGTCTTGCCCACATAGATTGCCCGGAACGCAAGCAGCCCTTCAGTCAAGAGGCGAAAAAATTCACTTCTGATTTCTGCTTTGGCAAAATGGTGTGTGTAGTGCAGACCGAAAAAAAAGACCGGAATGGGCGCATCATCGGTGTGGTATTCGACGCTTACGGCCATGAGTTGAATGCGGCTCTGGTTCGGGCCGGATTGGCATGGCATTTCAAAAAATACTCAAATGATGCTCGTTACGACGGCTGGGAGCAAGAAGCCCGAAGGGATAAAATAGGCTTATGGAGTCAATCTCAACCTATTGCACCTTGGAATTGGAGAAAGCAGAAAAAGGAGGCTTCAAAACGAAGCGGAGGGAACTAATCTTTCAAAAAAACTGAAAAAAAGTGCCCAATACCTTGTTTTTTCAAAACCATTTCTACCTTTGCCCTCGGCCAGCGCAAGATATTGCCCTTTCTGGAGTCTCTTTTTTAATCTCTCCCGTGAACATCACTCCGACACTCTGCGCGAGCCAATTGCCACCACAGCCCCGGCAAAAACCAATTTTAAGTTCACAAATCAGCAAACTCTTGTGGCAAGGGCGTGGCGCGTGATTCGCGTCTGGAGCTGATAATTTTTTAAACATGACCGAGACAATACCTTCCAGTCGCCCTGAGAAACCTTCCTTATGCCGTTATTCGGCATTTTTCGCCCTTCTTTTTGCGGCTTTTGCTGCCACTGCATTCAAGCCCATCAGCGTCAAACCATCTCGCGCAGAAGACGCAGAGATCATGCAGTTCCGCAACGACGTTACCGGATATGCCCAAAATTTTCTTGGCCTCCGCTATCGCCATGCAGGACACTCGCCCAAAACGGGCTTTGACTGCTCTGGTTTTACCAACTACATTTTGAATGAGTTTGGCGTAAAAGTTTCCGCAGCCTCAACCACCCAATCGCGCCAAGGCTTGAAAGTGTCGCTCAACGACGTTTTGCCCGGCGACCTGGTATTCTTTGGCGGCAGAGGCCGCATCCAGCACGTGGCCCTGGTGGTTGAAAAAACTGCCGAAGGCATTTTCTGTGTGCACAGCACTTGCAGCCGGGGAATCATCGTAGAGAACATCTCCACTTCTAAATACTGGAAACCTAAAATCCTATTCGCGCGTGATGTGATCACGGGGCAGGCGGGCTAATAAAGCGCCGCATTGAAGCAAAACGAGAACCCAGTACGGAGAGAAGGGTTGTCCTCGCAAGAGGGCAACCCTTTGCATTTCAGAGAAGTCAAAACCGCAAAATGTAAAACAAGAAAATGTAAAACCGCAAAATTGAGAGACGTCCCGTCTTTCAACATTTGAGTGGAAAATCTGGAAGAATCTATTGGTATCGGGAAATATACGGTGTTTCTTCGGGAAAAATAAAACGGGCTTGCCGATTTTTTAGAAAGCAAACTTATCTTTGCATCCGCTTTTAAAGAAAGGCACTGAGAAATTGCTTTTGCATCAAAATTGAAAAGCAGGGTGTCAAAACCGCACTAGCCGAATTAGCTCAGCGGTAGAGCAGCTGATTCGTAATCAGCAGGTCGAGGGTTCAAATCCCTTGTTCGGCTCCAAGGCAGGTGGTGATGAAGCGATGGAGTGATGAAGTGATTTGATCGAAATTGTCGTTATAAATCACTTCATCACTCTATCGCTTCATCGCTTCATGCCTTCAGGATATAGCGCAGCCCGGTAGCGCGCGTCGTTCGGGACGACGAGGTCGCTGGTTCGGATCCAGTTATCCCGACTATTATCTCGAACTAACGAATTCGGACTCAAAACTCGTTCTGAGTCTATAAGACGCTGTGAGTCAAGGCACTTGCAGCGTTTTTTCATGCTATGAATACACTCATTGACACCCACGCCCACCTTTATTCCCACAAATTCGACCAGGACCGATCAGACATGGTGCGCCGTGCCATTGCTGCTGGCGTGACGCGGATATATTTGCCCAACATTGATTCCGAATCCATCGAAGGAATGCTGGCTTTAGAGGCTGAATTTCCTGATAACTGCTTCGCGATGATGGGTTTGCACCCCTCTTCTGTGCAGCCTGACACTTACGATGCAGAACTTGACATTGTAGAAAAATGGATAGGCAAACGCACATGGGCAGGCATTGGCGAAACAGGCATAGACCTTTATTGGGACAAAACTACGCTCGGCATCCAGCAAATCGCCTTTTCCCGCCAATGCGAATGGGCGAAAGAACTGGGCCGCCCGATCATCATTCACAGCCGAGAAGCGAACCGCGAAGCCATAGAGGTGGTACGCCAGGCGCAAGACGGGCGATTGCGCGGTATATTCCATTGTTTTTCAGGCACTTTGGACGAAGCGAAGGAGATGATCGAACTCGGTTTTATGCTAGGCATTGGCGGCACTTTGACCTATCCAAAATCTGACTTGCCCAACGTGTTGCGGGAAATTCCGCTTGAATACATTGTGCTGGAAACAGACGCGCCCTACCTGCCACCTGTACCACACCGGGGCAAGCGCAATGAAAGCGCTTTTGTACGTCATACCGCAGATGTACTTTCTGAAGCGAAAGCGTTGCCGCTCGCCGAAATCGCGCGTACTACTACCGCCAATGCGCTGCGGATGTTTGGGAGATGATTTTAAAACAGGTTGTTTGTTTTTTGAAACATTTTTTTTAAATTTGCGGTCAATTAACCTACAACCAAGATGAAAACTAATTTCACATTGGTCACATTTTATCACCTTGACCACATTTGCCTGTGACCCACCTTCACGCTTCCGCCGCCCTAAAAAAATACTTCGGTTACGACCAGTTCCGCCCCCTTCAAGCCGACATCATTCAAAACGTTTATGATGGCCGCGATACGCTTGTACTTATGCCTACCGGCGGCGGTAAAAGTGTTTGTTTTCAAATCCCTGCCATCACCCTGGAGGGCGTAGCGGTAGTCGTCAGCCCGCTCATCGCTTTGATGAAAGACCAGGTGGAGGCTCTGAGCACCAATGGTATTCCCGCCGCATTTATCAACAGCAGTCTCAGTACCGACCAGCAGCGCAACGTAGAATCCGCCCTGCTCGCTGGTTACCTCAAACTCCTTTATGTCAGCCCGGAAAAACTCGTATCGCAAAGTTTCCAGCCTTTGCTCAAACGCCTGAAAATCACCCTTTTTGCCATTGACGAAGCACATTGCATCTCCTCTTGGGGCCACGATTTCCGACCGGAATACACCCAGTTGAAATTCCTGAAAAGCCAGTTCCCCGGCATACCAGTGATCGCACTTACGGCAACAGCCGACAAACTCACACGCAAAGACATCGTTGAGCAACTCGGCCTTGCCGACCCTGCTATTTTTATCGCTTCTTTTGACAGACCAAATATTAGCCTGACTGTGCGTTCAGGCCAAAAACGTTTTGAGCAGATCGTGGAGTTTTTGAAAGAACACCGGAATCAATCAGGCATTATTTATTGCCTTTCGCGCAAGGGCTGTGAAGGCCTGGCCGAGAAGTTGAATACCAAAGGTTTCCGCGCTGCCCATTACCACGCCGAAGTACCGCCGGCCCAGCGCAGTAAGACCCAAGAGGATTTTATAAACGACCGAACACCCATCATTTGCGCTACCATAGCCTTCGGCATGGGCATTGACAAAAGCAATGTTCGCTTTGTGGTACACTATAATTTACCACGCAATCTGGAGGGTTATTATCAGGAAATTGGTCGCGCAGGACGCGACGGTTTGTCCGCCGATGCACTGTTGTTTTTCAGTTATGCCGACCTGATTTCTTATCGGGAAATGTTTGAACAAGGCGATGCCAGTGCAGAGCAGAAAAACCTAAAGCTGGCAAAATTGGAGCGAATGTACCAATTTGCCGAAGCGCCTGTATGTCGCCGCAAAACGGTGCTCAACTATTTTGGGGAACCCTACGACAAAAGCTGCGGCAACTGCGATGTCTGCAAAAATCCGCCTCAACATTTTGACGGCACACTTGCAGCACAAAAAGCACTCTCGGCCATTATGCGCACCGGCCAGCGCGTGGGAATGAGCTTGCTCACAGACATTCTTCGTGGTAGCCAACGCCGGGAGATCAGAGAAAACAACTACCACGAAATCAAGACCTACGGCGCGGGCAAAGAATACGGCTACGACGACTGGCTTTTTTTGCTCTCGCAAATGCTACACGTCGGTCTGGTTGAAATCGCTTACGACGACCACAACTGCCTTCGTGTGACCGAGGGGGGCAAGAAAGTCCTATTTGAAGGCAAAAAAATAGCACTGGCGATGCCACAGCCCAAACCCAGGCTTGGCGAAAAAGCAGCGCATCCCCACGTCACTGAAAAAAGCAAAACCCAAATTCTGCGCGAAGAACTGCTCCAACTCCTCATCGCGCTGCGCCGAGATTTGGCTGTCAAGCAAGGTATCCCGCCATATACCCTTTTCAGCGACCTTACCCTGCAGCAAATGGCCGATGCCCGTCCACTGTCCGATGCCGAAATGCTCGAAATAGCGGGGGTCAGCGAACGGAAACTCCAACTTTATGGCGATGCTTTCATGGGAGAAATCCGACAATTTGTGCTTGAAAAAACCAAGGCGGGTGAGCGTATTATTGGAAGTTCCAACTTCATTAGCCTCGATTTATTTAAGCGTGGTCACTCGGTGGAAGAAATTGCTGCGTTGCGCGGCATAAGCACCATGACTGTGATGGGGCATCTCGCAATTATGTATGAGCGCGGCGAACTGATTGACATCGGCCAATGGGTTTCGCCAGAAGCATGCGATCTCATCCAAGGCGCCTTGCCACTTTTTGAAGAACCATACCAGATGAAGGCCATACACGAGCACTTCGGCGAGCGATTCAACTTTGACAAGATCCGATTCGCGATTGCGGATTTCAGGCGGAAGCAATAATCTGGGGTGTTACCAAACCCGATGATTGGTTGAAAAAAAATACCTTCGCCGCCTTCTAGATAAAAGGAAAGGATGAGCAAGAAAAAAACATTGAGAGAAGACGCCCTGCACTACCATGCCAAGGGCCGTCCAGGCAAGATTGAGGTAGTCCCCACCAAAGAAACGGCGACTCAGCGCGACCTGACCCTAGCCTATTCGCCAGGCGTTGCTGAGCCTTGTTTGGCGATTGCTGAAAATCCGGAGGACGTTTATAAATACACCGCGAAAGCGAATTTGGTGGCTGTTATTACCAATGGAACCGCTGTTTTGGGTCTGGGCGATATCGGCCCGCTGGCGAGTAAGCCAGTCATGGAAGGCAAGGGGCTGTTGTTCAAAATCTATGCGGACATTGATGTTTTTGATCTGGAACTCGACACCAAAAACGTGGATGAGTTTGTCCGAACGGTCAAAATTCTTGAACCAACTTTTGGCGGGGTGAACCTGGAAGATATTTCTGCGCCCGAATGTTTTGAAATTGAAGAAAGGCTACAAGCGGAATTGAACATTCCGGTCATGCATGACGACCAACACGGCACGGCCATCATCAGTTCGGCCGCTTTGTTGAATGCTCTTGAATTGGTGGGCAAAGATTTTTCGACGGTGAAAATCGTTGTCAATGGTGCGGGCGCTTCGGCTATTTCTTGTTCAAAACTTTATTATAGCCTGGGGGCGAGAAAAGAGAATATTTTCATGTTCGACACCAAGGGCTTGTTGCACCCGAGCCGGACCGATCTGGATGGAAAAAAAATAGAGTTCGCCAACGAGACTGCCGCAGCAAACACCTCTTTAGCGGAGGCATTGGTCGGGGCCGACGTTTTTATCGGCCTGTCGAAAGGCAACATCCTAAACCAGGACATGGTGAGAAGCATGGCCACAGACTGTATCGTATTTGCGATGGCCAATCCAAACCCTGAAATCGCTTATGAAGAGGCGATGGAGGCACGCAAAGACATCATTTTTGCCACTGGTCGAAGCGATTACCCCAATCAGGTGAACAATGTGCTGGGCTTCCCTTACATATTCCGGGGTGCCTTGGATGTCCGCTCAAAAGTCATCAATGAAGAAATGAAACTTGCGGCAGTGCGGGCACTGGCTGGTTTGGCCAAAAAATCAGTCCCTGATATAGTCAACATGGCTTATGGGAAAGATAACTTGGCTTTTGGAAGAGAATATATCATTCCAAAGCCTGTTGACCCAAGATTGCTGACAACGGTAGCCGCCGCAGTTGCGCGCGCAGCGATGGAAACCGGAGTTGCCAAATTCCCGATCAAGAATTGGGAGGATTATGAAACTCAATTGTCAAAACGCCTGGGCCTTGACAATACACTGACGAGGGCAATCATCAATACGGCAAAACAAAATCCGATGCGGGTCGTAATGGCCGACGCTGAAAATCCAGCCGTGTTGAAAGCCGCCCAACAAGCGATGGAAGAAAAAATCGCGAAGCCGATATTACTAGGCAATGTGAAGAAAATCAAACAGTTGGTTCAAGAAAATCTATTGGATTTGTCGCAGATCGAGATCATTGACCCTATGTCGCCACAAAACCAAAGTGATATTGAAAGGTTAGAGCGGTTCGGCGATCTGTTTTTTGAAAAACGCAAACGCAAAGGTTATACCCAACTCGAAGCCCGCAACATTGTTCATCGTAGAAATTACTTTGGCTCAATGATGGTGGAAACGGGCGAAGCCGATGCGATGATTGGCGGAATGACCCGCAATTACCCGGAGACCATCCGACCTGCCTTGCAAGCAGTGGGCCGGCAAGCGGGCGTGAATAAAGTGTCCGGAATGTATATCCTGCTCAGTCGCTTTGGCCCCCTGTTTCTGGCTGATACCAGCGTAAACTTTAACCCAAGCGCCGAGGAAATCGTGGAGATTGCAGAATTGGCAGCGAAAGAAGTGGAGAAATTCAACATCAAACCGCGTATCGCACTGCTGACCTATTCCAACTTTGGAAGTGCGGATGGAGACGATGCCATAAAAATGCGCACAGCCGTTGAGCTGTTAAAAACAAAGCATCCGACCTTGATCGTAGACGGTGAAATGCAGGCACACTTACCGTTCCAAAACTCGTTGATGAGAGAAAATCACCCTTTTTGCGAATTGGCAGAGGGCGGCGCGAACATTCTGATTTTCCCCAATCTCTCTGCATCCAACATTGCCTATAACTTGGTAAAAGAAGTCGCCGATATTGAAAAAATAGGGCCGATTCTTTTGGGCCTGAAAAAACCGATTCACGTCTTGCAATTGGGCAGTACAACCCGCGAAATTGTAAATATGATCGCTATTTCAGTGGTTGATGCGCAGATGAACTATAAACTATGAACGCTTGTTCCAGTTCCACCTCAAGGCGCTTTAGCCGGATCCAGTCGCTCTCGTGTTCGACCACCTGCCTCAACTTCCGACCGTAATGCTTCGAGTAGAGGGCTATCCACTTGTAAATGCTCGATTGGGCGACCCTGTATCGGCGGCCCGCCTCCGCCTTGCTCAACCCTTGCTCGATTTCTTCCACAATCGAACGACGGGCTGACTCAGAAAAATACCCACGTTCCCGCCGGCTGATGAACTCATGCTTCGCATTGCTGCTTTTCGATTTTTCCCTGCCTAAATTTAATTGATTGAGTGGAATCCTCCACTCCCATTTTGTCAACTAATTCCGGGCGTGTCCAGTTCATCGTTCATCGTTCATTGTTAAAAAGCGAGCAAATTGGGCATTCTTCAAGCTTGTGGCCCCGTGCCGGACAGTATTGCCGACCAAAATAGATGATCTGGAGATGGAGTTTGTTCCAGGTATTTTCGGGAAAAATTGATTTCAAATCACGCTCCGTTTGCACTACGTTCTTTCCAGAACTCAGACCCCAGCGCGCCGCCAAGCGATGTATGTGTGTGTCTACCGGGAATGCCGGCCATCCAAAAGCCTGAGACATCACCACGGAAGCCGTCTTGTGTCCCACTCCCGGCAATGCTTCCAAGGCCTCAAAACTTTCAGGCACTTTTCCAGCGTGTTTTTCCATGATTATGTTGGATAAACCGCTGATCCCCTTCGATTTAGCAGGAGAAAGCCCACAGGGTTTTATGATCTCTCTGATTTCTTCGACAGCGAGTTTTGCCATGTCGGCAGGGTTATTTGCGCGGGCAAATAGCAGGGGGGTGATTTGGTTCACGCGCTCATCGGTGCATTGAGCAGAGAGCACCACCGCTACGAGCAGCGTGAAGGCGTCCGAGTGTTGGAGCGGAATAGGAACTTCAGAATATAGTTCTTCGAGAATGCGCTGAATCTCCCCGGCTTTGGCTTTTAACTTTGGGGAGATCCGTTTGACCGTTTTTGCCATGAAAGCAGGTTTGATTTTACATTTTCCGGTTTTCAATTTTTCGGTTTTGCGGTTTTCATCATTTCAATGCCGAAAATGCCTCAACCCCGTCATCACCATCGCCATCCCATGCGCATCGCAGGCATTTATTGAATCTTGGTCTTTCATGGATCCTCCTGGTTGAATGACCGCTGAAATGCCCGCTTCGTGCGCAATTTCTATACAATCCGGGAACGGGAAAAAAGCATCGCTGGCCATCACCGCGCCTTTCAAATCAAAGCCGAAGGATTTGGCCTTCGCAATGGCCTGACGCAGCGCATCCACCCGGCTCGGTTGGCCGCAGCCCATGCCGATGAGTTGCTGTTCTTTTACCAAGGCGATTGCATTTGATTTCAGGTGTTTGGCGCATTTGGCCGCGAAAAGCAGTTCGTCCACTTCCTTTGGCGTTGCTGGCCGCTTGGTCACGGTTTTCAGCTCGGCTTCTGTTTCGGTGCGCAGATCGGCATCTTGTTCCACTACTCCATTCAGGAGGCTTCGGAACGCGCGTTTCTTCCCTTCAAAACGCTTGCTTTTCAAGAGAATGCGCTGGTCCTTCTTATTTAAAATCTCCAGTGCTTCTGAGTCAAAATCTGGGGCAATCAGTACCTCGTAAAAAAGTTGGTTGATTTCCCTTGCTGTGTCCAAATCCACTTTCGTGTTCGCAATAAAAATACCCCCAAATGCCGAGGTCGTATCACAAGCAAGCGCAGCCTGCCATGCTTCGAGCAGGGTATTCCGACTAGCAATGCCACATGCGTTGGTATGTTTTAGAATGGCAAACGCGGGCTTTCCTTTTTGGAATTCGTGCATCAACTGCACCGCTGCGTCAATGTCTACAAGATTATTGTAAGAAATAGCCTTGCCCTGCAATTTGTCAAAAACTTGCTCAAAATCTCCAAAAAACACCCCGTTCTGATGCGGATTTTCGCCATACCGTAGCATTTCGGAGCGGTGGATGCTGTGTTTGAACGAGATGTCCGCAGTGCCTTCGTTGAACCAGTTGTAAATGGCGGTATCGTAGTTCGACGTGACCTTGAACGCCCTGCGGGCAAACTCACGGCAGTTGAAGGCCGAAAACTCGCCCTCCTGCTCGTTGAGCAAATCGAGAAACATCTTGTACTCGTCTTTGGAGGCCACTACCACCACGTCTTTCCAGTTTTTGGCTGCTGCGCGAATGAGCGACACACCCCCAATGTCAATTTTTTCAATGATTTCAGCCGGATCGTCTGTGGCGGCAACCGTTTCCTCAAATGGGTACAAATCCACGATAACGCAGTCCATCTCCGGGATTTTGTACGCTTCCAGTTGGGCCAAATGCCCAGGCTCGCGGCGAGCGAGGATACCCCCAAAAATTGCGGGGTGCAGCGTTTTCACCCGACCATCGAGGATGCTGGGGTAGCCCGTGAGTGTTTCGACAGCTATGACTGGTATGCCCAGCTTTTCGATGTAGCCTTGGGTGCCGCCAGTGCTATAGAGTTGTACGCCCAATGCGTGTAAGCGACGAATAATGGGTTCGAGGCCGTCTTTTGAAAAGACGGAGACAAGCGCGGAACGGAGTATCATGGAGTAATGAGGTGATGGAGTGATGGAATGATGAAGTGATGGGATACCGTGGGTGGCTAAAATCGACCTACAAAATCATATTCGCCAGCATAACTGACACAAAACCTGCTGCATAACCCTGCCAAAGATCAGCCTGGGTGTGCGCTCCCAACGACAAGCGCGCTACGCCTATCAGTCCGGCGAGGACTATGACAATGGCCAATATGGCATTGAGACTCAACAGTATTGGGCCTATACTGAACGTTGATCCTGACCATTCAAAGGCAAGCAGCAAAACCATTGCGACAAAGCCACCCATGCCCGTCGCATGGGCGCTGATTTTCGTAAAAATATTGACAAAAAAAGCAAAAAAAAGCCCGATGGTCGCCCCCAGCACAAACTTGGCGTACAAGGCTGGCACCGCTCCGCTCGCAAAATTCTTGAACATCCAGAGGTAAAAAATCCCTGCGATGATATAGGGGCCGATTCGCTCCTGTTTGTCGTGCATTTCAAGGCTTCGAACAAGCCCCAAGGGTTTGAGGAGCGATACACCCAGACCTGGGATTAGGAAGGTGGTAGACACAACGTAAAAAAACAATACCATTGTCCGCTGGTCTCCAATATGGTGCGCCCCAAATGCAAAGGGGTTGATTACCAACATCAAAAGAAGCATGTAGGTTAACACCAGCAGCGGATGGCCAAAGAAGGAGAGGGCGCGGGCGAGGGAGTGGTTCATGCTGTATGCTGACTGGTTGATTGGTGATTGGTGATCGGTGACCAGTGATTGGTGCCGCAAAAGTAGCCAACCATCAAAGAAAAAACCTCCCGTCGCAAGTTTGCAACGGGAGGTTTTTTTGTCTGGTACTAATTGGGGCAGCGAGCGAGGAGAAGTATGCTTCAATCAGGTCGCCACGTCACTCATTTTATCTGGCTTCTTTTAAAGAACGTCCGCCAAAAACAAGGAGCAGGAGCAATAAACATGTGAGGATAACCATAGGATTAGATTTTTTTTGGTGAAAAGACTTCGTTCAGAACCTGTGTGGTTTATTGCAAAAACGAAGCCAACTTTGGAATCTTACCCTTGATGCTGCATTTTAGAATGTCGTTAACAGATAATCCTCATAAAAATAAAATTATTGCTGCTCCCGACTCAACTTCTGGAAAAGCCAGGCCATTCCCATAACCAGCCCACAGCCCAAGGGATTGTACCAGAGGTAAGCGTCTTTGTTGAACCAAAAACAGATCAGTACAATGGCTTCGCCCACAAGCGCGGCATAAAAAACCGCACGGCCATTCACGCTTTTAAGGAAAAATGCCGTGAAAAATATCCCCAAAATGGTGCCATAGAACATAGAACCGACCATGTTTACCGCTTGGATCAGATTCTCCGAAAGCGAAGCAAAAATCGCAAAAGCCACGATGACAGCTCCCCAAATAACCGTAGCGATTTTGGAGGCGCGCAGGTAATGCGCATCTGTTTGGCCTTTGACAAGCGAACGGCGGTATATATCAGAAACTGAAGTAGCCGATAGTGCGCTGAGCTCGGAAGCCGTAGTACTCCATGAGGCACAGAATATCATAGCAAGCATGAGGCCCACAAGACCTACCGGGATATGGCTGAGCACAAAATTGATGAACACATAATCCTTGTCGTTCGCATCGCCTTTCACTCCTGCGCTTTGAAGCAGGGTTCGGGTTTGGGTCTTAAGTTCCGTATGTTTTTTTTCAAGCGTTTGGAGTTGGCCAATGGCAGATTGAGCACGGTCAGCATCTTGGACTTGTTGGGCTTGTTGGAATTCTGCGAGCACCAGTTTCTTTTCCTCAAAAATTTGAGCATCAGCACTTTCTAACTTTTGGTACTCAATCTCTTTGGCTGTGCCCGCGATTTGGCTGAGGTCTGCCTGGTTGAAATGTAGCGGCGGCTGATTGAATTGATAAAACACAAACACCATGACACCCACCGACAGCACAAGCATCTGCATGGGGATTTTTATTATCCCGTTGAATATCAGTCCAATGCGGCTTTCGCGCAGGGTTTTGCCAGAGAGGTAACGCCCCACCTGACTTTGGTCAGTACCGAAATAGGAGAGGAAAAGAAAGGTGGCGCCCAGTACGCCCGACCACACATTGTAGCGGTCATTCCAATCAAAAGTCCAGTCAAGCACTTGGGTTTTACCCGTCGCGCCAGCTATCTGCCATGCCTCAGAAACGCCCATACCATGTGGCAATTCGTTGAGAATCAAAAAGAAAGCCAATACAAGACCCCCTAGCATAATGCTCATCTGCAACTCTTGTGTGCGGCTCACCGCTGCGCTGCCCCCCGTAGTGGTGTATATCACCACAAACACCGCCATAAAAAAATTGGTCAGCGCAAGATTCCAACCAAAAACTGCGCACAAAATGATACTTGGTGCGAGGATGCTAATTCCCGCCGCCATACTACGCTGAATCAAGAACAGCACGGCCGTGAGCGAGCGCATACGCAGGTCAAAACGCTGCTCGAGGTACTCGTATGCCGTTGTGACACGTAATTTGTAATAAATCGGCAACACAAAAAACGCCAAAAAAAGCATGGCGATCGGCATTCCAAAATAGAACTGCACAAACTGCATCCCGTCGGAAAAAGCCTGGCCAGGCGTGCTGAGAAAGGTGATGGCGCTGGCTTGAGTTGCCATTATGCTCAGACCAATGGTCCACCAGGGCAAGTCGCGTTTCCCCGCTAAAAAATCGTCTGGATCACTGATCGCGGCTTTTCGGCTTTTCCAGACGCCGTACAAAACAATAAAAGCAAGTGTGCCGATCAGTACGGCCCAATCAAGTAAGTGCATTTTATCAGTTCTTTGTTACCCTTTAAAAGAATAGTACACAATGGCCCCCAAAACGCCCAAGAAGAAAAGCCAGGCCCAGATGCTGAGGCTGTTCTCGCGCCACACATTGAAAAGTTTATCCATGATATTACGCCAATCGAGCTCGCCTCCCCGGCCATGGGTGATGGGTTCGTGTGCAAGCATGACAAAGCGTGGAAGTCCCTTTCGGGCTTGGTCGCCGTGTTTGGTGAGTATCATAAATTGATCGTTCAGAAAACGCATGTCAAATAGTTCCTTCCTTACACCCATTTGCAGGATAAGCGAATTTTCATCTCCCAGTTGCTGCCAGGTTCCATTTTCCAGGTTGCCATCAAGCGACAACATGTACTCCCCGTTTTTTCCAAAAATGTGTAACAGGGATTCGTGAAAGCCCTCTTCTTCGCGCACTTCTTTCCAGCGTTTGTCAAGCCAAAAATGGGTTTCACGCAGGTCTTCACCATAGGGTATCACCTTTGGGAGGATAAAATCAAGGTGCGAATTCAAATCGCCCAGATCCTTTGGCAAATCAGGGCTGAGGGCACGGGAAATTTCGCGGGCTATAGCGGTGAATATATTCATGTGACTCGTGTAAAAACCTCGTAGGTTTTCAAAAACCTACGAGGTTTAAGGTATCAAGCAGCAAAAGTCGGAAAAGGAATGGTAATTCAGGCTTTGACGTTCCGTACATTTCCCCCATGAAATTTTGCAACACCCCCGAGGGCACTCGTGTCGCCTATGAAAATTCTTCTGCGGTTTTTGGAAACCTCCCAGGGCTGCAAATCCCTTTAGTGCTTATTCACGGTTTTTGTGAAGACCTGTCGGTTTGGTCGCCCATCAAATCGCAGTTAAAGGCCCCCTCGTTATTGTTGATAGACCTGCCCGGATTTGGGGCGTCTGATGTACCTGTTCATGCAAGCATGAAGGCATACGCCGAGGCGATTCTTGCCGTTTTGAACACGGAGAATATCTCCCGCTGCGTAATGGTTGGCCACAGCATGGGTGGATATGCCGCGCTTGAATTTGCGTCCCGATGGCCCGAACGGCTCGCTGGCTTAGGCTTGTTCCATTCGCACCCCTTCGAAGATTCGGAAGAGCGGAAAACCGCCCGCCGACGCGGCATCGAGACCTTGCAAGCGGGTAAACGCGACCTTTATGTGGCGCAGCTCTTCCCCAATCTTTTTACCACAAATTTTATAGAAAAAAATCCCGCCACGCTCAACGAACTAATTTTCAAGGGGAAAAAACAAAGTCCGAAAGGAATTTCTGCTGGGCTTCAGGCCATGCTGAACCGCAGCGATCACCAGCATACCCTGAGCGAATTATCATGCCCGGTGCTTTTTCTGCTCGGTGCACACGACACGCTGGTTCCGCCGGAACAAGGCCTGAAAGCGGCACTATTGCCCGCAGTAGCCGATTTGCATCTTTTACCTGATGTGGCGCACATGGCGATGTACGAGTGCCCGAAAGAATCTGCCGAGATTTTGAATTCGTTTTGGGACTTTTGCAGTGCTGTTTGATTGGTATTTTGGTGATTGGAATATTGGGTATTGGTTTTCAAGTCCAAAGTCCAACATCTACCGTCCTGCAGTCTTAAGTCCACTGAATGTCACCCTTCCTCCTCACCCTTGCCATCCTGCCCGGCCTATTTATTTGTTGGGCAATATATTGGGCCGACAAATACGAGCGTGAATCGCTCGGTACGCTGGCCTTGTGTTTTGGTTTGGGGGCTGCCATCACCCAGCCTGCGATATGGGTGGAGCAACAATTCATCCCGATGGTCGGCGAGATAGAGCGTGACCCTGTGCTGACTTTCCTGCTGGCTTTTGGCGCAATCGCTCCGGTGGAAGAAATCCTAAAATGGCTGGCGTTGATCTTTGGTGCATTCGTCTGGCGCTTTTTCAACGAGCCATTTGATGGCATTGTGTATTCGGTGATGATCGCCATGGGGTTCGCCACAGTTGAAAACCTTTGCTATATTGACCTGTTTGGCCAAGAAACCGCGCTTTTGCGCGCATTTACTGCCGTCCCGGCACATTTGGTTTTTTCAATCCCAATTGGTTACTACGCAGGTCTGGCAAAATTCAATCCGGCTGAGCGCATCCATTTGCTCTGCCGTGGTTTGCTGGTGAGCATTCTTCTACATGGCACATACGACTTTCTTGTTTTGCAAAACTGGACCAAATGGCTCGGCTCCATCGGTGCATTATCCATCTATCTTTGCTTGTATTATTTCGGGGCGATGTTGAGGGAGCATCTGGCAAATTCTCCGTTTAAGCCGAAGGAGGAGGCTGTTCTGGAGAACAATTCTTGAAGATTTAGGGGATTTTGTTTACATTTGTGAGCCTATTTTCAAATTTTTATCATCTGTTTAATCATGTCGCAGATTGTTCCACAATTCATTACAGACGAAAAAGGGAATCGAGTTTCGGTGATTATTCCCATCGAATTCTATATGGCACTTATAGAAGCCATGGAAGAATTGGAGGACATTCGTCTCTACGACGAGGTAAAAGCTCGCAATGCGGAAAAAGTGCTGTTGACTGATTAAAGGGCGCGACGGCTACCGAATGCGAAAGGGGAACTACCGAATCATTTAGGACGTTTTCGACGATATCCTTGTAATCGAGGTGGTAGCAATTGGGCACAGAAAGGATATTTACAATTAAACAATTCCCAAAAACACGCACTAATTTTCCATGGCAAAAGAATGGACGCTCGGTGAAAAAACTTCCGGGCTAAAAAAAGAAACCGAACACGCAGTGCTGGTTAGCCTCATCACGCCCAATGTGACGGAGCCGCAGGCGCACGAATATATGGACGAACTCCAATTCCTCGCCGAAACTGCCGGAGCAATTGCGATAAAACGATTCACCCAACGCCTCCCCCACCCCGAACACCGAACATTTATCGGCAAAGGAAAAGTCGAGGAAATCCGTGAATACCTCGACCGTCACGAGGAGGTCACGATGGTCATATTTGACGATGACCTTTCGGGCAAACAGACCAATAATCTGGAAGAAATCCTGAAAGTGAAAATTGTGGACCGATCCACCCTGATTCTGGACATTTTCGCTGCACGCGCCCAAACGGCACAGGCCAGAACACAAGTCGAACTGGCGCAGATGAAATACCTCATGCCCCGTTTACGTGGTCTCTGGACGCACTTGGAACGGCAAGCAGGCGGCATCGGCACTCGCGGCCCAGGAGAAACCCAGATCGAGACTGACCGGCGCATCGTGCAGTACCGGATGAACATTCTGGAAGGCCGACTGAAAGACATTGACCGCCAAAACCAGACCCAGCGCAAGACCCGTACTGAAATGGTGCGCGTGGCATTGGTCGGCTACACCAATGTGGGCAAGAGCACACTGCTCAATTTCCTATCCAAATCGGAAGTACTGGCGGAAAACAAACTGTTCGCCACGCTGGATACTACCGTGCGCAAGGTGGTGTTCAACACCATGCCGTTTTTACTTTCCGACACGGTGGGTTTTATTAGGAAACTTCCCCACCATCTGGTCGAAAGTTTCAAAAGCACCCTCGATGAGGTGCGAGAAAGCGACATTCTATTGCACATAGTAGACGTGGCACACCCTCAGTTTGAGGATCAAATCCGCACGGTGCAACAGACGCTGCAGGAACTGGGCGCAGGAGACAAGCCCACCCTGATGGTGTTCAACAAAATGGACCTCTACCGCGAACGATGGTTCGATGACCTGCTGGACGATGCCACCAAAGCAGAAATCGAAGCCGATCTCCGTGACCGAATGATGCATACATACGGAGAGGGTGTTTTCATTTCGGCCCAAACCAAAGAAGGCATGGAGGATTTCCGGGAGCGGCTCACGCGGTTAATTAAAGAGACGTATGTGGTGCGGTATCCGCACCAGGTGAAGGCTTGGGAGTGAATGTAGAAAGTTGCAAGTTAAAAGTATCAAGTTAAAAGGGGCAAGTGGTTTTGATTAGAACTATTAACTTGTTTTTTTAACCTGCGTTTTGGATAGCATCAGCCTTAGTGATTAACTAAAACCGCGTAGTGGTGACATTAATTCGGCATGATGATGGCCCTAATGAGCGCTAATTCTGCTAGTGGGAGCACTGTGATGTCAGCGGAAAGGGGATAGTGCTTATTGCCGGGATAAAGCACCCATAGGTGGTCCAGACGCAGGTCTTCAATGGCTTGTTGCATGGATTTTGTAGATCGCCCCTTGAATACCGTTTCAGTTCTTACCCGGCATTTTTGAGTACTCTCCCCAGCCTGCTCGAACGCGAAATGGTTTTACGACAGTTTGGCGGTAAGGCAGCATTTATAGAAAAACACCAGGGCTATGATTGGCGATTTGAGGATGATTTAGATTTTTGATTGCTCGAATCAAGACCTATAAGGTTTTAAAAACCTTATAGGTCTTGATCTGGCGCTTCATCCCTAAAAAAAAGGGGCGGCTCAATGCCGCCCCTTTTTTGTATCTTAATCGTCGTTATCCGGCATTGGCCCCACTTCCGGCACATGCGAACTCTCGCCCGGCGTTGGGTCTATGAATGGCCGTTTGCCAATAATTGCCTCCAAATCAGCGCGGTGCAGCACCTCTTTGCTTTGCCTTCGAGACC
>CAZPTQ010000058.1:23928-25941 GCA_964589365.1 uncultured Saprospiraceae bacterium
GCACATGCGAACTCTCGCCCGGCGTTGGGTCAACAAAGGGCCGTTTCCCGATAATCGCTTCTAAATCAGCGCGGTGCAGCACCTCTTTTTCGAGCAGGGCTTTGGCCAGTGCGTCGAGTTGTTTGCGCTTGTCTTTCAACAATGTCTTGGCGCGTTTGTACTGGTCGTCAATCATGATCTTTACCTCCTGGTCAATGAGATAGGCTGTTTGCTCCGAGAAGGGGCGGTTGAAACTATCATTGAGCATGGAGTAGTACGACACGTTGCCGACCTTTTCGCTAAAACCGTGGTTCACGATCATGTCGTATGAAAGGCGGGTGATGTGATCCAGATCGCTTTGCGCGCCGGTGCTGATTTGGTCAAAGACAACAGATTCGGCGGCACGGCCACCGAGGGTCATGCAAATGTCGTCGAGCAATTTTTCCTTCCGCGTGATGTACTGTTCCTTTGGAAGGTATTGTGCGTAGCCCAATGCAGCAAGTCCGCGTGGCACGATGGTCACTTTCACCAATGGGTGTGCGAATTCCAGAAACCAGCCACAAATGGCGTGCCCAGCCTCGTGGTAAGCAATGATCCGCTTCTCTTCCGGGCTGATGATCTTGTTCTTTTTCTCCAGACCACCGATAACCTTGTCCAGCGCGTAGTTGAAATCGTCGAGGTCTACCGCCGTTTTTTCGCGGCGGGCAGCGATGAGGGCTGCCTCGTTGCACACGTTGGCAATATCGGCACCCACAAAACCGGGTGTCATTTCTGAAAGGGTGATCGCTTTGACATCGGGCGACACTTTGATGCTTCTCATGTGCACTTCGAAAATCTGCGCACGGCCTTTCAGATCAGGGCGTCCGATGCCGATTTGTCGGTCGAAACGACCCGGACGCATAAGTGCCTGGTCGAGGATGTCGGGACGGTTGGTAGCGGCCATGAGGATTACACCTTTGTCGGTTGGGAAACCGTCCATTTCCACAAGGAGCTGGTTGAGCGTGTTTTCACGTTCGTCGTTACCGCCTTGTACGGCGCCGCGCCCGCGTGCCCGTCCGATGGCATCTATTTCGTCAATAAAAATGATGCACGGGGCTTTTTCGCGGGCATTGCGGAAAAGGTCCCGGACGCGGCTTGCGCCGACGCCGACGAACATTTCCACAAAATCAGAGCCTGAAATTGAGAAAAATGGCGCATTCGCTTCGCCCGCTACGGCTTTTGCCAGCAAGGTTTTGCCGGTCCCGGGCGGTCCCACGAGCAAGACCCCTTTGGGTATTTTGCCTCCTAAAACAGTATATTTTTTTGGGTTTTTTAGAAAATCTACCACTTCCATCACCTCTTCTTTGGCTTCGTCGAGACCAGCCACGTCGGCGAAAGTGGTGTTCACTTTGGAGTTGCTGTCGAACAGCGTGGCCTTTGATTTACCGATATTGAAGATTTGTCCGCCGGGCCCACCAGGGCCGCCGCCCATGCGCCGCAGGATAAAAATCCAGAGGCCGATAAAAATAAGAATAGGCAGTCCAAAATTGACCATCACCGCCGACCAATTGATGCGGTCTTCTATTTTGAGTTCAAGGGGCTGCTGTTTTTTCTCCTTGATGATCTGTTCGTTGATCTTGTCAATCTTGGAAGATGCAATTTCGACGCTGCCAATGCTCATCACATAGTGCGGCTGGTCTGTGTTGAAAAGCGATTTTTTGGGCACTTTTACCTTAGTGGCGTGCTCAACAGTGCCCAATGAGTCTTTTTTGATATAGACATAAGCCTCTTTTGGGTTCACCACGATGAACCGCTCGATATGGCCTTTTTTGGCCCATTTATCTATATCAGTCCAACTGGCATTCTCGGGTTTTCCCGAAAACTTGGTGAACTGCAATGCCAAAAGCCCTAATCCAATGAGGATAAATACCCACATAAAGTTGAAGCGCGGCATACCACCGCCTTCACCATTTTCTTCGGGACGGCGTTGTTCAGGCGATTCGTCTTTTTTCTTGTTGTCTTCCATGATTGTGTGGCGCGAAATTCATTTCGCGT
>CAZPTQ010000059.1:0-25891 GCA_964589365.1 uncultured Saprospiraceae bacterium
GGTGTATTTTGCTGTGGTGCAGAAGGAGAGGAGGGATAGGAGGGGGAGGAGTTTATATGCTCGCATGATGCGGTGATTGGAAAATTTCTGGTTTTAGGGTTCAAGGTTCGAATCGCACACACCCTGTTTTTTCATTTAAATCTCAGGGAAACATTGGGATCACAACTAATTATGGGAAGCGGTTAAAATCACTAACGTTGTGCGTCAGGATATGCCGAATACCGTTGGTTTCCATGGTTGCGGCAATGTTGCAATCGAAAACATCTTTTGGTGTAAGCAATGACGGCAAGAGTTTGAGCCACTGAAGTAACACTTCAATGTTATCGTGGAGCACGACAAAATCACGCATGAAAATCTGGATATTGTGGAGTGCATCAGCAATGGCTTCCGTCATAGGTTTTCCATCTTTACTTGCCTCTCGAATGGAAACATTCGCATATTCTCGAAGGATTTGCCCACTGATTATCAACATATTTTCGTCAGACAGTAAATCTTTCATCCGTGCCAGAGCCTGTGTGCCAAATGGGTCGGCTGGGTTCGTGGCGTAGTAAAGAATGTTTGTATCAACAAACACCTGTTGGCCTTTAATTTCGCTCTCCATAAATTTCTTCGCGGTTGATCACCGTACGGCTCACGGGAATGTCTGATGTTTTCATCCCAGCCAGAAAGGTGTGCCTCGGAACAGGTTTGCCATGCTTTACCTCACCGTTTTTCTGAACAGTTGGCGTTGTAGTCACCCGTACATAGTCAAGTGTACTCAAGAATTGCAGCAGCAATTCGTAGCGGCTTTCTTCGATGCTGAGTGTGACGTGTTGCATTTGTGTGTTTTTTACTTCAAAGGTAAGGTTTTGGGATTATTCAGATGGTATCCAAAGCAAGCAATTTAGCAGCATCATTTTTCATAACTCAATGCCTTCCCGGCGCACATTTTGGTAAAACAAATAATCGGAAGTATTGAATCGCCCCAAGGTGGTGGGATGTGCTGAAATGATAGTATTGAATTGCAACTCCAGGTTGTATAAGGCACTGTTCATGTACCGAAGCTCCGATCCGGTTTTGATTTTATTTTCTTTCAGCACTACCAAAAAGTCAATGTCTGACACTTCGTGCTGGTCGCCACGGGCGTAGGAACCATACAAAATCAGTTTGGCGAGGCGCTTGCCATACAAGGTCTGCAGTTCAGATTTTACGGCCTGGGTTAGGCTGTTTTTGTTGAGCATGGTGCTGAAAATTTACTCAAAGGTAGGGAAAGTAGTTTTCTTACCATGAAAAGGTTAACCATTGAGGAGCGAGTAAAAATCACAAAATCTATGTTCTTTTGATTTTACCAGTTCCGTCACACTCGGAACAGCTAACCTTAGATGATACAACATATTTAAGGGAATCTCTGACTGATATCGTGCGATTCCCAGAACCGCCGCAAGCACTACATTTTTTATAATGCTTGGCTTCAATCTTCTCCACCAACACATCCACCTCCCTAAAAATAGTCAAATATGCATCATCGAAGGTGCGCCAGTGTCTATCTGTAACAGGAAGCCCCTTTTTCGGTAGTAACTCATACTTTGTAAAATCGTTCAATGGCGTGTGCTTGAGCATATCTATACAGGGCCGCAACAAAATCCCCACGGCAATCGCCTCACCTGCTTCATGGCGTTCCAAAGCAATACGCGCCTCCACGTCATAAAAATAGTCGGAATCGAGCGCATCAGGGCTGAGAAGCAGAAGAATCAGGTCGGATTGCGCAAGTTTTTCGCGAACTTCCGCATCCCAAATTTTGCCTGCTTCAATGTCGTAGTTGTCCCAAATGCTTACTTTCTTCGCCCGCTCCAAAGGGCGCAGGCTTTTTCGGATGCCATCTTTGAAAATGAGATCCTTGCTGGAATAGGCGATGAAAATACGGACGGGCTGTGCTTCGGTGCTCATAAAATCTGTTGGGAGGGAACGCACAAATGTAGAAAAAACCACCGCCACACCACCACGCAGAGAATTCTCTGCGCCTCCGCGCCGCTGCGGTAAAAACAATCCAATTCTCTCTACATTTGTCGCCAAAGTTTTCAACCACAAACAGGGACCCAGACTTTCCAAGTTTTAAAAACTTGGAAAGTCTCGTTCTACTCTATGCTTTTATACCATGGCCATTTCCAAACCTTTCAACCTCCGAGCCTGGATTGACGAGAACCGCGACTTGCTCAAACCTCCCGTGGGCAACAAGCAGATTTACCTCCAAAACGAAGACTTCATCGTCATGGTGGTCGGCGGACCCAATGGCCGCAAGGACTACCACTGGGAAGAAGGCGAAGAACTTTTTTACCAGTTGGAAGGCGATATCCAGGTCAAAATCATCAACGAAGCAGGCAAACGCGAAACGATTGACATCCGCGAAGGCGAGATGTTTCTGCTCCCACCGCGCATCCCACACTCTCCGCAGCGCCCGGCTGGCACCGTCGGACTGGTACTGGAGCGTCACCGCAATACGGGCGAAGTGGACAAACTTCTCTGGTTTTGCGAAAAATGCGACCAACCGCTCCACGAGGCTGGTTTCCCGCTCAAAGACATCGGCTCACAAATCCGCGAAGCGATTGGTGAATTCAAAGGCGATTTAGCCGCACGCACTTGCAAGCATTGCGGCACCGTGATGGAGCTGTAAGTGCAAATCATTGGTTCTATTGGTTTTGCGGTTTTCCATTTTTGATTTTAAAATTTTGCGGTTTTCACAAGAAAAATAAATGGTTTCTCCTTTCAACCCTGTGGGGGTACTCGGTGCGGGTAGTTTTGGCACAGCGATCGCCAATTTATTGGCTTACAATTCCGATGTGCTGTTGTTCAGCCGAAAGGCTGAAACGGTTGCCATGATAAACAAGCAGCGGGAACACTTGGGCGTGAAAATATCCTCCCGGGTAACGGCAACCAACGATTTAGAGGATATGGCACGACGCTGTACACTCATTTTGCCGGTAGTGCCGAGCAATAGTTTCAGGTCAATGATCCGTGCGCTCGCACCCTATTTGAGGCCTCACCACATCATTATCCACGGGACAAAAGGTTTTGATCTAAATGGATTGGAGGAAAGGGATTTAGAAAAACCGGGTATTGTAGTTACCCGCGCCAATGTGCGTACCATGAGCGAGGTAGTGCGCGAAGAAAGCAGCGTAGTTCGTGTGGGTTGTTTAAGCGGCCCCAACCTCGCAGCCGAAATCGTAGCCGGGCAACCCGCCGCGACCTTGGTTGGCAGCCGTTTTCGCGAGGTGATTCAGGCCGGTCAATTGGCATTGAACAGTCCAAAATTTCACGTTTTTGGTTCTTATGATATTCTTGGAGCGGAATTGGCCGGCGCTTTGAAAAACATCGTCGCGCTGGGTTCGGGTATCATCGGCGGGCTGGGACTGGGGCGCAACATTCAGGGTCTGTTGATAGCGAGGGGACTGGCAGAGATGGTATATTTTGGGAAATCGCTTGGTGCAGGAAGTCAGGCCTTTATAGGAGTAGCAGGCATTGGAGACCTGGTAGCCACGGCAACGAGTACCAATAGCCGGAACTATACCTTTGGCACACGACTTTCCAAAGGCGAAACCACTGCCCAAATTCGCAAAACGATGCCGGAACTGGCCGAAGGGGTGCGCACGCTTCGAATAGCGCACCAATTGGCCAGACACTACAAACTCCATGTGCCCATCACTACCATGCTCCATGCCGTAGTGTTCGAGCACTACCCTATTGAGAAAGCGTTGGAGTACTTGATGAGCTACCCATATGGGGTGGATGTGGATTTTTTATAGATTTGCTCTGAGCAAGTCCTTCTTTGCCATTTAAGGAACGGGTGAATAATAACTTGTTGCTTTTATCTGATTCCTTTCAGCCCATACGTCCTGTCTTTTTGATTAAAGAGTCCCACTATTCGCACAAAAAGATAATTGTCTGAGCAAAAAGTAATCTGCCTAAAAGCAACAAATTATTATTCACCCGTTCCTAACTGACTATGCGCAACTATATCTTTTTTCCCGTCGCCCTACTTTTCGCAGGAACGCTTGCCGCCCAAAGCTATTACCAAAACGCAGCACCCGAACAGCAGGTCCAGCAGTTAGCAGACTGCTACACCCGTAACCTCGACTTTGGCAATGCCGCTCTCCAGCGGGGGGAAGCACAAGAAGCCCTGCTTTTTTTCAAAGAGGCAAAAAACTGCCCGGATGCACAAGGGAATGCGCGGCGGCAGACGGAACTCGACACCCGGATCACCCGTTGCGAAGAACAATTGGGCATAAAAAAAATCTCAGCGAACGAAGAAAAAAATATCCATCAGACCGCTTCGGACAAACGGAAACGGACATTTTCCAACGAACTCCCCACTGCCCGCAGGAACTATTCGGCCAAGCTAGACTTTCTGAAAGACACCCTTGAGGGCTGTTTCCAACTCTTGGTAAAAGAAGCGGATCGTGCCTACAATTTGAGGTTTTGGGAGGATGCTGCCGCAATTTATCGTGCCGCCAAAAACTGCAGCGATGCCGACCAGAATGACCGTTATCGGATGTCGGAAAAGATAACAATTTGTCGCAAAGCGGCTGAAAACGAACTTTTTACAAAACAACAAGAGGCAGAACGGCAGGCTCGCCACGCCATTGCAGCTAACCTTGCAGACGACGCACAGGAGCTCCTCCTCAGCCAAGACCGCTCTATCGCTTTCCGATTGGCCGATTTCGCCAACCAGTACATCGCACCTGATGACAACCCGGATTGTGTGCAGACCATGTTTGATGCTTGGTACTACCAATCTTCTGAAGACTCTAAACACCGCGAAGACGAGCTTTATCGCCCTGTTTTTTGCTATGAATTGGGCGACAATTTGGGTGAAAACACTCAAGTTAAATTCAAGCAACAAAAGGATGGCAGTCAATGGCTTTGGGCCTTTGTGCCGAAAACCGGCGATATGTTCGCATGGATAATGCCTAGCATGAAAATGGTGCAATCCTACGGCACTGGGGAGGGAAATGGCTATACTGGATTTGACTTTGCGCCCGACGGAGATCTGCTTTTTTGGGGCTACAAGTTTTTCGATTTGCGGCAGGGTGCACGGTCTCATCGAGTGGACGTACCCGTCGTAGCCCAATGGTGTTTTAGTCCTCGTGGCGACGAGTTTTTCTATGAAAACACTGTGGAACAAAAAATTTATGTGCTGAATGTGCGCGAAGCTTTTGCACAGCAATACGCTCGAAAGGGCGCAAAAAATGCCAACATACTTCAACTCCCAGCGGTGCCGCGCGAAATGGTTTCAGGAGTCCCGGAAGGTTTGTTGGCAATGCAATATTTTGAAGGAAAATTCTGGCTGGGCTTTCGCGACCGCGTAGAAATCTTGTCAAAAGCGGCACCTGGCCAAAAGTGGTTTCGGGAGAAAACAATTGTGTTCGAGGACGTCTTAATCCCTAGTTTTCTAGAACAAAAGGATCTAAGTCTTTCGTTGTACCCTAAGGAAGGCTTTGCAATTATGGGCTGCACTCAAGGTACATGGACTATTCCGCTTAAGTCAAAACCAGAAAGCCAAGAAGGTGAATGGAAAGTGCGCGCTTTTGAAAGTATGTATCCCTTGTCGGTTTGCCCTTCCGCACACCAATTGGCATGCCAGGACTACAGCAATTATAAGTTCACTACTTTTTTGCTTTTGGATGCCTTTACGGGAGATACCATGATTCGACAGCGCATCCCTCCCTATACTGGATTTGAGATGATGAAAGGCAGTTTTTCGACCGATGCACGTTGGGTGGCTGCTTCGTCTTTTCAGGGCAACATAAACGTGTGGGCCTTGCAGGACGCACCTACGGTTTGGTCTACTCAGTTGCATTATCCACCAAAAAGCAACCCAATTTTCAGTCCTGATGGAAGCCGGCTATTTGTCACTTTCGAAGATACACTCGCTATTTTCAATACCGGTTTTTCTAAGGAGCCAGAAAGATTTTGGAGGAACAGCGGGCAACCCTCATATGGTGCTTCAGACCAATGGGCCATGCTGCAAGTTTCGCCTGATTCGGCTGAAGCAAGGCATTTGACAGATGGCCGCCGGCTGCGCTTCTCGCTCAAAAACGAGGAATCTGCTTTACTTTATGCATTTGATTCCAAAGGAGAAAAATACATGGCATATCTCAGTGCCAAGAATACGGTGGAAGTGCGCTCCCTAAAAACTGGAACCTTGATAGCGAGCAGGACATTTGAAGGTGGTAGAATAGTTGAATTACACTATATACCAGATACCGACCAATTACTCTTGGTGCAGCAAAGCGCTATGAGCGCTTCCTTGGAAGACAAGTCCAGTGTGAAAGTCTGGTCACCGCTCTTTCCAGGCGAAAAACCACGGGCCTTGCGCCTTCATGAATACTCCGTGCGTGCCTTGGCGATAGAAGGAACAGGAAGCTTAGCAGCATTTTCCAATGGCGCCGACATCCGTGTTTTCGATTTGAAAAACATAGAAAATGAAGTGCTCAAAATTCGTGAAGCACCGGAAGAGTATGTTCAGGCCATTTCTTTTCGAGCCAATAGCAATCTGCTCGCCGCTGCTTATTCAACGGGGAAGGTCGTTTTTTGGAATTACCAAACAGGGCAGGCTTTACTTCAACTTCAAGCCTTACCGAGTAATGGGCTTGTGGAAAGTGCTGTAGAAATAGCCGCCATCGGGTTTTCTCATGACGGAACGGTACTTCAAATTGCTGTTACCGATGGACGGCGGCTGGCCTATGCGCTCGACCCAAGCTTCATCAGGTCAGTGGCTCAGAATGAGCATCGCCAATTGCAGGCGTTCGGCGTGGAGCATATCGTACGCTACAATCTGGAGGCCGCACTTTATTATCCTGGCAATTTTGAGCGCTTGGCCGAGTCTGACGACCCTCCTTTGGTACGCTCTTTTTTCCGACATTTTAGAGGGCAAGCAATCGAGAGCAACAATATCGTACAAGTACGCGACTACTGCGACCGCGCTTTTTATCTCTATGAACGGCTTGACGAAAACACAAAGGAAATATGGAGACCTGAAATGCGCCTCATGTACGAAGATTACGCCCGAAAACTACTGCTACGCGGCAATTTAAGCGAGGCGACTTCTATTATCAACTTGATAAAGCGCGAATTCGACTTCGAGCCAGTACTTTTAAATGCACACATGGCATTGCTCAAACGCGAATATTCAGCAGCATCTGCACTTTATTCAAAATACCTCTTGACCGTAGATGATATCCCAATAGCCTTTCTGTTTCGGTGGCACTTTGACATTGTCGAAAAAGACCTAGTGCAACTCCGGGACTATGAACTGATAGACTCTTTGCAGGCAAGATGTTTTTGTGGCACCGTTAGCTTTTCAGGTGCATTTACTAACTTTTGTCCTGCTGGTAAAAATTATCCTTCCGACATACTTTCTCCCACGAACAAGACCCAATGGGAAATTTTCCAAAAACGCACTGCAGCACTCAGCACCCTGCGCAATGCTCCCAAGGCAAAAAACCTCGAAGAAGCCCAAAAAATGGCCAAAAACCTCGCCAGCCAAAACCCGGCTAGTGGGCTTGCCTGGTTAGAGACCGTCACTTTGGAATTTGCCACAGCCCATCACAAATGGGGTCTTTTTGAACAAAGCAGCCCAGAGGCTTTGCTACATTTTGAAAAAACAATACAAATCCTTACAGAAATCGGGGCTTTTCAAAAAATTTCCGACACCAGCCGACTCTCTCTGCTTACCTCCACCCATCTCGCTTGGGGGGAACATCTGTTAGATGCTGGCAAAACATCTGAAGCCCTGGCCCAATTCTACCTGGGTCTTGAAATGTCCCAGCCGCTTTCCGAGGAAGTATATGAATCTGACACCTCGCTTTTGCGTATCTACTATGATAACCTGGTTGGGCCGCTTTATGAAAATATTGGCATGGCATTACTGCTGGAAGGCAAAACTGATGAGGCGCGGCAAGCCTTGGATCGCGCCAATATTTATTATGTAACCTACGGCTTGAGCCCCATTTTTCTGGCGACAGTAGCAGTTTTAGAGAACGATGAAACGCAGGCGTTTTTAGACTATGGAGGTATAACTGATCCGTCCCAAACTGGGGAGGCACTTTTTTGGATTAGCCGGCTTGCCGAACAATTTCCAGAAAAACGTGCGCAAATTGAAGGGTTTGCACCAAGACTGCGTGCTGCATTACGCGGTAAAAACCAACGCTTGATTCACCCAGCAGCGGACTATTGGTTTGCAAAATTGAAGGCAGCGCACTTTACGGCACAATTCCAATGGGACTCGGTCATCCAGTGGAGTATCATCGCGATGCAATACGCAAAACGCTGTGCCGAGTTACCCAACGCAGATGAAGCCTGGGAAAGGTATTGGCTTGACGAGCATGTCAATCTGCCTTATTTCCTTCTGCTAGATGGTTGGGATAAACCAACGGCATTGGCAGAATGTATGCGATATGTCCAACTTGCAGAAGATTTCTTAGCCAAAAAAGACGCTGTAGATTTCTATTACAGCAATCGAGAACTCCTGAGAACCAACCTGGCGCACGCGCTCATATTGCGAAACCAAGATGGTGACCGAGACCGCGCCATTGAATTGTACAAACATTTCCTTAAATCGTACGCCGACTCAAGAGGCTACGACAGTTGGGACATCCTGCAAAAAGATTTTCGCGACCTCCAACGTGCAGGTGCGCCGTGGCCTATGTTGCCCGAACTTGAAGCAGCGGCGAACGATGAACGATGAGCCTCTACTCTCCACGCAAATGTTTGATAAGCGCCAAGCGGACATCATTGCGCAAATCAGACTTGTCCTTAGGGTCAGGCTTGATAATTTTCGGGATATCCGGGTTGTCGCTTTTGCCACTGGAGTCAAGCGAGGCTTTAAGGAAACCCATGTTGGATTCATTGCCAGAAAGCAGAAAATCGGGAAGCGCAACGCGGTATAATTTGTTGTCGTCTAAGGCATTAGTGCCTATAAACCACTTGCCTTTAGTCTCATCGCGTCGGGCCTGATTGACTTGGAGATAACCGCCGTTCCCTTTGTTTGTAAGACCTGTTTCAAGGGTTTTTCGGAGCAGGCTGCCTTTCATTTCCACTTCTGTAATGCCACCTCCAAAAGGCAGCATCCGTACAACATCAAGTTCTGTAAGCGTGCCACTCAGTACATCGTCCACACGGATAGAGCCGCTGTTGAGCAGTGCACATTCAGTTTTTGTGCGAGACACAGCAAGCATGGCCTCTGTGATCATAGCGCCCACTGGTGCTTGGGAGTGCCGGATGATCGTTTCGCGGCAATCGAGCGGCTTTTCCAGCTTGGTCACCACAGCATTGGCGTTGAAACCTGAGGAACTGAGCGATTCATTTTTGATTTTTTCCCATTTGGCGATCACGGCGGCTGTGGCTGGCTCATCCAATATGCTGGAATTCACTTTTTTCAGTTCTGATTTTACGGTGCAGGTTTTTTTGCGCTTGTCGTAACGCAGCGTGTGGATGTACACGGTTTTAGCATTGGCATCCGCCTTCGTTATCACGCTGGGGCCTACGGGTACACGCATATTGTCGTGTTCGTGGCCACCCATCACGAGGGGGATTTCGGGAAGCATGGCGGCGAGTTTTTTGTCGTCTTCGATGGCGAGGTGGGTGAGGGCGAGCACCACGTCGCATTTGGGCTTTAGTTCTGCGAAGTTCTTTTTGGCGGCTTCGGCCCAATCAGAATATTCGACCCAAGGTTTTCTTCCACTGTTGATGAGTACACCAAAAAGGCCGACTTTGAGAATCGTTCCATCTTTGTCTTGCAAGGTTAATACTCGGTTGTCAGGGCAAGCTTCTTTCGCACCGCCCAGCACTGTTTTGAAAAATTGTTTCGGCTTGTCATTACTGGCAGGGTCTTTTAAACGGGCATTGGCACCGAACCAAGTAAATGTTGACTCATCCAGTCGCGATTGCAAATCGGCGAGGTCATCATAGTCAAATTCGTGGTTGCCAAAAACTACCCAGTCAAGACCGAGGGTGTTGAGCACTTCAACCATGTGTTTGCCACGAATACGCTTGCCCTCGTGTTTCAAGGTTCCAATCACAGAAGGGCTAATAAAATCTCCTGCGAGCAATGTGAAAGTGTTGGGATTTTTGGCGAGCAGTTCTTTGCGAATGGTCGCCACACGAGCGAGGCCACCGATATTATCGGATGGCGACGGTGATATTTCGTACACGTCGTTCATCTGAAGTATTTGGAATTCAAGGATGCCATCTTCTCCGCTAGTAGTGACTTTTCTGGCAGGGTCGCAAGAGAAAAAGAACAAGGCAGCGAGGAGGAGCGAGAGGTTCTTTATTGATTTCATTGTCGAAATATTTTTGTCAAAGTAAAAAATGAGTGCTAGCAAGCAGGTGTAAAAGTCCAAACTCCCTGTTACTTTTGCCTGATATTTTTCACTTGCTGGGTTGCACCCACACACAAAGCTCCCATTCCGATGTTTCGACTTTTCTTTTCCCTCCTATTGATCTTCCTGTTTTCCAACAGAATTATTGCCCAAAACGACACCGCTCCTACAGGCCGCCTCACGACGCAACAACTCAGTCCGGCAGATGCCCAACTTCATAAAGAAACCACCGAGGTTGATGGTTTCGCCCGAAAACTCGCCTCGTTAAAAACGGCTTTTGCGGAAAAAGATGCCAGTAGAATTGTTGCTTTCGAAGCATACATTCTCCGGGCAATGCGCAATGAAGCGGATCAACTGATGGCCTCAACCACCGAACCCATTGAAGGCCGTTTGGAAAAAATGAACGCTACACTTGCTGCTTTTGAAGCACATGCGTTCGATCCAGCCCAGCCTGAAGCCGCAGCACGTGATTTTGCGAAACTCGATGAGTTTCTGAAAATGATGCAGGAAGAATTAGAGAAAAGTAACAAGTAGCAATTGTGTAAACTTGTTACCTGTCACTTGTTACTCGTGGAATCAGTATTTCTGCCACCAATTTATTCCCTTTTTCATTGAGATGCACCCCGTCGGTGGTGAGAATTCCGCTTTCGCGGTTCTCTGGGTTGTTTTTCGTTGAATATTCGCAGAAAGCCTTGCGAAGGTCGCAGAGTGGGATATTTTTCTCCATGGCCAAGTTTCGGATTATTTCAGAAAAACGATCCAGTTCGCCATCCATTTGGTTTTCACCTGGATGGCGTTCGCCGATGCAGGAGGGCGTACAGGCGATAACGCGAATGCCTTTATTCTGGAATCTTTGAATAAGTGCAGTATAGAATTTTTGGAACTTGTCGGCATCCGTGCCGGTGCCAAACAACTGCTTGTGCCACACATCATTAACGCCAACAAAAAGCACTACAATATCAGGTTTCCGTACCAGTACATCCTCTTCCAGACGAAGGTAAAGATCATAAATCTTGTTGCCTCCAATGCCAGTACCAATAAGCTCGTAACGTTTTGCTTGCCCCAACGTTGAAATAGAGTCACGCATTTGTGCAATATATCCTCCTGGCAGCACCCCTTCTTCGGTAATGCTATCGCCAAAAAACACTACCCGGGTTCGTTTTTTGGCAACTTGAAAAGAAAAGAGGATGCTAGCCATAAGGGGAAGTGCGAGGAGATAATATTTGAACGGCATCATAGATTTTTACACTGTTTCCCAGTGCTTCTTGATTTCAGAAAAGTGTGGCACACCTAATAATAGAGAGTTGGCATCAACATGGTTGGCGAGGTGTGCCACACTTTCTTGAACACTCTAAAAAAAACCGCAGACCTATAAGCCGGATTCTGTATTCTAAGCTCCTTTACAGGAGGACAAAGAACCTCTGCCATTTATCTGGTCCCGATTGTAATCGGGATCTGCGCTGCCTACCCCCCTTGCTCCCAACCGAAGTCGGGACTACGCGAGCCGCGTATCTACCCGCCTTCGCCAAGGCTACGGCGGGCAAACAAGGTGTACATGGCATTTCAACCCGCAAGGTTTGTCCATCCCGACAGTTGCCTGCCGGAATCGTGCGCTCTTACCGCACGTTTTCACCTTTACCCGCCGTAGCCTTGGCGTAGGCGGGTTTACCCCACCAACGATTCAGCAGCCTTGGCTTTGGCGGGTAAACCCACCAAGCTTCAGCAACAACGGGAAGTTATTTTCTGCGACACTTTCTATGCCCTCCCACCTGAGCGAGAGAACTCCGCCAGTTAGGCGGTGCGGTGCTCTGTGTTGTCCGGACTTTCCTCCCCGAAAGGCGGCAGAGCGGTCTGCGGTTTTTTTATTTTTTTTGACTCAACGTATGATTTGTTGAGGTCAAACACCAAATCGCCTAACAAAATTTCAGTATTGGCTTAAACTTTGTTTAGGTACTTTTGCCCGCCGTTTTAGCGGGTGATCCAACATCCGATCAATGCGTTCCCAAGTCCAACATATAACATCCCAAAATCCGAATTCCAACTAATCTTATGCTCAAACGTGTGCTCCTGTATGTGGTAGTGATGCTGATTCTTCTCGCGCTGGCAGTCAGCGCGGGCCAGTGGGACAAAAGTACGGCGTTACTCCAACAGTACGCTATTGAAATATCGGCTTGGCTGACTGAACAAGAAAGCAGCGGCAGTAGCACTGCGCTTGTACATCGTGCCGATTCGCTGCTGTCGTGGTCGAACACAAATGTGATTCCCGCTCAAAGCGACCTGAAAACCTTGTCTGAAAAAAGTGGTCGTTCGCTGCTACGTTTACCACAAGGCTGGTTTTTGGCAATTACAGAAAAATCCGGCGACGATTCCCGCACAACGCTCGTCCCCATACGCTACGAACTGAATTTCAATGAACTGAGCGAGAAAAACGCGTTCCCTGCCAATCCAAAAATCTCCCCCAATGTCCATATTTCCGAATCAAAAACAGATTATCCGATAAAGGTTGGCGGGCAAGAAATATGCTGGCTCCAAGCCGCGGGGCCTGTGCAATCAGCTTGGCTTCAATGGCTAAAATTGGGGGCCTGGCTACTGTTCTTGGGGGTGTTTTTTAGCCTCTTGGCCAAAACAGCCTCCGCGCTTAGCGCAGGGTTTGGCTGGATGGTTGGAGCTGCGTTGGTGGCAGTAGTTTCTACGTTGCTGCTCTGGCTAAATCTTGTTACAGGCTTTACCAGTGAGCAGTTTGGCGCACTCCCACTATTCAGCCAAAGTTTTGACAATGCATCCATCATCGGTACATCGGTGGGCGATTGGCTCATTCATACCGCGCTGTTTGTGTTTGTCATGGGTTTTTTCCATAAAAGCCAGGCTATAATAAGCGACGCGCCCTCAAAATCTATTGGTGAAGGGTTGAAACTTGGACTGGCCGTTTTTTCCTACCTCCTTGCCATGTTTTCCATCCTTATCGGATCAGAAGCCATGCGGCAGTTGGTGTTCCATAGCCACATGGGCTTTGACTTGGATCATGTGCTAAACTTAGGCATATTGGGATTTCTCGCTTTGTCAGGGGTGGTATTACTCATGGTTGGGTTGTTTCTGTTTAGTCATCGTCTGGCAATGGGCGTTCGACGCTTTCAACTTTCTCGCAATCAACGCTTTGTGGCGATTTTTGCGGCAACATTGGCATTTGCAGCACTGAGTATTTTGATTACGCCCCCTGAATTGGAAGTTCTGTGGGTCGTGACATTTGGTTTGCTCTACTTACTGGCACTGGATACATTCGTACACTGGCAGGGGGCTGGTTTTGGCTGGGCGATCTGTTGGCTCGTGCTGTTTTCGCTGTTCGCTTCTACTCAATTGTACCGTTTCAACGAATTGCGGGACAAAGGGCTAAGACTTGAATATGCCCGTACATTGGCCGCAGACCGAGACACTTCCTTGACCGAAGTATTGCTCCCGAAAATAGTTGCCAAAATTCAAAAAGACTCCGCTGCCATTGGGCGTATGCTCAAGCCCTGGCCCTTTAAAGCAGGCGCAGTTGAGATGCGCGATTACCTGAACAGGACGGTTTTTGAAAAAAACTATTTGTTCCAGCATTATCGCCTCCGTGTGTTTGCTTTTGACAAAGAAAACCAACCCATCTTATTGGGGCAAACACTTGGTTACGAACAAGTTGTGTTGGGCAACTGGGCCGCCGCAAAACCTCTGACCGATGCACCCGGCATTCGATATTGCAACGATTCAGACGGCACATTTCGCTACATCGTGGCTCAATCAGTCAACCGTATGGGCGATGCTTCGCAACCAGCAACATTATACCTGTTTTTCGACCGCGCCCATCCCGCTCCCTCCCGTACTTTTTCCAAATTGTTTTTCAATAGCCCGCTTAAAAATCTTGTGCAACTCCCGCGTTACGATTTTTCGATTTCAAAAAACGGGCTGCTTACCGTTGACCAAGGTTTGGCAAACATGACCGCGCTTGGCTCGAAACTGGCCAACGGTGCTTCTGCTGAATTCGAAACTTCAAATCGTGCCGACGCAGTGGCAAAAAGTGCTGATGGCCACACTGTTGCAGCTGTCGGACACAGGGAAGGTGGTTGGCTGAAGCAGGTTTATCTGTTCTCGATAATCTTCACATTGGCGGCATTGTGCCTGCTCGCACTGGCTTTAGCCAACGCCTGGCTGAAATTTTTACCCGCAGAATACGGCTTTAGGCTCTCAGCAAGCGGATCGCTTGCACGTCGTATCCATTTCTGGAATCTGAGTTTGTTGGCCGTTTCGTTCTTGGTGGTAGGCTACCTCACTTACCAGCATTTTACACGCTCGGCACGCGATGCCGAACACAGCGATTTCACTTATCGAGCAACGGCTTTGTTGACGAATCTGAAAAATCAAGCCCTCAATGTTGTTTTTTCGGGCGACAGCCTGCGCCATGTCTTGCCACAGTCGCTCGCTACCATGTCGGCCAGTTTGGGAATGGACGCGCAGTTTTTTGACCCTCAGGGTAATATGATGTTCACTACGCAAGAGGAGTTGGTGCTGTTGGGCATTTTGCCTTCTAAAATGAACCCTGCTGCAATTGCTTTTCTAAAAACCAACCCGCAATCAGAGCGGGTCGAAACAGAGCAATCTGCGGGCCTTAGCTACTTTACCCTATACCGTGCGTTGCAAAACGGGCAAGGAAAAGTGCTGGGATTTCTAGCGACGCCATATCAGGAAACCCGAGGAAATGCGGAGGCAGCGATTTCGGATTTTATCGGGATGTTGGCGAGCCTGTATGTGTTCCTGCTCCTTATCGCGTTCGGGATCACGTTTTTGCTGGCCCGTTCCATCACCCGTCCAGTAAGCATGCTCTCTGTCAAAGTTCAGGAACTTCGGCTCGAAGACAAAAACGAACCGCTTGCCTATGAAGGCGATTCGGAGGACGAAATCAGCCAACTCATTGGTCAGTACAATCGGATGGTGAGCAAACTCGAATCCTCGAAAATACAACTGGTGAAACTGGAACGAGAGGGCGCCTGGCGCGAAATGGCGCGACAAGTGGCGCACGATATCAAGAACCCTTTGACGACTATGAAACTCTCGATGCAGCAGTTGGAGCGGCTTTCAGGCAGTCCTGAACAAGCTGCGGCTTACCTGCGCAAAGCCATCACCCGGCTCATTGAGCAGATTGACTCGCTTGCTCAGATCGCATCTGAGTTTTCAATGTTCGCCAACCTTGACATCAAATCCAAGAATGACGTGGTGATAAACGAGGTGGTGGAAAGCGTACACGACTTGTTCAGCGAACAAAAACAGGTTAATTTGTCCCTAACATTGCCAGAGGAACGCTTCCACATCCTTGGCGACAAAAACCACCTGATCCGGGTCTTCAACAATCTGGTAATCAACGCCATTCAAGCAATCCCTTCTGACCGACAAGGACAAATCAAGGTCTCTCTGACTCGTCAGGGAAATCTCTCGGTCATTCAAATCAGCGACAACGGAGGAGGCATCCCGCCTGAAATACGGGATCGAGTTTTTGAACCGAACTTTACTACCAAAACTTCCGGAAGTGGCCTCGGGCTTGCTATTTGCAAAAAAATAATTGAGGCGCACGACGGCGATATACGCTTCGAAACCCGCGACAACGAAGGCACCGATTTCTTTGTGGAGATACCGGTGGTAGCGGTAAGCTGAAATTAGGATATTGAGATATTCGGGCGATTCGACCAATATCCTAATATCCAAATCACTCAAGCTCACCCCATGGAGTGCAAGCCTACCACATTGCCCTCAGTATCGGCAAAAAAAGCAAAATACCCCATGCCAGGTGCGATTTCAGTTTTGGGAAGAACAACGGAGCCGCTCGCAGCTGAAACGCGGTTTAGAACGGTATTGAGGTCAGCGCCACCATTGAGGTACACTTTAGCTCCTTTGTCTCCGGCGGGTGTGTTCCCTTCACCAAAGCAGATAGCCCCTCCTACCCCATTTTCGGCGTCAGAGAGGAACATGCCCATTTTAACGGGGCCCATCTCCATTTCGGGCATTTCAAAGTCAAAAATGGTTTGGTAGAAGGATTTGGCACGAGCGAAATCGGATACAGGGATTTCGAACCAAGAGATAGCATCTTTAACTGATTCCATAGCTTAACTGTTTTTGTTATTTAATTGGTACTTAGTGAAAAAATGTTGGGCAAAGGTCAATTATTGTTTCAAACAAACAAAACAAAAAGTTTTATTTTTGTCGAATAATTCTTTTTCTACTTTTGCCGGAAATAATGACAAATAAATGAATCGAGAAATCCACCAGTGGCACAGCCCACGACTGAACAAGAACATGGAAATAGCGATGTACGGCCATTTTGGTTTTTCGCTGTTGCTGCTGCCAACTGCCGCCGCTGACTATCTGGAATACGAGCGGTTTTTGCTGATTGACGTGCTTGAGCCATACATAGAAGCTGGTAAGGTCAAAGTGTTCAGTATCAACAGCATCAATTCGGAGGCTTGGCTGAACAATCGAATGCACCCGCGCCATAAAGCCATCCGTCACCAGCAGTTCAACGGGTATGTGGAAAATGAGGTGGTGCCATTTATCAAAATGCACACGAGTGCTGATACGCCCATTATCACGAGCGGCGCTTCGCTCGGAGCATTGCACTCGGCCAATATGTTTTTCCGCCGCCCCGACCTATTTGCAGGCACCATCGCTATGTCGGGCGTGTATGACCTGACTTCCTACACCAAGGGCTACTACGATGAGGACGTTTATTTCAATTCGCCTTGCCATTACCTGCCCAACCTGAGCGACGAGCACACGCTCAATTTGCTGCGCCAAAGCAACCACATCCACATCCTTTCCGGCTCCGGCAACTATGAAGACCCCGATGCTTCGCGCGACCTCTCCGGCATTCTCGCTGCCAAAGACATTCCCTTCGACTTGGATATTTGGGGGGGTGACATGACCCACGACTGGCCTACCTGGCGCGCAATGCTTCCGTATGTGATTGACCAGAAATTTTAGAGAGGCGTGAGAGAAGTGAGAGTGTGAGAGGTGTGAGAAATCAAAAGTCTATCAACGGTTAAGATTTATGGTCAATAATCAAAAAAAAATCACGCTGACAGGCGATCTGGGCAGTGGTAAAAGTACCGTATCGAGAATCCTGTGCGAGCATACAGGTTTTGAGTATATCAGTACTGGGCAGGTGCAGCGCCAATTGGCGCGAGAGCTTGGCCTCGATACGCTCGAAATGAACCGCTTGGCGGATACTGACCCCAGTATTGACAAACGCATTGACGGGATTTTCGTCGCGCTCGGACATGATCCCAAAGGCTGTGTGATAGACAGCCGTATGGCCTGGTTTTTTTTGCCCGATTCGTTCAAGGTTTTTCTTAAAACGGATGTGCATGTGGCTGTACAAAGGATCTTGTACGACCCCGAACGCGATAGCGAACATTATTTCTCACCAGAAGAAGCGGCACAGAAAATTCTTGCGAGAAAAGAAAGTGAGAATGCCCGATTCTTGGCAAAATATGGCGCCGATTGTTCCGATTTGAACAATTTTGATCTTGTGATTGATACGGCCCAACGCTCCCAGGCAAACGTGGCCGATTTGATTTTTGAAGCCTGGAAAGCGAACAACAGCGGGGAAGCGTTCGCGCGTTTTTGGTGAGGTTTTTTGCCACGAATTAAGCCTTGGGAGAAGTTTGTTTCACGCAACGACGCAAAGGCGCAACGTTTTGACAATCAAGGAGAGTTATCGTTGTGGCGTTTTGACAGCGTTATCGTTGCGACGTTGCGTGAAATAAATTTTATTCATGTAAAGCACTACCCTTTCGTAAGTTTTCCAATCTTCAAATCCCCCCCTGCCAGCACCCGCCACACATACATCCCTGCTTGTGGCATCGCTGAGGCTGGAATTTCCAGCGTATGCGTGCCTTTTTCCAAACTCAATTCGTTGTCCCAGAGCAATTTACCACTGATGTCTCGAACTTCGAGGCGAAGGGTTTGGGCTTGTGATAGTTGAATTGGTAGCATTGCGCCCGCCGTAGTAGGATTGGGTTGCGGGGCAAAAACCTGGGATGTTTCTGTTGCACCATTTTCGGAAAAAACGATTTGCAAGGGTCGTACAACACCTTCCATTTCATAGGCTTCAGGGGTAAGCCTCGGATTTTCAACGTTTTTGAAGGCCTTGGAAAGCAGCATATCTGAATGCGCTTTGATGCGCAGCCGAACCACTTCAGCACCCGGAGAAAATGCGTTGGGTTGGGCACTTGACCAGCTCAAGTTGAGTCGCCCAGGCTTTGACAAGGTCCAATTGTTTTGGTCAAAATCCGGGAGCGCGGAAGACTCAATACCCTCAATATCAAGCAGTTCAGGGTCAAAATAAACGCTGAATTGCAGTCCCAGCCAATCGGCTTTTTCAGTGCTTCGGAGGGGAATTTCTACGGTTTCACCCGCCTCTAACACCGTATCAGGAAAAGCCAGAAAGCACGGGGCACGGCTTTCGGCAGGCGGTGGAGTGTTTGCATTCGGGATGGCGGTGTTGTTTACGTCGCCGACTTTGATGCCAGTGAATTCTGTTTGGGTAAAAGAACATGACCAATCTATCAAAACTATTGTATCTGCAAGATTTGTTTGAAAAGGGTTTTGGACATTGGGGAATGAAAAATTCTCGTCTACAAAACGCCATGATTGGTTGTTCGGAAATGAATCGTAGATGCCAAGGATTAGTTTGCGAATTTCCACAATATCGATTGTAGTAATGCTTCCACTTTTATTGGCATCTGCCGCAATTATTTTATAAGGAGAATTCAAAGGTTCTGTATCCAGAATATGCTTAGAAATCAACACCAAATCGTAGGTCGTAACCCCATTAGTTGTAGGGTCAAAATTGCAGAGTGAATAATTATCCGCTACTGATACATCCACCCTACAAGAATCAATATTCCCGGCTTTATCTATTGCCCAAAGTTCAACCAGATGATGAACTGGATGAACCCATGCCTCTAAGCAATTAAAGGTCACTGATACAATGGGATTTCCATTAGTGTCTGTTGGAAATCCAGAACCATTGTCGCCCAACTTTCTTGTTCCGATTCGCAATAAATTTTGAGGGGTAATATTGTCGGTGATATTGTCAGATACCGGTTTCAAAAAATCAGAAGCCCAAAGTGTAATTACACCACCGGTCTTGCCCTAAACAACTGTCCCGAGCTACGATACCAAGTGCAACGTCACCCTCGGGCAGATCGGAGAGCATCAGGCTGGGATTCCAGGTGAATGGCGCGGCCTTCCAGTAAAGGGTGTCGTTGGTGGAGTAGTCGCAATAAAGCGGTGCTATGCTTGGACAAGTGATAAAATAAGGGCATTGGGCCGAAGCTTGGCTTGTAATGAGGATTGCAAAAAAGAGGAGAGGTTTTTTCATGAAGGAAGTGGGACAGGGAGAGGTTGGGATAGTAGGATATTGAGATATTAAGCCACAATTACAGTGCCGGGGATGCTTGGAGGCCAGAATGTGACAGATATAAAAAGATTCGGGGTACGACTTGAAGTCGCACCCCGAATACGCAATCCACTATCTTGATTAAATCTTTATTTCTTTTTAGCCTTAGGCGGGGTCTTCGCTGTGGGTTTTGCCTTCGCCGCAGCCTTTTTAGCATCAAATGCCCCCGGCATTTCCTTTTCAATGATCGCCTTCACATCGGCCAGCGAAAGACTTGCAGCTTGGTCAGCCGTCATTTTCGCACCATCTACGGAAGGTAATTTCAAGTTCTCTTTTTTGAACCGGATGAACGGGCCCCAGCGACCGTTTTCGAGCGCAATGCCCTCTTCAGGCCAGTGCTGGATGTACCGATTGGCTTCTTTTTCTACTTTTTGCTGGATAAGATCAATGGCCTGAGCCTCCGTGAGGGCATCAAAATTGACTTTTGGCGGCACGTTCACAAATAAATCGGCCCATTTTATAAAAGGCCCAAAACGGCCTTTGCCTTTTGTGATGGGCAACTGCTGATAATGGCCCAAGGGCCGGTCAGCCTCAAGCCGTGCCTTCACCAATTCCACAGCACGTTCGTAGTTCGTTTCGAAAGGGTCTTCGCCTTTCGACAGGCTGATATAGGTACTGCCATATTTGACATAAGGCCCGTAGCGACCTGTGTTCACCTCCAGGGTTTCGCCGTTGAACTCGCCCAGCGCGCGCGGGAGCTGGAACGACTCAAGCGCCTCGGCAAGGCTGATGGTCTCCATGCTCTGACCGGGGCGCAGGTTGGCGTAACGGGGCGTTTCTTTTTCCGCGAGCTCGTCGCCCGTGCCAATTTGAATCACGGGTTTGCCGAGTTTGCTCATCCGCACCAAAAGAGTTCGTCCCGAAGCGGGGTCAAGTCCAAGGATTCGCTCGCCACTGGCCCGGTCGGCATCTTTAAGCGTTTTTTCTACGTTTTCGTGGAAGGGTTTGTAAAAGCGGTCAATCATGCTCGGCCACTGGAGTTTGCCTTCGGCAATATGGTCGAACTCGGCCTCTACGCTGGCGGTAAAACCATAATCCATTACCTTTTTGAAATGGCCTTCGAGAAAATCAGACACGATCATCCCCATGTCGGTCGGGTAAAGCACGTTTTTGGTCGTTCCCGTGATTTCTTTGCCTTTGGTCTTTGACAAAGCGTTGTTTTTCAAAGTAATAATTTGAAAAACACGCTCTTCCCCTTCCCTGCTTTCTTTCACCACATAGCCTTTGCTGGTCTCCATGATTTTAGAAATGGTAGGGGCGTAAGTACTTGGTCGGCCAATGCCAAGTTCTTCCAGTTTTTTCACCAAGCCAGCCTCCGTGTACCTGGCTGGTGGACGGGTGTATTTTTCCGTCGCCGTCATGTCGTCCAAATCCAGTTTTTGGCCTTTGGCGAGTGGCGGGAGCATATCCTTCGTATCCTCGTCTTCCTCATCCGTACTTTCGATATACACTTTAAGGAAGCCATCAAACTTCATCACTTCGCCTTCGGCAACAAGTTTTGCGCCAGCTTGCGTGCTGATATCAATATCCACGATCGTCTTTTCCAATTCAGCATCAGCCATTTGTGAAGCCATGGTGCGCTTCCAAATGAGTTCGTAAAGGCGTTGCTCGTCGCGGTTTCCGCTCACGTTTTGCCGCTCGAAGTAAGTAGGACGGATGGCTTCATGGGCCTCTTGGGCAGATTCGTTTTTTGTTTTGTACTGCCGGCGATGGTGGTATTTTTTACCGTATTGCTTTAGAATTTCGGTCTCAGTGGCTTGCAGCGCGGTCTCCGAAAGGCTGGTCGAGTCCGTCCGCATATAGCTGATAAAACCCTCTTCGTACAGTTTTTGAGCCACCGACATGGTGCGATTGACGGAAAAACCGATTTTTCGGCTGGCTTCTTGTTGCAACGTGGAGGTAGTAAATGGCGGTGCAGGCTTACGGCGCGTAGGCTTAACTTCAATGTTGCTGACCGAATAGTTTGCGCCCACACATTTTTGCAAAAATCCCTCTGCACCGGCAGTATCTTCAAAACGGACAGGGCTTTCGGCTTTGAACGTCACAGTTTTACCCTGCGCATTTTTGGCAAAAAACTGCGCGACTATTTTGAAATATGGCGTGATTTTGAAGGCTTGAATTTCACGCTCACGCTCTACCACAAGTTTTACCGTAACGGATTGTACCCGCCCAGCTGAAAGTTGGCCTTTCACTTTTTTCCACAACAATCCGCTCAGTTCCCAGCCCACAAGACGGTCTAGCACCCGGCGGGCTTGTTGAGCATTCACCGTGTTCATGTCCACGGTGCGCGGCGACAAAACTGCCTTCTGGATAGCGTTTTTGGTGATTTCGTGAAACACGATACGCTTGGTGACGCGGGGGTCGAGGCCAAGCACTTCGCACAAGTGCCAAGAAATGGCTTCGCCCTCGCGGTCTTCGTCCGTTGCGAGCCATACTTCGCTTACACGAGCTGCGGATTCCTTTAACTCTTTGACAGTCTTGTACTTATCAGACGGGATGATGTATTTAGGCAGATAGCCATTATTCACGTCTACGCCAAGGTCGTTGCCTTTTTCAAGATCGCGAATGTGGCCATAAGAAGACTTCACGGTAAAGTCTTCACCCAAATACTTTTCAATGGTCTTCGCTTTTGCGGGTGATTCTACAATGAGGAGTTTTTTTGACATATAGGACTTTTGGCCGTCGACTCTTGGCCGTTGATGTTTGTTTTGAGCGGCAAAAGTAATGGTTATTTAAGGTTTGCGCCGTTGGGGAGTTTTTTGTGCAACCCTCCCAGCCTCGTTTTGTCCTTTTGCCCGAACTTTTCACCAACAAAAATTTAAGCTATGAAAATCAATCTCAACGTTTTATCCGTCATTGTTTTGATCACGGCGGGCCTGCTTTTTCCCTTCTGCCTCGATGCCCAAAATTCCACAGTAACCCGCTCGCTCGCATCGTTTGACAAAATCGGTGTGTCTGGTGGCTTCGATGTCGTTTTTTTGAAACAAGGCGATGCTGAAAGCGTGACGCTCGACGTGAGCGGCATTGACCCCGACAACATTGAAACGGAAGTAAAGGATGGCAAACTTAAAATAAAGACCAAAAAAGGCGACTATTCCAACTACAAAGCCAAGATCACCGTCACCTATCGCAATCTCAAAAGTGTCGCAAACAGTGGTTCAAGCAACATTGAAACCCTTTCAACCATTAAGGCCGATGAATTCGAATTCGCTTCAAGCGGCTCCGGCGATTTCAAAGGCGAACTGGACGTGAAAGAACTGGACATCGCCATTTCTGGCAGAAGCGATATTACCTTGAGCGGCAAGGCCGACACGCAGGATATTGCCATCAGCGGTTCTGGCGATGTGAATGCTTCAGCACTGAAAGGCTCCACAGCCGAAGTCGCCATTTCTGGCTCTGGTGATGTCCGTTTGGGCGTATCTGGCAAGATTAAAACGGCTGTTTCTGGCTCTGGCTCGGTGACGAAGGAGTAAGAGATTGTTTTGCGTGACAGATTGAACACGGATGAGGCGGATGGGACACGGATTTTATTCAAAAATCTGAATAAATCCGTGTCCCATCCGCCTCATCCGTGTTCCATTTCTATGTTTTTCTACCTTTGAGCCGATGCAATACCGACTCTCCCCAACAGAATTTCTAAAGGAAGGCACTCACCGCGTAATGCTTGATGTGCGTTCTCCAAGCGAGTACAACCAGGGGCATATCCCCGAGGCGCAAAATTTTCCACTTTTTACCGATGAAGAGCGGGCAGCAGTGGGCACGACGTACAAGCAAGTGGGCAAGGAGGAAGCAATGGAACTGGGATTGCGGATTGTAGGGCCAAAAATGGAGCATTTTGTAAAGCAAGCCAAAATGCTCGCACCCCATCGGCGTTTGGCTGTGCACTGTTGGCGCGGTGGGCAAAGGAGCGGGAGCATGGCTTGGCTCTTCCAGCAGGCAGGTTTTGATGTGGTGACACTTGAAGGTGGGTACAAAGCATACCGGCACTTTGTGTTGGAGGGTTTGGAACAAACGGATTTGAAACTAGTAGTACTGGGTGGACGAACGGGTTCGGGGAAAACAAAAATCCTCCATGCGCTGTATGATTTAGGCAAACAGATTATTGATTTAGAAGGACTTGCACACCACAAAGGTTCTGCGTTTGGGTTTATTGGCGAAGCACCGCAGCCCACGGTAGAACAATTTGAAAATGACTTGTATGAAAATATCATGCGCCTCGATCTCTCGCGGCGCATTTGGGTTGAAAATGAAAGCCGCAGTATCGGGCGGATTTTCATTCCTGATGGGTTTTGGTCAAAAATGAAAATTGCTCCACTCCTGAATGTTGAAATTCCCGATAAGGCAAGAATCGCAAACCTGATGACAGACTATGTGTTGAGTGACCGAAGCGAACTCGAAACGGCCTTCCAAAAAATTGCTACTAAACTCGGCGGACAACACCTAAAAACCGCGCTCGAAGCATTGGAACAAGGGGATTATGCTGCCGCTGCCAGTGTTGCATTGGTTTACTATGACAAAACATATCAGCATGGCTTGCAGTCGAGCCTTTCGTCTGATATTCAGCGCTTGGAATTTGAGCATGGAGATGCAGTGGAAATTGCCAAGGTACTGTCTCAACTGGTCTGACGACTCAAAGTAGTCTGACCAGTAAACGATAAGCATTCAGGGTGTCCTTAGCGTATTCGTCAGACGACTTAGAGTCGTCAGACGAAGTGGCAACCTCAAAAATCACCGGTATATCTACTAACTTTGCCCTGTATTCTAATATCCAATTCATGCATTACCATACGCTCGGAAAAATCCCTCAAAAACGCCACACTCAATTCCGCAAACCCGACGGTTCGCTGTATCACGAAGAGTTGTTCAGCACGGAGGGTTTTAGCAACAACTACTCCCTGCTGTACCATGCAAATCCACCCACACAGATCGTGCAGGTTGGTGATCCGTACAGCGTAGCAGCCAAGACGGTTCACGACAAACAATTGAAACACAGATGTTTAAAGGGGTTTCAAATCGAAGCAGAAGATGATTATCTCCGCTCGCGCAAGGCCGTGCTGGTGAACGCTGATTGCAAGATCATCCTTTCCGCACCCCGCAAAAGCATGACGGATTATTTCTACAAAAACGCGGATGCTGACGAGGTGATCTTCATCCACGAAGGCTCTGGGAAGTTGCTGACCATGTACGGCGTGTTGCCGTTTGAGTATGGCGACTACGTTGTCATCCCGCGCGGAACCACCTATCAGCTTCATTTCGATACACCTGATAATCGTCTTTTCATTGTCGAAAGCACCGGCCCCATCACCACGCCCAAACGCTACCGCAATGCATTCGGGCAACTGCTGGAACATTCCCCATTTTGCGAGCGCGATATTCGGAAGCCCGTTGATCTTCAAACTATTGACCAGCGCGGCGACTTCCTTTTCTATATAAAAAAGCAGGACAATATTTACCCTTACCACTACTTAAATCATCCCTTCGACGTGGTTGGCTGGGATGGCTATGTGTTTCCGTACGCCTTTAGTATTCACAATTTTGAGCCGATTACGGGTCGTGTACACCAGCCACCGCCAGTTCATCAGACATTTGATGGACACAACTTCGTCATCTGCTCGTTCGTGCCACGGTTATTCGACTATCACCCTTTGGCAATACCGGCCCCCTACAACCACTCAAACATTGATTCCGATGAAGTGCTGTATTATGTGGACGGCGATTTTATGAGTCGCAAACACGTCGAAAGAGGCATGATCACACTCCATCCGGGTGGCATTCCCCATGGCCCGCACCTCGGAACAGTTGAAAAAAGCATTGGGAAAAAAGAAACCCAGGAATTGGCTGTAATGGTGGATACGTTCCGCCCGCTCTTGATGACAGAGCACACAGTTGGGATAGAGGATGGGGATTATTATCGTTCCTGGTTGCCATAGGGCTAAATTTATTTCGGCACAAAAAAAGCGCGGAGCATCTTTCGATGTTCCGCGCTTTTTTGTTTGCGAGGTATAGTGGATGACACTTACCAACGGTCGCCGCCGCCGCCGCCACGGTTGCCACC
>CAZPTQ010000060.1:0-25718 GCA_964589365.1 uncultured Saprospiraceae bacterium
ATTAAGTCATTGGTCATTGGTCATTAAGTCATTGGTCATTAAGTCATTGGTCATTAAGTCATTAGTCATTTTTACCGCCCTGCCAAATCTCCCACGCGGCCTCGGCTTGAAGTTCCAGCATTTCCAAACCGTTCTTTACGGTGCAACCATGAGATTTGGCTTCGTGCAAAAGTAACGTTTCGGAGGGATTGTAAATCAAATCATACACGAGCATCCCCGGCTTAAAAAAATTTGGCGGCACTGGCGGCATTTCGTCTATGTGGGGGAAGCTGCCTAGGGGGGTAGTATTGATTAAGATTGATGGCCGTTGATGTCTTGTACTCTCATTTCCGAGGTCTTTGTATGAAATTTCATTTTCGGCTTTAGGATTGCGCGAAACGAATTTGAAAGGGATACCGAGTTTTTTCAAAACAAAGGCAACTGCTTTAGATGCACCGCCTGTTCCAAGAATAAGCGCTGAATTGGCCTCCGCCTTCCAGCTTTCACGCGCCAGTTTTAGCAGTGATTTTTCAAAACCCAAAACATCCGTATTGTAACCAATAAGACGTTGATTTTCAACAATTATAATGCAATTTACGGCACCGACATCACGGGCGGTTTCGGACAATTCATGTAGAAAAGGGATGACTGATTCCTTGTGCGGGATGGTGACGTTTAGCCCAAGCAGGTCGGGGTTTTGCTCCAACAAAGCGGGCAAATCGGAGATTTTTTCCAAAGGGAAAAGTTCGAAACGGGCATTATGGATGCCTTCGCGCTCGAATTTTTCGGAGAAATATTTCTTTGAAAACGAATGGCCAAGCGGCCAACCGATGAGTCCGTAAAGGGGCATAAAAGTGCGGTTGAAAAAGTGATAAGAGTGAGCGGAAAACCAGTCTGCCAATCACCAATAAACCAATCACTAACTAGTACTGCTTTAGTCCCGTGACATAATACATATCCATCATGCCCTTGTTTTTAGCGGCGATTTTACCCCGGTGTTGCCACTCGAATTCGTACTTGGCTAACCAGTAGGCGTCTTCGCTGACATTGACCCGGCCAGGGTCGCATTGTTCTTCCAGGCGCGCGGCGGTGTTCACCGTGTCGCCCCAGATGTCGTAAGCAAATTTTTTCGCGCCCACCACGCCAGCTACCACGGGTCCAGTGTGAATGCCCACGCGAGCATCGAAGTGTGGAAGTCCTTGGCTCAAGCGCTCGGCCTTGAGGCCCAGCAGAAAATCCTGGATTTCGAGTGCGGCCTTCACCATGTCAGATGGACTGGCGTTCATGTCCGAGAGTCCACTGGCGCATATATAGGCATCTCCCACAGTTTTAATTTTCTCGATACGGTATTTGCCAATTATGTTGTCGAAGTTAGAAAAACAGAGGTCAAGTTCTTCTACCAAACGCTCTGGGCTTAGCATTTCGGCTATGTTGGTAAAGCCTTTAAAGTCAACGAACATAACAGTTGCCTGATCGTATTTTTGAGCGGCCACCTTGTTTCGGGTTTTCAATTCTTGCGCGATGGCTGGTGGCAGGATGTTGAGCAAGAGGTTGTCGGAGCGTTTTTGCTCCTCTTCAATCAGGGCATTTTTCTGGGAAAGTTCGTTGGCAGTTCGCTTTTTAGCGCGGAAACGAGCATAGAAAACAAGGGCAAGGAGCAGCACAAAAACCACTATAAGTGCGAGTATGTTTCGGATATTTTCGCTCTGTTCACGGAATAATTCGGCTTCGGCAAGGCGTGTTTTATTCACTTGAAGTTCTCGTTCCTGTTGTGCTTTCACGATAGAATCTAACATCTGGGACTCTGTCAGGTTTTTGAGTCTGAGTGAGTTGACGCGGACAGCAGAATCGGCACGAAGGACGTTTTGGGAAGCTTGGTTGAGGGCTTGATCTTTTTCTGTGAGTACCAGTTGGGTTTTTTCTTCTACCTGTTTGAGCTGGCTCTGATAGGTGTTTTCCAATAATTGGGTTTGTCCGGTAGCAGCGGCCAATTTTTCGCGCAAAGAACGGTTGTCAGATTCGGCAGCAGCCAATTGGTTTTCAAGTTTTCGCAGGGATTCCCCTCCGCCTCTTGCCCCTCCGCCAGAATCTTTCAGGTATTTCACAGTCTCACTACTCCATTTAAGTGCTTCTCGCAAATCATTCTGTTTCAGGGCAATGTCCTGTAATTTTTCTGCGCTGTTCAGCACCAAGTCACGAAAACCATAATTTCGGGCAGTGTTCCAGGCACGGTTATACCTCCCTGCTGCTTCCTTGTAATTGCGGAGACGATATTCAGCATCTGCGGCCATCACAGCAGCATCTGCCTCCTTTCGTTTGTCGCCGATTTCTACAGCCAACAGATTTGCTCTTACTGCATAATCAGAGGCCTTTTTTGTATTGGTGGCCAGTGATTTTTCGGCAATTTGGTAAGCCAAATTCATCCGCTCATTCTTAGAAGCAGAACGGTTAAATTTGGCTTCTAATTCGGCTACCGATTGAGCGGAAACAGCGTTCAGACTAAAAAAGAAGAACAGGATGGTAAAGGCGGAATAATATTTCATCGTCGCGGATTCAGACTTTTGCAGAGATTGAGCTACAAACGTAGGCTTGGAAAAGTTGTTTTTCAAGGATTTTAGGGAGCTTAGCGGAGTGTCTGGCAAATGTCTAATTTTCTGGCAAATAATTGTGTACGTCGCACTGCTAAGTCTGCCTTGCAGTGCACATATCCTGCCACAGAAATTTTAATTACACCGCTTTCGAATTCACAACGCCCTTCCACAAGCGAGTTTCCAACGCGTCGCCGGATTTGACTTCAGAAGCCGACGCAATGACTTTCCCATTGCTGAAAGTGATGCTGAAGCCTCGACGCAGCACGTTTTCTGGATGGAGATTTTGGCAAATAGCCTCTATTTTTTCCAGTTCGCGATGGTGTTCGCGCAGGGTTTGGATAGCAAAGGCGGGGAGTTTTTGTTCCAAAAAATCTAAATTTCTGCTTGACTCTTGAGTTTGTTCACGAGCAGCATAACGAGCAGTGGTTTCGGCACGGTCGAGTTCCAAGTGTTTGACTTTCAAAATGTTTTGGGCTATGCTTTCCAAAGCTTCCGCCACTTCAAGCACGTTTCCTTCAAAAACCAGGTTGTGCTGTACCAGGAAATCTGCCACCGCCGTAGGGGTTTTGAGCGAAGAATGGGCAACAAGGTCCAGGACAGTTTCGTCCACATCATGCCCGATCCCGACGATGAGGGGCAAGGGTGTATTCGCCGCTGCCTGGCAAAGTGCCAGGCCATCGAAAGCCATCAGGTCGAGCCGTGCACCACCTCCACGCACCACCACTATGCAATCAAATTTCTCTGCTGTCTGGCCTATTTTTTCCAAAGCCTTTATTATTTCGACCTCCGCGTTTTTGCCCTGAACCGCTGTGATAAAAAATTGACAATCAAAGGAATATCCAAATGAATTATGCTTCAAATGTTCCCAAAAATCCTGTTTGCCTGCTGCGTTTTCGCTGCTGATCACAGCAATGCGCTGTAGTACAATCGGCAGCGTAAGGGCGCGGTTCAGGTCAAACAGTCCTTCTTGTCGAAGCGTTTGAATGGTTTGTCGGCGCAACATATCGAGTTGGCCGAATGTGTGCGCCGGGTCAATGTCTGTGATGTGGAGTTTAAACCCGTATCGTTCATGAAACTCGGGACGGACTTGCATCCGCAATTCCAATCCTTCCCGAAGTATGGAGGCAACCCCCAAGGGAAAACGGGCGTTAATTTGCCGGAATTCAGCAGCCCAAAGTGCGGCCTGTGCCTGTGCTACTACATCGCCAGACGCTTCCTTTTGCACCAAATCAAGGTAACGATGGCCACGCGATTCGCCTACTTGAGCAATCTCGGCCACAATCCAAATCGGTTGCTGGAAATTGAGCGCCAGCACCCGGCGGATGTGCTCGTTGAGTTCAAAAAGACTGTGCGTGTGCATTGAGCGAAGGTAATATTTCTACCACATCAACATATACGGAGGCGAAATGAATTTCGCTCTACTCACTCTCCCACTCTTGAAAATAACGTATCGCGTTGATTTTCAAAAGTTTTTCTTGTTCCATAGTGTCGCGCGGAGGCATTTCCAAAGCCTGGCGGTAGTGTGGCCAGCCATCTTCATCGCGGCCTACAAATTCAAAAAAACCTTCTTGGCTTAACAAACGGCACACCGCGATGTGCATCAGGTCTTGTTTTTCTTCTTTTGAAAACGAGCGTTTCCACCGTCCCAACTCTTGTATGCCCACCAGGAACAGCACCGTGTTAAGGTCGGGCAAGGTCTCGCGCTTCATTGTTTCCTGCACGAGGTGCTGGGTGCGCAGCCATTCAAAATCTAATTGCCAGTCTTCCATAATTCAGCAGCAGTTTTCAGGGGCAGTTTTCAGTTGAAAATTGACCATATTATTTAACAAATTCCCCCGCAGGGCTGTCTTTTTTTAGGTAAGTTTTGAGTCCGGAATATGGCACAAGCAAAGTTTGGCGACCATATTGTGGGTGAAACAAGGTACTGATCTCCAATCCCTCCCGTCGAAGGGCAAAGAGCGGGAAACCCGCTCTGGTAAGCCATTCGCGGTATTTCGGATCGCCGGCAAAGGAGGGGAGTTTTGGCATTTCGCGGTTCGCCCAGTCTGTCAGATATTTTTGGGCGTTGAAGCCTTTGTTAAAAAGATCTTCGAGCCCAATTTCCTTGTTGCTGCGCAGATCGTAGTTGAAAGAAAGTCCCTGTGCTTGATCTGTCCATGTATCGGAAAACGTGACATACCCAGTAAAAACGTTGTCGGTCCAACAGGCAATTTCAGGCCAAGCGCTGGCCCTCTGACTTCCGCGGTTTGCGGGTGAAAGCGGGATTTTTTTTCCTGAAAAAGCAGATTTACAACTTTCCACCCATTGATTCACTTGTTCGTCGAGCTGGGTGTTGCAATGTGCACAAGGTGTGCGGGGGTAGAGCACATCGTAACTTGTAGCATAATCAGCATATTCGTAACAACCGAGCAAAAAGTGGTCTTTGAGAACAAATTTGAAGGTACGTCGTTCGCCGCTGCCGACCCAATTGCAGTCAGTATTTTGGCCTGGCTTAAGGTTGCCGCTCAACAAGGCCGCCAAACGATCTGCTGAGCCAAGCACTTCCATTTCGTATGCCCCATCGTTTTTTATTTCGCCTTTTAGTCGGTAAGTGCGGCCATCTGATTCGACCCAGAGAAAGCCGTCCAAAGCACCATTGTGCGAGCGTACCAGGACCATGTCGCAGCGTGCGCCGTTGTATCGCGTGATAAATCGGCTGCTCCATTTATTGTCGGAGCAATTAAGTGTAAGCGTCTGGCCTTGCGTCACTTCTTCGGCCTCCAAACGGCTTCCAAGAGTGTTATCTGCATTTACCCATTCGGCCTCCAAACGTCGGTTGCGGTAAACGCCGCTCAAGCGTCCGGTAATCCCACGAGCCAAATCTCGTTCTTCGAGTGAGAATCCTGTGGTATCGAGCGAACCTGCGAGGTTGAAGCGCGTACGGCTTTTTGCGTAAGTGAGATAGCCACGGCAGTTGCGGCCGTCGAAGCCCAATGCTATATCCACTACCGAGGCATCGTCAAGTCGGCCCTTGAAATATTTTACCCATTTGATATTGGCGGGTTTTTCAAAAAGATTCAGGATGGAGGTATCCTTTTTGAACGCTGAATTACCAGCTACGGCAGCAGGCGGAGTATTTGGTTTTGTTGTTCCTGGTGATGCTGTGGGAGCTTTTGCCGCCGGTTTCCCGGCAGCTGGCGGGTTTGTTTTTTGGGCAAATAGCGAAATGGGGAGTGCTATGAGCAGAAGCGTAACGATTTTTTGCATTAGTACACTGAAATAATTTTTGAGGAAAATTAACGATGAAAATACCACATCTGTTACATCACATTTTTAACCGCCGTAGTTTTAACGAAGGAGGGGCCACATGGACCTCATTTTCACATTGACTCAAGCTGCCATTTTCCAATCTTTTTCCGCTTCAAAAGCTTCGTGCAGGATGTCATAGAGCAAGTCGTGGTATTCGGGGAAGTCGGGAAGGTTGTTGTGGCCTGCGCCGACGATAGGGTGGAGCGTGATTTTTTCAGGAGCCAGGGCTTTGAGCATTTCGCTTTGACGGTAAGGGATTAAGCGGTCCTTTGTCCCGCCGATAATGTGGACAGGGCAGTGCACTTTTTTGATAAACCGATCGGTGCGGATATGGTAGCGTAATAGCCAGCGAATGGGCAAGATGAAAGCGTACCGAGAGATGTGGTACAAGAATGAGTAGTATGGGCAATCTAAAACGACCATTTGGGGTCGGTTCCAGGAAGCGACCCGGGCGGCGAGGCCACTGCCAAGCGAGCGACCATACAGTACAATACGCGCTTCTCCATACTCGTCTGAAAGCCATTTATAGACGTGTTGAAGGTCGCTAAACAGGATTTCTTCGGTGCGGCGGCCACGGCTTTTGCCAAATCCCCGAAAATCAAGGATAAAAAAATCAAACCCTTTTCCCACGAAGTCTTTGGCAAACTTCCCCCAGCCTTTGATGCTCCGCGAATTCCCTTTGATGTAAAAAACCACACCCTTGCTATTGGGTACACGGAAATGCAGGGCATTCACCATACCACCGTCTTCCATGTCGAAATTGACCTCCGTAAAAGGGAAAGGATATTGATAAGTAAAGGTTTTGGCCAAGCGCTCCGGGCGAAAGAAAAACAGGTCTTGCCCAAAATAGAACACAAAACAAAGCCCTACATAAAGGGCCACAGGCCAAAAAAGTATGTTTACCCAGAACAGCATTTGCTGGCAAAAGTAGATCAGAATTTGATGAATTTTAGAATTAACAGAATGGAGGTAGCCCCCTCGCAAGTTCTGTTAATTCTAAAATTCAGCAAATTCTGATCAACGGACCACCAACTTTTTTTCCACCGTACCTTCTTCCGCACGAATACGCAGGGTGTACACACCGCTTGTCCAGCCGGACAAGTTCAAGGATGTGCTGCGGGTGCCAGAAGGCCGTATTTCGCGAATTTTTTGACCGAGGCTGTTTATCACTTCTATGGCCTCCACATGAAGATCGGAGGTGTAAAGTTCCATTACATCAGCGGCAGGGTTGGGGCTGAGCAGGATCTTGGAGCGGAGCATTTCTTCTTTTGTACCCGAAGTTTGGAGGGTTTTTATCCAAACGGTATCTTGTCCTGCAGGCACAGAAACATCAAATTTATTGCCGAATTTATCAATGGCTTTCAGCCCTCGGATGGGTACGACAAAGGGAACTGGTTTACTTTCTCCACGTTCAATAATGTCAATAATGATAATGTAATCAGTCACAAATGTAAGGTTGGCTACCCTGCCATATCCATTGACGGCTAAGCCATTTTTCCGGGTCATGCCAATGTCCAATTGAGCACGGGAGTGTACATCCTTGGAAAGCCAGAGCAGGTGGTTGGTAGAGCCAAAAAAGTCGTCGTCGTAATCCGAATCCGGGTTGTGATTCACATAATCGGGATAACGAAGGGCGAAGGCCAGCCCGTAAAGACCTAGTGCTGGCTGGCTGGGGCTGCCGACTTTTACCCAGGCTTTTATTTCTACAGGAGCGGGATTATTCGGGTCCACGACAATAGTATCGGCTTCAAATTCCAGCCGCAACTGGGGCGAGCCTGGTAAAAAAGAAATCTCTGAGGTATCAATGGCTGCGTAGTGTTGCGTGATCACATCCGCATCAAATTCATTCACCGATCCATTCCCATCGCAGTCCAAGTGCTTATAATTAATGGTTTCAGCCAAGGTTGCATCCCAATTCGGTGCGAATTGAGGACTCCAGGTAGTACTGGCCTCTGGTCGGGGTGCCCCCGTACTGTAATGCCCCACACCTAGATTGAGCAAGTCGTACACATTGGCGCGGTGGTCACGGTTTGCATCGCCAGGTAGTACATAATCGGTTGTGTTGGGCAGGGCCCCGATTACCATGCTCATGGCATCAGTCACTAGCAATTGAGTTACTGAAGAAATACAGCCATTGACGCCCCATACCGTCAGGTTGGTCCGGTAAATTCCAGCCGATGCGTAAGGGTGTAAAATGGTGTCCCAATTGGTGCCTTCCCAAAGCGGAGTGCCATCTCCAAAATCCAATTGGATGGAGCTGTAATTACCAATACTCTGATTGCAGAACTGTGCAATGTAGCCCGCATCGGCGGAGCCACTGATTATTTTTGCCTGAAGGTTTGTATTACAGGAGCCCAAGACGGAACCACAATCCCCCGCCCACCATTGAGAAAGACCCTTTGACATTGCTTCGCATTCATTGGCATAAGTATTTCCGTCACAGCCACATACAGGGGCATACAATTGTGAAGGTCCTGGGCAAAGCGTGGTCACGTCAGCCAAGACGGGGTTGAGACAGGCCGATTCGGCCACCGTCATGCTTTGGCAACGGGTACCGCTGCAAAGGCTTCCATCAAATAGATTCCGTATCTGATAATTTGCGCACACCGTATAATCCCCATAACCCGGGAGCGGAGCGGAAAAAGCTTGCAATTCTGAAATGATTTGGCTCGATTTGTTCGTGTACCATTGTACGGCCTCCAAAACCAGGTCTGCATCATTTGAGATTCGGAATATTTTTCCCTGCAATTCTGTACCTACTGCGGTTACCTGAATATCATATCCGCACCAATCATAGTCCTGGTTGCTGGCTTCAACGGTGGCACATTCTTGAATGGAACAACCAAAGCCGTCGGTGACAGTTAGACAAACAACATAGTTTCCTTCTGTCGAGAAAACATGGTTTACATTTTCTCCACCTTCCGTTTGTCCGTCCCCAAAATCCCAATGACAGGTTTGTGTTGTGGGGTCGTAAATATTGGCCACGAATTTGTAGCCGAGCAATTGCTGTGGATTGGGAATTCGAACAAATTGGGCTTTACAGGGCAACTTGTCTGAAACGCAAGTAAGTGCAACCACCGAGAACCCACCTGACTGGCATCCCGAAGGCAGCGCTGTAGACTCGGCATTAAACATAAATATCTGCCCTCCAGAAAGATCATCTGCGCCAGTTACTGCACGGAGGGTCTGGCCGTTGTCCAGATCAATGATCTTGGCCCCACAACCGGGAGTAACACCTGCTACCCGACCTACTCGGTCGCATTGAGCCACCAAATGGCCGGAGAAAAGGGTTGCCGCAAGCAGCGCCAACAGAAAGTAGAAATGCTTTTGCATCTGCTTACAAGTTTGAGAATGTTCATCAAGACGGATTATTTCGGTATCAAGTTGGGGCGGTTTTGCTGGGCAGATTTTTACTTTACAAAGGTTATGTATTTTTTGTTTTGGAACAAAGACAATTTTCCGAACTTGCCGGTAAATTTTTCTTTAAAAGTTTATTACAAAAAATTGATCTTCAATAATTTATGCAGCCAAATCCATTTGTGAAAAATTTCGCATTTAGTTGCTATTCAGCAGCGGGACTTAGCGTGGAACAAGGATTTCACGGATTGAGCACAGATGTTTTCGTTTTTATACCTGACGGAAATTGGTTTGTGAATTGTTTTTTCAGAAAAAAAATCCGTGTCTAATCCGTGAAATCCGTGTTCCACTCACACATTGATCATCAAGCAAAATGTTCAGCGAAAAACTCCTTTCCATCCTTCAAACCCTGTCGAAAGTTGAGCGCAATCGCTTTCGGAAATACCTGCTTTCGCCTTACCTGAACGAGCAGCCCGACCTGCTCCTGCTCTTCGAGGCTTCGGACAAGGCACTTCGCGACGGAACATTTACACAACTCGAAAGGCAACAAATCTGGCAAAAACTGTACCCGAACAAGCCATACAACGATGCCCATTTGCGCCGCCTTTCTTCCGACCTGACTCAAATGACCTTGCGCTTCCTTTCTGATGAGGCTCGAAGTCAAAACCCGATTGCTGAGGCACTCGATTTGCAACGACTTTTGGAAAAACCTGAGATTAAGAAGCACCTTGCAGGAGTAGAAAGGAACATCAGCCGCTTGCTCGACGAATCATTAGGAGAGTCTCCAGAGTATTATCTCGCCCGCTTCCAAATGCATCACAACGTTTTTACACGTGCAGCAAAAACCATTGTTACGTCTGGCTATGCTGAAAAATTGTGGTCAGCAGATGTGCATTTAGAGTATTTTTATTTGACACAAAAACTGAAGTATTACGCCAGTTGGCTGCTTTATAACCGCTCCCGAACAACTGAAAAAGAGATTATTCTTCCCCTGGGGCTTTTGGAAAGGCTTGATAAAGAGCCATTTAATGAGACTCCATTATTAGCAGTTTATCGAAACGTTATTGAAAGCCTGACAAAACCAGAGGAGGAACAGCATTTCAAAAACTTGTTAGAAAGTATCGAGACTCATGGCAATGGGTTATCAAAAAGCGATCTTCGCGAATGCTACCAAATTGCTCAAAATTACTGTGCAATCAAAATCAATCAAGGTAAGCGAGAATATTACCGGGAGGCTTTCGAGGTTTTTAAAAAAATCATTCAAAAAGGAGTTCTTTTAGAAGGGGGAAACCTCTCAGAGGGCATTTTCAAAAATATTGTCACAGCAGGGTTGGGCGTAGGGGAATTTTCTTGGACTGAAAATTTTATTCAAGATTATGCCACTCTTTTACCCTCGGATATTCGAGAAAATGCCCGCACATTTAATCTTGCCTCTCTCCATTTCCACCAAAAAAAATATCAACAGGTAATAGGCTTGATTCGTGACGTGGAATACAGCGATGTTGTATACACCTTGAGCGCCAAGCAACTGCTGGTACGTACCTATTTTGAATTGGGGGAAATACTCGCATTAGATTCCCTGATTGATAGTTTCAAAATCTTTTTGCGGCGGAACAAATTGATTTCCAAAAGCCAAAAAAGAGAATATCTAAACTTCTTAAACTTTGTAAAAAACCTTACTATCCTAAGCGCTGCCGACAATCGAAAAATAGCCAAACTACGAGCGAGGATTGAAACCGCTTCGTCCATTACTCCGAAAAAATGGCTACTCGAAAAAATTGATGCCTTGAGTAAAACCCGCCGATAACTAAAAGGCTGGTTAAGAATAGTGGAAGCATTCTTTTGAACAATGAAAAAACTTACAAAAGCGAATGAACACTTCAAAAGCGGCTTGCGATAGACCTTTTTCAATAATCTTAAGCATCGCACTGCGAAAGCCCAAAATCGCCTCGCGCAGCACTTGTATCCTATTGCTTGCATTTTGGGCCACCACCCTCCCCGCCCAAAAAATATCCCTCGATGCCGCACTCTATCAAGGCTCGGTATGGAGGCATACGCCCAAATTAAGCACTCAATCCGGCGAAGGCATTGGTGGCCAGGAGCTTGGATTGCGCATCCACACCACAGGTCGCCGCGACTGGCAAGCATGGCAGCACTACCCCGCGTTTGGCCTCTCCCTTGGGCACTTTCGCCTCGGCGAAGGCTCGCATGGCCACGCCTTTAGCGTGCTTCCGCATTTGAGCATTCCTTTGATACGGGCAGGCAGATGGGCAGCTCATTTCCGCATTGGTACTGGGCTGGCTTGGGTGACGCGACCCTACGACTGGTTCGACAACGCCGGCCAAAACGCTATCGGTTCGCATTGGAACAACATAACCCAATTCCGTCTTGGCGCCGAGTTTAGCGCTGCTCCACACTTGTGGTTCAGCGCAGGTGGTAGCATGACCCATTTTTCTAACGGTGGCTCAGCATTGCCCAATTTTGGCGTGAACGTTTTTTCCGGCTGGGCGGGCGCGGCCTGGTTTTTTCAGCCTTTGAAAAAAGAAGATTTCCAACCCGCGAAAACCAGCAAGCACGAAATGAGGCGGCGTTTTGGCGGACAATGCCAAGGAGGACTCGCGTTGTTGGAAATAGCCTCTTTTGACGGGCCTAAACACGCTGTTTGGATTGCTTCGGCGGCCGGATATTTCCAAATAAGTCGCATAAATCGGGCACTTATAGGCGTGGACTACGAATCCAATAGAGCCATTTATGAGTGGGGCCTGCACTCAACACGCTTCAGCGATGAAGCGGCAGCAAAGCAGGGTTCAACACGATTAGCGGTATTTGCAGCAGAGGAATTTTTATTCGGCGATATCAGCATTGTGCTTCAGGCAGGAAAGTACCTGGGCAAAAACATCAACCAATATGTGCCAAAATCGAGTTATGCCAAACTTTCTGCCAGGTATTATTTCCCGGATCTTTGGGACAATGACTTGCGGCCTTTTGCGGGCATTTCCATCAAAGCGCACAAGTTTACGGCAGAGTATATTTCGGGAAATGTGGGAGTGTCTTTTTGAACCGGTGCGAGACTTTCCAAGTTTTTAAAACTTGGAAAGTCTGTGCTTGAAGATCACTCACTTGTTAGCCAACTGCCCACAAGCTGCGTCAATGTCCTTACCCCGGCTACGGCGCACAGTGACGGTCACGTCTTCTTTGACGAGGTAGGCTGCAAAAGCATTCAAGCGATTTTCATCTGATTTTACAAAAGACAGTCCTTCAATAGGGTTGTATTCGATGATATTCACTCGAACCGGAAATTTGCGGCGGCAGAGTTGGACCAATTTCGCGGCATCCTCCAACGAGTCGTTGAAGCCGTCAAAAGCGATGTATTCGTAAGAAATGCGGCCTTTTGTTTTCCAGTAAAAATATTCGAGGCTTTCCATGAGCGCAGCGAGATTGTTCGATTCATTGATCGGCATGATCTCGTTGCGCTTGGTGTCGTCGGCTGCGTGAAGGCTGAGCGCCAAGTTACTACGGTAGCCATCATCGGCCATTTTGCGGATCATCTTTGCGATGCCTGCCGTGCTTACGGTAATGCGCCGGGCACCCATGCCCAATCCGCCTGGAGCAGGTGCCGTGATTCGCTCAATACTTTCCATGGTGCCGGAATAAGTCAGCAGTGGCTCGCCCATACCCATGTACACGACGTTGGTAAGTGGTTTGCCAAAACTTTCGAGGCTTTGGCGGTTCACGCCTACCACCTGGTCAAAAATCTCAGCGGCACTGAGGTTGCGCTTCCGACCCATTTGCCCTGTGGCGCAAAACGCGCAAGTGAGGCTGCAACCAACTTGTGTGCTCACGCAAACCGTGAAGCGGTCATCATCGGGAACAGGTATCAGCACACTTTCAATGCGATGGCCGTCGTGAGTGAGCCAGCGCGATTTGATGGTGCCATCAGCACTGTGCTGGGTTTTGTCTTCCAGAAGGGCATGGAAAGTGAATTGCTCGGCAAGTTTGGCGCGCAGGGCTTTAGGTATGTTGGTCATCGCCTCCCAATCCCTTGCACCTTTGACCCAGAGCCATTCGTACACTTGTTTGGCGCGAAAGCGCGGCTCTCCCCAGGAAGCGAAAAGCGCTTCGAGATTGGGGAGGGAAATGGACCGGATGTCTGATTTTGTTTCGATTGACATAGGTTAAATATATTTTTTGTCAATCGCTTTCGGCTTGTCGGCGAAGAGCCAAAAATGCTTCTTTCAAAGGCTGTCCAACCGAACTATTGGGTTCGTTTAATACCAATGTTTGATAAGCATCTAAGAACTGAGCGCGATAACGATGGAAAAAATGGAGGAAGTGTCGAACAAAACCGAGGCAGTCTAAAATGGCAACTTCTATCCCATATTCTTCATATACCAACTTTGCAAAATCCGAGACCGACACCTCTATAAGATCTGTTGTGATAAAAATGTAGTTGTCAATCGTAAGTCCCGAGTTGGATATTTTGTTGAGCGCTAGTTGAATATCATGAGCAGTAACACGCTTATTCTACATTCCCAATGATTTCCACATCAGCAACAAAAGGAGTGGTAAGGCTCTGCTCTGCCTCTGAAAAATATTTTTCGAGCAGTTCGCTTGGTTTCATCCGAACAAAGTCTGGTGGTTCTTCTGGTGTGCTGTGATTTCCTGAAGGTCGTAATTCACCCACAATACTTCCTGGCGCTTGTCTTTGGTGGAATGGATGGTTTTTTCTTGGCTGAAATACTTTTGCCAACGACTTGATGGATAAAGATCATTCATCAAGTCGCAGTCATAGTTGGAAATAGCAACCATCCCATCTACTTTATTCAACGTTTTCGATAGTGCTACATGATCAATATCTTGCATTTCAAAACCATAAGAACTGGTATCTCCTCGGGTTTCATGAATGTAGGGCGGGTCACAACAGAATAGTGTTTCAGGGCTATCATAAATTTCAATGGCTTCAATTGCAGGGCGATTTTCAATTTGGACGCGCAGTAGTCTGTCTGCAATAAATTCAAGGTTTTCAATGCCACCCAACCATCGGCTGACCACTCCACTCATACCTGAACGGCTCGTGTTTTTACAATTTGCCCATCGCCCCAAAGACGCCTTTTGAGCCAGCCCCGTACGCACCTGCCGTGCCCTTACGAAAAAACGGCGCGCACGCTCCAATTCACGTAGAGAAGGATCAATTTCACAAGATAATGCAAATTCCTCCCTTGAAAAAGGGGTAAATGAAATGGCTTCTATGAGGTCATTTTTTTGCTGTCTCAATACCCTGAAAAAGTTGACCACTTCTCCATCCAAGTCGTTGTAAGTCTCTACTGGCGAGGGTGCTCGATTGAGCAAAACAGCCCCAGATCCTGCAAAGGGCTCACAATAATGGTTGCATTTAGGGAGGAAAGGAAGAAGCCAGTCGAGATGAGAAAACTTGCCTCCGTACCATCCGAAGGCAATCAATTTCTTGGGTTGCGTCAATTTTGAAATAGAAGAGGGAGATTTTTTACGCTTGACCTCCTCTTCTGCAAATATTTCAAGTTCCATTGGATAAATTTTGAAAGCACAAGGTACTCAATACGCCCCAAAATACCTTCTCAAAAACCACTCGCCCGCCAGTAGCAATGCCAACAAGGCAAAGATCCATTTGAGGTTTATAAGCGGATTGGTTTGTGTGGTTTGGTATAGAACGGGTTTCACCGTTTCGTTGGCCTTGATTTTTTCTGCAATGCTGGCGAGTTGGTTAGAGAACACCATTTCTCCACCAAATTTTGCGCTCAACTGGCGCAATACGGAATGATTGGCCGTTGTCTCAAACAATTCCAGTTCAATGGGTTGCACACTAAAACGCCCCTCGTACAAAAGGTTTTGGCCGTTGAAATTGACCGTAGCTTTGTAGGTATATGGCCCCACCGGGAGAATGCCGGCATTGAGCATATAGGCTTTCCCAAGTTTGTTGAACGTATAGGTGAACTCCTTGCCGTCGCGATTGCGGATGCTCATGGCGACGTCAGGATCGTTCGTTAATTCGTAGTTGTCGTTGTAGAGTTCGCCACCAAAGCCGACAGGCTCGTTTTCATTAAAAATATTCTTGTCCAATGTCACGCGGAACTTGCGTTTGTCCTCTTTGAGCGAGAGATATTGTACGGTTTTGCCAACCAATTCGTCAAAAATCTCGTGGTTTTGATGCTGTAAATAGTCGAATAAACGCCAGCGCCAAAGTCCCTCACCGAGCAAAATACCTGTTTTGATCCCGTTCGTTTCACCCACTGCCAGAAGTGGCTGATCGGTGTCCACCTTGCCGATTCGTTTTCGAAGTAGCACCTGCGCTTGCGGCGTTGCCCCGAAATTGCCAAAGGCCGAGGTCATCGGATTGAACTTTGGCAACTCCTCCAATACCCTTGGGCTAAGCGAAAACGCAGCGAACTGTGGTGATACACGGCCCTGCACCTCGTCACTTTGCGAGCCATCACTTTGAAGGCTGACAAGGCTTTGCGCTCTTGCCAGCGCAGGATAGCCTGTCTGCATTCCGGCGATGAAAAGACGTGGAACCCGTTTTTCATTCATCTTGTTGAGCAAGCCGGAAAGGTCGTTCGAGTTGGAGGGGAGATTGTGCAGCACCACAAAATCGAACTTTAGTACATCCAGACCAGGATCATTGATATAGGCAGTGCTGACCTGGTAGTTTTTGTTGGATTCAAGGGTAGTTTTCAATGCGCTGAGGTCGGGGTGAGGGCTGTTGGCCAAGAGCAGTATTTTCTGGCGGGCATCCAACACGTCTATAAAAATTTCGCGGCGATTGTTGCTCGTACTCGCTTCGCCAGGCAAAACGGCAGCACTGATGATGTAGGAAACTACCCCTGCTTGATCTGCATCGAGCTGCACTTCTTTGGTGCTAAAAAAATCGTTTCCTGCCAGCGATACGGGGATTCGTTGGAGTCCTTTCAAGCCTGAATCACTTGATTTTGAAACTGTTACTACGGTTTGTTTTCCCGCTAGGTTGGTAGCGGCAAGATCAATTTGCAAGGTAAACTTGTCGCCCAGATAGGCGATTTTGTTGTGGAAAACCCGCTTCACCACCAGGTCTTTTTTGGGCGTGGTGTCGCCAAGTGCGACGGAGTACACCGGTGCTGAAAGCGGCGCGTCGGAGTAAGCTGGGTTGCTGCCCTGGTTGTAGATGCCGTCGGAAGCAAGTACTACTGCACCAAGATTTTGGCCGCCATAGAGATCGTACACGCCCCGAAGGAGTTCTGAAAAATTGGATACTTTATCTGTGAAGTTGAAATCCACACCCTCGCGCACTTGATCGCCAAAGGCAAGTTCGTGTACCTCATAATTTTCTGAAAGGGAGTTTTTCAGCGCAGCCCAATCTTGCTTATAACGTTCCAAAGTCTCTCCTTGCAAGTCAGTGGCTATGCTTTCCGACTGATCTTGTGCCAGTACTACAATGGGCTTTTTTGTTTCGGTGAAAAAACTTTTCAGCAATGGCGACAACAGCAATGCGCTGAGTAAAGTGACTGATAGCCAACGTAATAGACCCAGCCAACGATTGAGTTTAGGGGCTTGATCACGAAAAGTGGTATCACGGTAATAAAGCAGCAGCGCGTAGCCTAGCCCCAGCAACGCACAAAAAATCAGAAACCAGGCAGAGTATTGGAAAGAGAGCTTGAGCATTTAAATTGTCATTTTTACCTGTTTACCCGCCGTAGCCTTGGCGAAGGCGGGCCTTCATTGAGGTCATAAATTTGCCTTAGCTGGGTAGCCTTTACCCGCCTTCGCCTTCGGCTACGGTGGGTAAAGGCGCAAAATTGCGGAAAAAGTTGCGGCTTTAGTTCATTCCCTTAAATCAAACCTCACCCAATCCACGGCCACTACCGCTTTCGAGGGGTCGTTCTCGTTTTTGAATACAAAATAAACATCGTGAAATCCAGGATGGGCCGCCTCTAAAAGTGGGATGTTGACTTCGAAAAACTCCATTTTCAGCCCATCTTTCTTTTGGGGCAACACAGCCTTGCCCAACAGATTTCCTTTAGGCGAAGCGAGCCGAATTTCCACCCTCCCCCCACCAAAATGGTATTTGCTATCGCTCGTGCCGATGCCCATCGCGATGGAGTGAACGCTTGTCAGGTCAACATGTTTAAACACAAAAAAACTATTAGATTTTAATTCGATGAGTACTACGGTATCGCCATTGAACGGTCGATAGCTGCGAATGTGTTTGGACAGACTATCGGCCTGTTCTGCTTGCTGGAAGGAAGGGCGCAACGCAATCGTCTCCCAGCCTTCGAGTGAGGCTTGGCTCATACTGCCCCGGTCTCGGTAGCTTGCTTTGAAAATGAAGGTGCCGGCTTTGATCTTGGCTTTTTCATCCCTTGAAAGGGGGGGCTTTAGCATGTAATCGCCCGCAAGCGGTATGGGCTGCATAAGCTTTGGCGGATCCCCGAGTGATAGAATCCAGCGAACCATTTCGCCCGCAGCCTCTTCTGTGATTTGCGGATGTGCACTCATTACTGTTTGGCCCCAATTGCCTGCTCCGCCTCTGATAATTTTAAGTGAGAGGTCGCGGATAGCGAAATCGCTTTTTCGGTATCGCTCAGCAATGGATTGGTAGGCCGGGCCGTTCACTAGCCTTTCTTCAGCGTGGCAAGTACCACAGTCAGACCGCTCTATGAGCGTTTTACCCCGCGTATATTCGGCCATTTGTTTGGCAGTTTGGTGTCCCTGGGCGATGCTTGTTATGTCGAAACCTGTTTCCAAATAATCAATGGTCGTAGCCACGAAAGTTGGGGCGATTGTGCCGTTTTCGAGCGAGCCATCTTCTGCATCAGTCACTACCAGACGATAGTTCAACACTTGCCCGGGTTGATAGAAACTGCGGTTTTTACCACCAAAATCCCAGCGCACGAGTGGAGGCTCATTGCCTACAATTATCTTCAGTTTCGCGGTTTTTGTAGAGCCCTTATTGTCTGTTACTTTCAATTTGGCTTCATAAGTGCCGGGGTTTGAATAGATATGAACCAGGCTATCTAATTCAGATTGCCTTGCAAAAGGCTTTGCTCCCTGCTGACCGACTCGACCGCTCCGTGTTGGTTTTACCAAATTGGATTGACCACCACGACTGGTCGGGTGTTTTGCCACAAAAGTCTTGACGGGAGTTCCGTCTCCAAAATCCAGTTCATACTGGAGTTTTTCGCCATCGTAGTCCTTAGTGTTTGACAAGTTGAAATAAGCCGTGAAAGGTGCTGCGCCAGCCAATTTTTCTGCCTGAATGTCCGGAACAGGTGGGCGATTACCCTGAAAATAGTCAATGCGCGAGAGGCGGGCATCATGATTGGTGGCAAACCATTGTGTGCCATATTCCAATACCCAAATGGAGCCGTTTTTATCTACCACCATGTCCATTGGGCGAGAAAGATTTAGTGCCTCGCCGAATGGTTCCATACGGCTAAAATTCCCCAGTGAGTCCACCGTAACCGCCATCATCCAGCCGCGTATCCAATCATAAATGATGAGTTTTCCATTGTAATAGTCCGGGAAACGGGTATCAGCAGCGTATTCATCACAATAATAGGTAGGGCCAGCCATGGCATTGCGGCCACCCGTGCCTACCAACGGAAATTCCAGCGAGTTACCATATGGATACCAAATAAATGCGGGTTGAGCAGGCGGCAGTTCGCGCTTCCCTGTATTGTTCGGCGAGTTGTTGATGGGGTGGGCGGGGTCGTGTAAGGGGTCGCTTTTATGGTTAGCAAAATTAAATTCGTGATAGGGCTTGTTGTTTCCCACGAAATAGGGCCAACCAAAAAAACCAGCCGCTCTGGCGCGGTTGATTTCGTCATGGCCTTGTGGACCGCGGGTCATGTCAGGTTCGCCGGCATCGGGGCCGACTTCTCCCCAAAAGAGCAGCTTGCGGCGGTTGTCGAAAGAGAAGCGGAATGGGTTACGGCAGCCCATCGTGTAAATTTCCGGGCGACCAAGCATGCCTTTTGGCAATTGCTTCAATTCGGGCCAACGTGTTTCCAAAGACTTTTCCGTAAATAAATTTCCCTGCGGACAGATATAACCCCCATCTAAGAGTGGTTTTATCCGCAAAATTTTACCACGCAAATCGTTGGTATTGGAAGAAGATTTTTGGGCATCCCATGCGCTTCTACCGGTGCGTTCGTCGCTAGGTGAATAACCGTCCGAGGCAAATGGGTTGGTGTTGTCGCCCGTGCTGAGGTAGAGATTTCCCGCCGCATCGAACTCGATACAGCCACCTGAGTGACAGCATTCCTGACGTTGTACGGCTACTTGAAGAATGATCTGTTCAGAGGCTCGATCCAGCGTATCGCCCCTGAAAATGAAGCGTGAAAGATTGTTTACAGACTCATTGCCGACGGGAGAATAATAGAGATAAATCCAATGATTATCAATGTAATGCGGGTCGAGCGCTAGCCCCATCAACCCATCTTCGTATTCAGAATGCACAGGCAGTTTGTATGCAATGTTAACCAAACCTGTAGCGGGATCGAATATCTTGATGGCCCCGCGCCGCTCAATAAAAATGATTTTGCCATCGGGCAAAAGATCTAGTTCCATTGGCTCGGTGAGGTCTTCGGCAAGCACGGTTTTTTGGAAGCGCGTAGGATCGGGCGTTTCAGGGGTTCGGCAAGCGGTATAATTCAGGCGTTTTTTTTTTACCAATTGCATAGCGAATGCCACCGAGCACATGTTTCAGGAAGTCCGGCTCCGTATAACTTTCAATCGTATGGCCAAGGGCGGTGTAAAACGCACGCCCCCCGTCATATTCATGAAACCAGGATACGGGATGGCCCCCACCCTTGCCCTCCCCATTTGGGGAAGAGGAATCCATTGTTCCTCCCTTGTAACTGCTTTCATCAAGACTAAGCAGCACATTTACGTTTGGGTTCAGGTTTTTGAAATTGTACCATTCGTCGTACCGCTGCCAGGTATCTCCCAAATGTCTGGTAGTTGGATGATCCTTTTTTTCAACCCGAAGGGTAGCGGTTTGCTCGGCTGGGTGGCTGCTAAAATAAGCCCCGGCGAGTCCGCCATACCACGTCCAGCCATATTCCGTATCAGTGGCCGAGTGAATGCCAACATAGCCTCCTCCAGCCTGGATGTAGCGTTCAAAATCAGTCTCCTGTTTGGGATTCAGTACATCGCCCGTTGTACAGAGAAACACAATGGCGTTGTAACGACGCAGGTTTTTCTCATTGAAATCGTCAGCATCCTCGGTCGTGTCTACGGCGATGCCGTTTGCATGGCAGAGTTTGCGTAAGGCCGCCGTGGCTATGGGAATATTCGCGTGGCGGTAGCCCTCGGTTTTGGAAAAAAGGAGGATGCGTGGTGGAATATGGTCAGAACAATTTGGCAATAAGAGGGCAAGGGCGAGGAAGGGGAGTAGATTGAGGACGAATTGCGGCATGAAAGGTGCTATGTTTTTGCTTTAGAGGGGGTAAATTAGGCGTAGTTTTTGCTTTGACTCTTATTATTTTTGCCAAAATTCCGATGGACTTAAAATTGGATTAAAAATTGCACTTCATCCCCTTGCCTAGTTGATTTAAAAGGACTTTTGCACCCTTGTCTATTCGTTCAGTTTTGTTTAAAATATTCATAATGAATTTAAAAACTTACTTTCTTGCCGCATTAGCTCTGCTTGTGGGTCTTTTTGGCTGTCAACAGACCAGCACTGACTACCAGCAAAAAGCGAACAACCCCGAATTCATGCATGCAGGCGTTCGCCGCATCACCGACATTATCCGGCACGACATTTTTGCGCCGCCTGTTTCTTCCCGTATCTATGCTTATTCGGCGGTGGCGGCTTATGAGGCCTTGGTGCCGGGCTATCCTGCCTACCAAAGCCTTGCTGGCCAACTTAACGGACTCACCCCCGGCCCAAAACCAGAGACTGGTAAAGAATATTGCTACCCCCTGGCCAGCGCCAACGCTCAGCTCATCGTGGGAAAACAATTGATCTTCTCTGAAGGAGATGTGGATGATTTGAAGGAAAAAATCTTCGAGGATTTCCAAAAAATGAACATGCCCAATGAGGTGTATGATCGGTCCATGGCTTACGGAGAAGCCGTAGCGAAGCACATCTTGGCCTGGTCCAAGGGCGACAATTACGCACAAACACGCAGCGCTCCAAAGTTCACGATTGATGTGGACAGTCCGGCGCGATGGCGTCCAACCCCACCTGCTTATGGAGATGCTCTGGAGCCTTACTGGTGCCAAATGCGAACTTGGGTGATGGATTCTTGCGGACAATTCATATCAGATTCTCCATTTCCATTTGGCACAGACAAAAACAGCGATTTTTACAAACAAGCCCTCGAAGTGCGCGACATCGTGAACAACCTAACCCAGGAGCAAGTGGACATCGCCTGGTACTGGGACGACAATCCGTTTGCCATGGAAGTGAGCGGACACATTGCTTTTGCCAAGAAAAAAATAAGCCCCGGAGGCCACTGGATGAACATCGTAGGACATGCTTGCCGAAAAGCGAATGCGGATATTATTACCTCGGCAGAGGCGTATGTAAAGGTCGCTTGCGCACTCGCCGATGCCTTTATTCTTAGTTGGGATGTCAAATACAAAACCAATCTAATCCGGCCAGAATCTTACATCAACCAATACATTGACCAAAGTTGGCAACCGCTGATACAGACCCCGCCATTTCCTGAACACACCAGCGGGCACAGTACTATTTCGATGGCGGCTGCTGCAACGCTAACTGGTCTTTTCGGCGACAATTTTGCTTTTACTGATAGCACCGAAATGGAATTTGGCATTGGTCCACGCAGTTTCAATTCCTTTTATCAGGCATCTGAAGAGGTGGGGATAAGCCGCCTTTACGGTGGCATTCACTACCGCCGTGGCAATGAAGCAGGCTTGAAATGTGGAAAGGAAATTGGGCAGTACGTGCTGACCGAGCTGAAGACCCGGAAGTGACAATGAACCAACTTTTTTACACCCAAAAAATAGAAAATGGCTTTGCCGTTTTTGAGGAAGAGGAAGGCCGACACCTGCTTACAGTACTGCGTAAAAAAACGGGTGACCTCCTCCAACTCACTGATGGACAAGGATTTATTTACGAAGCCGAATTAGCTGATGCGGGCAAGCGCCATGTGCTTGCCCGCATCATTTCTAAAACGGAGACCCCAAAGCTACGACCAGCCCGACTCCACATCGGCATTGCGCCGACAAAGCAAATGGAACGCTTGGAGTGGTTTTTGGAAAAAGCCACCGAGATCGGCGTGGACGAGATCACCCCGCTCCTTTGTCAGCGCTCTGAACGAGACAGTATCCGGCTCGACCGTTTGGAGAAAATTCTTGTGTCGGCCATGAAGCAATCTTTGAGGACCTGGCTTCCAAAACTGAACCCGCCTACACGGTTTCAGGATTTTGCAGAAAAAACAAGCGAGGCGCAAAAACGCCTCGCCTGGTGCTCTGAGGAGCCTTTGCCTCATTTAAAAACCACGCTTTCCCCCCTGCAAGATGCTGTGATAGCCATTGGCCCGGAAGGTGACTTTTCGCCCGAAGAAGTCCAAATTGCATTGGCAAACGGCTTTCAAGGAGTTAGCCTCGGGCAAGCCCGCCTGCGCACGGAAACCGCAGGGCTGATGGCTGTTGGGGTGTTTGAGATATTAGGATATTGAGCCAATATCCTAATATCTCAATATCCTAATACCTCATTGACCAATAAGTATTGGTGCTGTTTTGCCACTTCCCATAATGACAACTTTGGCATTGGAGGAGGCAGCCAATTCTCGTTGTGCCTTAATTTGCTCGTACTGAAGGAGTTTGTCGGTCAAGGTCGAAGTCAGGATACGTTGGTAATCCGAAATACCCTGTGCTTCCACACGCTTGCGGTCTGCTTCCTGGCGCTCTTTGTCGAGCACGAATTTCATTTTTTGCGCCTCCTGTTCTGCATTAATTTTTGATTCGATCGCGAGTTTGACTGATTCGGGCAGCGTGATATTCCGAATCAAAATGTCTTCCAAAACGATGCCTCGATCCGCAAAGTCCTTCTGAATGGTCTGCGTGATTTTTTGTTGAAACTCCTCGCGCTTGGTAGAGTAAAGTGCCACTGCGTCATAAAAAACCGCATTGTCACGGATTTTGGTGCGTGCAAGTGGACGGATAATTTTATCCGTGATAACTTCTCGATTACCCGTGTTGCGCAAAATTTCGGGCGCCTTGTCTGGTATAATATGGTACAACACCGAAAGATCAATAATCACCTCCAAGCCATCTGCAGCAAGCACCCGGATAGCATCGTCACCCTTCATTGCTCCTTCGTCGCGTACGGCAGACATCGTATAGTTTTGAGTACGGACATCAAATTTTTTAACCTCCACAAGTGGGTTCACAAAGTTCAAACCTTCGGTCAGCGTACCCTCTTGAATTTTGCCAAAAAGGGTTTTCACGCCAACCTCACCTGGTTCAATTTGCACAAAACAAGCAGTGGAAATACCCAGCAGGATGATTGCCAGGCCAATATACCGAGCCGTTTTTCCGACAGTAGCAAAATTGGGGTTGGCTTTGGCAAGGGATGCCCCGAGCACGACGGCAAAAATGCCGAGAAAGATAAAAAACATGGTTGTGATTGTTTGAATAGTTAGAAATTTGGACGCTACTTGTTGGCCGAACTTTTCAGGATGATAAAAAATGTGGTACCAAGCGTAACCGATACGACCACCAGCAATGGCCAGCTGCCCAGTCCTTCGGCTTCGCCGTTTACAATGCTAATGGTACGCCAAACAAGAAATGCGAAAAGCAGCATCACAAAGGCCTTCATTGTTCGGATGAGCCTGGTTGCCAGTGTGTATTGAAACGCAGCGTTTTCAAGTGTGATTTTTACCAGATAATTGAAACTTTCTGGTAGGCGGTTAATCAGTGTCATGAAAATATACAACACGAGTCCCACCACCGGGAGCACCCACAAGGTTATTTTCGAACCGAAGCCATCGGGACTGCCATTGAAATTGTAATGCGTTGGGATTTGCTCAGACAATTGGCCGTAATTAAGCGCATCTACAACGAAAAGCAGCAGCAGGCTGAACACTGCTAGCCCTTCCAAAGCATAGTCGAGCGGCCGCAATGGGATGGTGATTTTGGGGCGTTCAGATTTAGTCAATGTTGCCATTCGTACAGAAAGTTGATTAGGTTTGTAAATCCGGCTCAAATGTGTGCAAATAGTACGACGCAACGCAGTTTTTTTTGAGCAGAATCCGGCAAAACTCGGCCAGTTGTTTGCAAAAGGGCATGAGCCAATCACTCAGAGGGCGCAAGTGGAGCCTCAAACACCACCTCTACCACATCCTCCACTTTCAAGCCGAAAAGGGTAGCAGCCCGACCCATGTTTACCGCTATTTCAAGAAAACCCGCCGTGTTGAAAAGGCAAAGTTGCTCGCCCACTGCCACATCGCAGTAATTGCCTGAAAGTTGGGTTATTGGGTCATTTCGTTTGAAAAACAGGGAAAATGGCCGCTCATGTGCAGCCGTTTCAAAAACTTCCCGGCGAATATTGACCACCACATTCTCAAAATTATCCACATGAATCACCGTACCCCGAATTTGTGTAGGCGTGATGACAGGCTGGATACTGATACGCTCTAGCAATGGAGCGGCATGGTCGCCCAATTCCTCGAAGGGCTTGCCCTCGGCCAAATGTTCCACAGCAATAGAAAAAATATTTTTCACTGCAAAATGCTCCGCAGGGTCGGCAGCAAGGTTGCGCAGATCTGTGGGCTCGAGGTCGCTGAAAAGCAAGGAGAGCAAACCATTGTCGGGCGCGAGGAAAAAATGCCCTTCGTACCGCGCGACCACAAAGCGAAAATCTTGCTGATAGACGCAGTTGACCCCAATCAAATGTATGGTGCCTTCGGGGAACTCTCGCCACATATTGGCGACTACAAAAGCCCCCCGCACAATGTCGAAAGGAGTGATGTCGTGCGAAATATCTACCAGATGGAGCGATGGCACACGTCGGAGCAAAGCGCCTTTGAGTGCGCCTACATAAAAATCCTGTGTGCCAAAATCGGTGGTAAGGGTAATGAATTGCATTTTGGTTACTGGTAGATCGGTGATTGGTTACTGGTAGATCGGTGATTGGTTACTGGTAGATCGGCAGATAGATGATTGGTTATTGGCAGATAGATGAAACCCTTTTTCTAATTTTTCTGTTTAAAAAAATCTGCCCGCAATAGCTTAGTTTTGTGGGCGGAAGCAAACAACGTTTTTTATCAAGAGCATGGAGGCGCGGCACTGAATTTTTACCTTGAAAATCAAATCAATGGTGCCGTTACCCCTCCCGCTACTTCAAAACTCTGAGGGTAAAAATTTGAGCGAAATCATTCTCACCATCGAGGGCATTGACCCTCTCGAACTCTTCGGCGAAAACAACGCAAAGTTAAATCTTTTGCGCAAAGCCTATCCAGATGCCACCATCACTTCGCGTGGCAACAGCTTGAAAATCACAGGCGAAAAGAAAGACGC
>CAZPTQ010000061.1:0-24309 GCA_964589365.1 uncultured Saprospiraceae bacterium
CATTGGGTCATTGGGGTCATTGGGGTCATTGGGGTCATTGGGTCATTGGGTCATTGGGTCATTGGGGTCATTGGGGTCATTGCACCAATGACCTAATGACCAAAATGACATTTTAAAACTGAAACGTTACGCTCAAACTCGGCAAAATCGGCAACTGATTCACCCTGGTGTACCGCAAACGATCAAAATAGAAGATGTTGGGGCGGTTGTATACGTTTGTAGCAGAAGCAGTTATCTCCAGGTTGCTGAATTTCGAGAACTTGAAAATACGCTTTATGGACACGTCCATGCGGTGATAATAGGGCAGCCTTCCACCGTTGCGTTTATCGGCATAGATGATGCCAATGTCATTTGGGTCAGAATTTCCGCCCAGCACATCGGTGTTGACACCGTCGCCGAAGGTAACGTTGTTGTAAAAGCCTTGCGTTTGCGTGAAGGGGAACCCGGAGCCGAAATTCCAGCGTACGCCTGCTTCCCATGCTTTCTTTTTGCCCAGTTGGTAGGTACTCACGATGTTCAGGTTGTGGCGGCGGTCGAACACAGGAGGGTACACCTCTTTGCCGTCATCGCGAGTCACATATCCCAGCGAATAAGCACCCCAGATATAATATCTTTTGCCTTCAACTTTCAGCGAAACGTCTATGCCATAAGCGTCGCCTGTTTCGGTAATAAAGTTGGGGTCTGTGGCTTCCAGCTTGTTGCGATTCAGGGCAATGAGCTGGGTAAACCGCTTGTAATAACCCTCTATGTTCAGGTCAAAATTGTCTGTAACGTCTACCTCAAAGCCAGAAACGGCATGAATGGATTTTTGGATGCGATTTTCGGTACGGTTGGCCTCTATGCCCGGCTGCGTTCCGGGTTTGTAAATCGCTTCTTCCGGACCGGAGAGAAATCCGACAAAGAGGTTCACGATGTCGCGCTCATTTACGGTAGAAAGCAGGTTTTGGGAATATAGCCCGCCTGCAGCCTTGACCCGAAAACGGTCGGTGATGTTGTATTTCAAGCCCAAACGCGGCTCGAAGGCGAAATCGTTGAGCGATTGGTAGTATTGCAAACGAATGCCTGGCTCGATCACGAGCGGCCCGAGTTTGCGCCGAAACTTAGCATAAGTGCTGATCTCGGTGGTGTTCTCCGTTTGACCAATGGTGTGTCCTTTGAAATTGACAAATTCAAATTCCGTCTTGAAGCCATTGAGCTCGATCCCGTACTTCAACTCGCTGTCGCGCCCAAAGTTGGTAAAATTCAATCCTGCAGAATAGCCTGATATCGAACTGCTGCGCGGCAAGCGATCTGCATCCTCGATCTGGGAATCATAGCCCGACACAGCTATCACCCCTCCAATAATGGTATTCGAGTTGGCTGGGATAACCGTAAAATCCATGCCTCCACCACTGCTTTTCCAGCCAAAACTCGTAATGCCATAATTCACCCCATCGGTGTAGTTGAATCCAAAAAGGTTGAGTTTGCTTCCATTGCCCGTGAGCAAGGTGATTTTGCCGTACAAATCGCGATATTCAAATGGAATTCCTCGCACAAGGTTGGTGTCGCGATTGGGTGCTTTCCACAATTCAGATTGCTTGAATGCTCCAAAAATATCCGTCGTGTCACCCACATAAGTGTATAAGGAACGAGCCGTTTGGTCTATAAGCGATTTTTTCCCCGTAAGCACGAACGATACGCTTGAGCCACCATCTTCCTTAAGTTTGATTACCGGGCCTTCAATCAGTGCCTTTGCTTGAAACGGGCTTGCAGATACCATTCCGGCAAGACGCTTGCGGTTTCCCTCCCGGGTTTTTACGTCTACAACCGCAGAAATTCGGCCACCGTAATCGGCATTGAAGCCACCAGTAAGCACGTCTACGTTGCGTATAAGCTCTGTCTCAAAAACCGAGAAAAAACCAATGCTGTGGAAGGGGTTGTAAATGGTCATCCCATCGAGCAGAATGCGGTTTTGCACTGGCGAACCACCCCGGATATAGAGTTGTCCGCCCTGGTCGCCGGTGAATACCACGCCTGGCAAAACCGTGAGGTACTGCGCCACGTCGGCTTGGCCGCCCGCCGAGGGCAGCGCGCGAATCTGTTTGGCCGTGATGGCGATTTTTGAAATTTGAACTTCTGCTTTGGCCTGCGTCCTTTTGCCGCTCACCACCACTTCCTGGAGTTCAGTGCCACCGCCCTCTTCCAAAAAGACGTTTTCGTAAAGAATTTCGCCTTTTTTAACCTCAATGTCCTTTACGTAATCCGCGAAACCGATGAAGGAGACTTTCAATTTTTGTGGTCCCAACGGTACATTGCTGATGGTAAAAAAGCCGTTTACATCAGTCGTCGCGCCCAAGCCAGTACCAGCAATGCCCACCGTGGCAAAGCCCACCGGGGCGGCACTTGTTTTGTCAAAAACATTGCCACGCACCGTCCCTTTTTGGGAGAATAAAAAGGTAGGAAGAAAGAAAAAAAACAGGAAAGTAGAATAGTTTCTCATGTATCTATTTGATGGACTTTTGGAGGCTGGACTATTAGAATAATTCAAAGTCCAGCATCCAAATTTCTAAATTTGGGAGGCAAAGATATTTTCTCTGCGCTCATTTCATGGTATTTGAAAAAGACAGGTGGAGACAAAGTGAAGGATTGGGCTTAAATTGGATCCACAAACCCGAAATTGCCCCAATCAACCCTCAAAAACCTCCTCCAAACTCTCGCAGATCATCCCCGCAGCAAAGTCTAAATCTGCCTCCATGTGCGCGGAACAAACAAAGCCCACTTCGTACCCGGAGGGGCCGAAATAGACTCCGCGTTTCAGGCATTCCAAGTGCATTTTTTTAAAAAAATCCATGCTGGAGCCATCAATCTCGTCGCTGCATTGAATGTGTTTGCGTGTAAATGTTGGCCAAAAAATTGATCCAACGCGCGGGAAACTGACTTCGTAGCCTTTTTTATCGCAGAATTCCTGCAATCGCGCTGTAAACCGCGCCGTTTTTTCTTCCAGAGATTCGTAAAAACCTGGTTTCAACAATTCTGTCAAGGTAGCAAATCCTGCTGCCATCGCCACGGGGTTCGCACTGAGCGTTCCGGCTTGGTACACCGGGCCTACAGGCGCCACATTTTCCATGATTGTTCTGCTTGCTGCGTATGCCCCCACAGGCATCCCGCCGCCTATGATCTTGCCGAAGGTGAGTATATCTGGCTCGATACCGTACAGTCCTGCGGCGCCCTCAAAGCCTACACGAAAGCCTGAAATTACCTCATCAAAAATGAGTAAAACATCGTACTCACGGGTTTTATCGCGCAAAAACTGGAGAAACTCGCGATTTTGCAGCAACAAACCATTGTTGGCCGGAATTGGTTCGATAATAACACAGGCTACATCGCCCGCATATTGGCGCAAGGCATTCTCCAAAGCCTCTGGGTCGGCCAAAGGTACTACAATGGTCTCTTTTGCATACGCTTCGGGAATGCCCGCCGAGGTGCTGATTCCAAATGTGGCAAGCCCCGAGCCTGCCTTTACGAGCATCGAATCCACATGGCCGTGGTAACAACCTTCAAACTTGATGACCTTACTGCGTCCTGTAACCCCGCGTGCAAGCCGGAGGGCACTCATTACCGCTTCCGTGCCACTACTTACAAAGCGGATCATCTCAACGAACTGGTGGTTGTCGAGTATAAGTTTTCCAATCAAGTTGTCGTGTGGTGTGGGCGTGCCGAACGTCATGCCATTCGCCGCAGTTGCTTGTACGCGGTCCAGCACTGCTGGGTGTACATGCCCCAGGATGAGTGGCCCCCAGGAGCCACAAAAATCCACAAATGCTTGGCCATCAACGTCATAAAGGTGGCAACCTTCGCCACGTTCAAAGAATATAGGCGGACCCTCCACACTTTTGAACGCCCGAACGGGGCTGTGAACACCCCCTGGGAAGTAAGTTTTGGCAGTTTCAAAAAGTTCGCCGCTGCGGGCGCGGGTGAAAGTGCTGGGGGTAGGATATGGGCGTGGATTCATGGCGCAAAGATAGTAACGGTCAAGCCCGATACTTTTCAGATTTTTGTCAAGAAATTTAGTCAAGTATGATGTGTGAACTGAACTATAATCGGACATTGGTTTGGAAACTGCTGTTTTTCGCCATCGTAGCGAGTTATTGCCTGTATTACGCCCCATTTGGCGTGAATGAAACGGATGGCGGATTTCTTACCGGACTGGCCTGGCAAGTGCTTAATGGCAAAATGCTTTACCATGACATCGTGTATGTGCGCCCGCCTTTGCCCGTATGGCTTCGGGCTTTGGAGCTCCAAATTTTGCCTGAACATTTTGCCGTTTTGGGTGAGCGATGGATTTTTTATGCCAAAGTCGGGCTATATTCCTGGCTTGGAGCGGCGGTGCTGGCGAAAGGAGAGCGGCGTTGGCAATTGGCTGTGTTGGGGTTTGTCGTGTCGGCACACTGCTACCCCCCAATGGCCTGGCACACGGTGGATGGGATTTTGTTCGCGGTGCTGGCGGCGTTTTTCATGGTTCCTACCCAGGAACAAACTTTGGAAAATCCGAAAAAGTCGGGAGGATCAAATTTTTTCACGCTGGTTTTGGCTGGCTTCTGCCTCTTTTGCGCCCTGCTTTGCAAGCAATCGTTCTATCCTTTGCTCCCGATTTTCGTACTGTTTATGTTTTTGGAAAAGGAGGGCCGTTGGAAAAGAATCGGGTGGTTTTTTGGAGGGTTTGCACTGTGTTTTGTCTTGTTTTTCAATTATTTATATCAATACAATCTCCTTGGCAATTTCCTGCAAATGACGAGTGGCGCAAGCTCAGGCAGCCAGGCATTGCAACACGGTGTATTCGACTATTTTCGGATTACGCCTGAACTTGCATTGCCGAGTATCCTCTTGCTACTTCCTGTGGCTTGGTGGTTTTGGAAAGGGAAAAACCCTGCTTTTGCCCTGACAGCATGGTCGCTTTGGCTTTTCGCTTTGGTAGCGAGTTTTGCGGCCATTACCTGGCTGAGGCAGAACCATACGGCACCCATTGCACAGTCTCGGGCGATGTTTTGGGTGGCTTTAGGGTATTGTTTTTGGCTGGCATCGAGCGATTTTAAGCGAAATCGTCTAATCATTTCATCGTTCATCGTTCATCGTTTCTCGTTCCTCCTGCTCGGCATCTCCTGGTGCGCTTCCGTGAGTTGGGGCTACAACCTGCCGATGCTTTTTGCAACACCTTGGGTGTGGGCAGGGATGGAGGTAACAAGAATATTAGAGGCGGCAAATAAACCTATAAGGTTTTCAAAACCTTATAGGTTTGTAATGTTAATTGGGCTACTTCTAACTTTCCGCATTGCCCACGAATTCGTGTACCGTGATGGCCGAAGGAGCGAAATGAACGAATCAATGGGGGCCATTTTCCCACAACTTTCAGGCATTTACTCAGACCGGGAAACGGCGGACTTATACCGCGATTTGAAGCGATTGGCTGCGCAATACGGGCCGAACATCAAAACACTCCCTGCTTTTCCGCAGGCTAATTATTTGACCAAAACCCTTCCTCCGTTTCCACTTGATTGGGTGGTAAATCGTGAAACAAATGGCGACAACACTTTGATTGTCAAAAATTTACAAGAAAAGAAGCCGATCATTTTTATCCAAAAATCTTTCCGCGAAAAAATGGAAAGCGACCCCGAATTGGAAGTGACGCGCCTACTTTTTCAAAGAGATAAAGTTGTGGAAGAAACGCCGCATTTTTGGGTGGTTAAGAACTATGCCCTCCTTCGCTAAGGCTTCGGCGGGTAAAAACTATGAACGAGGTACTTATGAGTAGCCAACAACTTCATCTATGCGATTTCGATGGTACGCTGACACACGGGGACTCGTTTGTGCGGTTTTTGGTATTTGCGGTTCCTTTGCCACGCTTGCTTGCTGGCAGTTTTGTGTTGGCATTCAAATTTTTAGGGCTGATTTTTTCTGGAAAATGGTCGAACGGTGCAGCAAAAGCTGTTGTGCTTTCGGTCTTTTTCAAAGGAAAAAGTGTGCAGGAAATGAGGGCATTAGGCGAGGGTTTCTGTCAAAAGAAAATTCCCGCATTGCTGCGTGCCGAATTATTGAATGACCTGCGTAAGACCCTTCAAAGTGGCGGAATCGTCGTCATCGTATCTGCGTCACCTGATGTGTGGCTTCGGCCATTTTGCGCTGCTAATGGTTTCGATCTGCTTTGCACAGAACTTGAATTTGAATCCGGCCTATTCAGGGGCAATTTCGCCACGCCCAATTGCAACGGCGCGGAAAAAGCCCGGCGGATTCTTGCAAGCTATGATCTTGATGGTTATGAAAAAATTATCGCCTACGGCAATTCCAAAGGCGATTCGGCGATGTTTGCATTGGCAGATGAGGTGTTCAGGGTTTGATGAATATCAACAGCCTAACACCCATTGATCTGTAAAAAACACGAGGACGGAAAACGCACAATACTACTGGACGTAACTGATTTACACTCAGACCTATATGGTTTCCAAAAACCATAGAAGCCTCGATCCCAGAAAATGTCCCGCATCATGAATGCCCCCATTCCTTCAAAACATTCGCTATTTTTGCGCAGTTAGGTAGTTCATCGTTCATAGTTCATCGTTCATCGTTCAAGATGTTATACGCAATCGGCACCAAAGTCAGGCTTCGCTACACGGGCGAACGCGGCACCATCACCGGAATCTTGGATGGGGACATGCTTCAGGTCCGGCTCGACAGCGACCCCGACATTGAAATACCCGCTTTTGAGGAGGATTTGTTGCGAGACGAGGCGGCAGAACCGATGTCTGCCGGAGCTAAATTCATTCAAGGCAAACAGGAAAAAAAGCCAGAAGCCCCGCCGGCGCGCCGCCTCCAAAGTCAGTATAAAATATTGAAACCGAAGGGCTTGCAATTGGCGTTTGAACCAATGCCAGGACGCGATGGCTCCGTTTCGCGCTATAAAGTGTGGCTCTTGAACGACACCCCTTCCGAGTTCTTGATGGAGTTTGATCTTTTCACACATGCTCGGGATGTTCTGTCGGTGGACGATAAGATTCCCGCCAGCACAGCCCTCGAACTCGGCGATTTTCTTTCCGATGACCTCAACGAAGCCCCGGAAGCCTTCCTTCGGGTGAAACGAATCACGACCGCGGGCGTTGACGATGCTATCGAACACACCTTGAAAATCAAGCCAAAACAGTTTTTCAACAGTTTGCTCACTGCGCCCATCCTCAATGTACTGGCGTACCAGTTTGTGATGATTGATAAATTTGAACAGCAGGATGAAAAGGAGGGAAGCGATTTGAAAGCATACGCCAAACAACAAGTGCGCAAGCCTGTGCGCGAAAGTAATTCCCGGCCTTACAAAGCCTTCGACCCGGAGGCCTTAGCTAACTTTGACGCGGAAATTGATTTACATATCCATAGTTTAATCAACGGGTATGCCCGCCTGGACAAGGGCGAGATTCTTCGGATTCAACTTCAACATTGTCAGCGCTTTGTAGAGAAAGCCGTGCGTTTGGGCGCCCCACGGGTTTTTCTCATCCACGGGGTAGGGGAGGGCAAACTGAAGGATGCCATCGCGGAGCAATTGCGGGGCAATCCCTATGTGGTGAAGTTCAAAAATGAATACCACCACAAATACGGTTACGGAGCTACAGAGGTGATTTTTTGAAACGCGAAATCCGTATTACCCCTTTTTATAATCCGCCAAAAACTTCTCCAAACCAATGTCCGTAAGCGGGTGGTTGAAAAGCCCCAATATGGCCGATAACGGGCAGGTAACCACATCTGCGCCTGCTTTGGCTGCTTGCACGATGTGGAGCGGGTTGCGGATACTGGCTGCAAGAATGGCTGTTTCAAAGCCGGCAGTGCCGTAGATTTCAAAAATATCTTTGATGAGTTTCATGCCGTCCCAACCCGTGTCGTCAATACGGCCAATAAAAGGTGAGACGTAGCTGGCACCTGCTTTGGCGGCTAAAATCGCTTGTCCGGCAGAGAACACGAGCGTACAGTTGGTGCGGATGCCCAGTTCTGTAAAGTGCGCAATGGCTTTCACACCTTCCCGGATCATAGGCACTTTAACCACGATATTTTCGTGGAGTTCGGCCAATTTTTTGCCTTCGGCCACCATGCCATTAAAGTCTGTGGAAATGACCTCCGCACTCACGTCGCGGTCTTTACCGACGATCTCACAAATTGATCTGTAGTGTTTCAATACCTCTTTTTCGCCTGTGATGCCCTCTTTTGCCATCAGGGAAGGATTGGTGGTCACACCGTCGAGGATGCCGAGTTCGGCGGCTTCGCGGATATGGTCGAGGTTGGCAGTGTCAACGAAAAATAGCATGATGGAGTTTTTAAAATATGCCGGACACACCGCTACGACCACATATCCTTGCTGCATTTCTGCCCTGGGGAGGTTTTGCAGGAGCTGGTCGCCCGGCACGCCGCAAAGGTAGACAGCAAGGCGGGGAATTTTAACGGGGGGCCGACTTATTTTTCCCATAAAACACAAAGCCTTCCTCATTTTCGCTGAGGAAGGCCATTGTGCCTATTCTGTAAGAAACCTAAAACCTAGTTCCGACTTCCCAACAATGCCCAGAGCAGGTACAAGAATTGCACGAGTGCAGCCAATGCAGCAGAAACGTAGGTCATGGCTGCCCATGTGAGCGCGTCTTTTGCACCGTCGTACTCCGCACCACGAGCGAAACCGCTGCCATCAAGCCACACCAAGGCGCGTTTGCTTGCATCAAATTCGACCGGCAAGGTGATAAGGCTGAACAGCGTAGTCACCCCAAAGGCGATCAGCGCGATGATGAGCAAAATAGGACTTTTGAAAAACCCCATGCCAGCGATACCAAACATAAACAGGTATTGTTGTAATCCTGCAGCGATGTTTACCACTGGCACCAGACTGGAGCGCATTTGAAGGAAACTATACGCGGTAGCGTGCTGCACAGCGTGGCCGCATTCGTGCGCAGCCACAGCTGCTGCGGCTATCGAGCGACCATGATACACGTCATGGCTGAGGTTCACTGTATGGTCAGCCGGATTGTAGTGGTCGGTTAATTCGCCGTCCACCTGTGTGATCTTAACGTCGTAAATTTGGTTGTACTTCAACATGGCGGCGGCAACTTCGGCACCGCTCATGCCATTCTGGAGTGGTATTTGGGCGTAATGCCTGAATTTACTTTTAAGTCTCGAGCTCAAAATGAACCCGATGAGCATAAAAATAACACTGATGATGATCAATCCCATGGTGTGTGATTTTTTAGTTGACTGATAATGAGCGGAGGTATTAATTCCTCAACTGGGGCAAAATTAATGAGAATCCTAAACAAGCAAGGATTGAATTGGTTTTTCTCAGACGTCCAAGGTCTAATGTCCAACGTCTAACGTCCAATATCCAAGGTCTAACTTACATTTGCCCGCCAAAACTTACTCCTTGTGAATTTTTTCGCCCGAACCTTACGCTCTTGGTATCGAACCATTCCCCAGAATGAGTTTGGACGTTTGCTTTGGGGCAAATATCTCCGCAGGCTTCTCGTAAAATTCACCCTTTGGTTTTTCGGTATCACCATCGGGCTGACGCTTTTATTCGCCATTTTGCCTATTCCGATCACGCCTTTGATGATTCAGCGTTGCTGGCAGCAGGCTTGGGACAAGGAGCGGGAAGTTCGTCTGCGCCACGATTGGGTGTCATTTGGCGAAATCTCCCCGCATCTGCAACTCGCGGTGGTGTGCGCCGAAGACCAGGATTTCCTCGAACACGAGGGTTTTGATTTTGAAGCCATCGAAAAGGCTTACAAGTACAACAAGAACCACAAACGAAAACGCGGTGCCAGCACCATCAGTCAACAAACGGCAAAAAATGTTTTCCTCTGGCCTAGCCGTTCCTGGTTGCGCAAAGGATTTGAGGTATATTTCACGTTCCTGCTTGAGACCGTATGGAGCAAGGAACGCATCATGACGGCGTATTTAAACAGCATCGAATTCGGCGACGGCATTTATGGAGCGGAGGCTGCTGCAAGGCATTTTTATGGTAAAACGGCCAAGGCCCTCAACCGTCAGGAAGCGGCCATGCTTGCATCGGTGTTGCCCAACCCCTTGATTTACAAAGTGGAAAACCCTTCCTCAAAAGTACGACAACGACAACAATGGGTGCTCAGCCAAATGAGGATGTGGGGTGGCAAAATTGACTATGAAGACCCAAACACCCCAAAAAAACCTGAAAAGTGAATTGTCATATACGAACGAATCGCCTGATCGCTGTCTCGAACGAATTTGCGAATTTGACAAAATAGATGGCGGCGGGCAGCTTGGCTACTTCCCAGCGCAGTTGTTCCGAAAAGTCGTTTTCCGCTTTTTCAAACTGTTTTAAAACATTCCCCTTTTCATCACAAAGCGTAATTGAAAAGGCTTCTTTTGCCAATGCCGGGTATTCGATTGTAATAAAATCTGAGGCAGGGTTGGGCCATACCCTGACAGATTGGAACGCTTCTGGCTCTTGTGTGGAAATTGCCCCATCAGGGAAAAAACGACCCGTAAAACTGGCGTACACAACGGCCAAGCCACTTCCCTCGTATTCTTCAACATTTTGGACGACCGCATAAAAATCATGGTCGCCAGGAGCGACATCGTATACCCTTGTATGGGAAAACGAAATCCGGTTGAGGTCTGAACTGTACGGTTCGAATGTGATGTTCCCGTCATCCGGACCCCAGTTTGGCACATTGCTGGCAGCGAGCCTGATCTGGTCGCCATTGCTGCCAATGCAGGTGCCGACGAAGTTTATTTCTACTTTGCCCGCTACGGGAGCATTAACCTTAATTTGCCCAACCGTTACCGGCGGGCCTTCAATCACAACCCCAAACGGCGTGGTGATGGGTTGAAATGCAAGCGTTGGCTCGTTCGTATCCGGGTAAAATTGTACGGTAAGGCTTCCATAAATGGACGCGAAACCATTGCCATAAATTTCATAATAATTCTCTACCACGGCATAAAAGGTGTGACTGCCTGCTGCCACATCGTACGTTCGGATGTGCGCAAAAGAAAAACGGTTTAAGTCGTTGTCAATTACCTCGTTGCTTGTGCTTCCATCGTAATCGCCCCAGGTAGGTGTATTACTGGCAGCAAAAAACATGAGATCGCCATAACTCGACACACATTTCCCGTCGAAGCGAACCATCACCTTTCCTGACACGGGTGCATCAATAGTGAGTGAATTGAAAGCCTGAGGAGCGCCTTCTACGAGTATGTTTTCGTAGAAAAAGCCCCTGTGACGGGCAAATGCCTTGCCTGGGATTTCAGGAAACCATTCTGCTGTCAGGCTTCCATAAATGGATGCAACACCATTGCCATCCATTTCATAAAAATTTTGTGCCACTGCGTAAAAAGTATGATCGCCAGCGGCTACATCGTAAGCGCGGGTATGCGAAAAGACATTGCTGTTTACATCGGCATTGGCTGCTTCCAGCTCCACACAATCGTCGTTTGGCCCCCAGTCTGTCGTCTGGCTCGCAGCCAACACGATACGGTCGCCTTCGGAAGAGAGGCAATGCCCATCGAAGCGGAGAATCAGTTTTCCTGCCGAGGGGGCGTTGATGGTGACCTGGCCCAGGACAACGGCGTTTGCGCGCAGGCTGACGTTGGTCTTGTTAATGGCAGTGTGAGCTAATTTTTGGGCGAGCAGTGCAGGGGAAGCACTCAGTAGGCACATCGAGAAGCAAAAGATATTTTTCATAACAAAGTTCTGTTTAAATCAAACGACAGAAAAGGGAAGGAGGTTCAATGACCAATGACTAATGTCAAATGACTAATGACAAACTACAAGCTCTCCACAAATCTGAGCAGCGCATCCCGATCTGCTGTGTTCAGTTTTTTAAATTCGTCACGCGATTTTTCGGCCTCACCACCATGCCACAGAATGGCTTCTTCGAAGTTTCGTGCTCGACCATCGTGGAGCAGGAAAGAATGAGCGTTCACCGTCGGAATCATGCCAATGCCCCAGAGCGGTGGGGTACGCCATTCAGTGCCTGTTGCCAGGAAATCGGGCCGACTGTCAGCCAATCCGAGTCCCATGTCATGCAGGAGCAAGTCGGTATAGGGCCATATTTTTTGGTTGTGCAAAGCCGCGATCTCGCCACTCGTTCCAGTGTTCATTTCAGGCCGATGACAGCCAGCGCAGTTAATCTGCTTGAATAAAAATTTGCCCCGCAAAACCGCCGCGTCGTCGTGATCTCTGCGAGCGGGTACGGCTAGCGAGCGGGTGTAACTCACCACCTTTTTAAAAATATCATCGCTGATTTCGGGCGTTCCGCCATTGGGCAAATTTGGGTATTGCTGTTGTTGATCAGGGCTAAGGTGATCTTGCGGAAACAAGTTACTCGTAATGCCGAGGTCGCCATTAAAAGCTCCAGCAGTCTGTTGTGTCAAACTTGGTTGGTTGGCTTTCCAACCAAAACGGCCCAGCACAATTTGCTGTGTTTCAGCATCCCAGACATAGTTGGCTCTACCTGAAATGCCATTTTGATCGCTGTCATTTTCGTCTGCGAAGGCAAGGATGTCCGCTTCGGGCACAATTTCCAAAAGGCCCAAACCGGGCATCTGCGGCGCAATGCGCGGCGAAAACATTAGCCCAGGTGTAAAGTTTCCAAAGTTCAGATCGAAAAATTCGTAACTCGGCTGGCGAAGAGAATAGTTGGTGCCGTCGGCATATTGGCCGCTTATTTCCTGATACATCACCCGTACACGCGCCTCGTTTTTCACATTTAAAATGGCTTTGTCCTGCAATTGACCGCCGTACACAAGGTCGTCCAGAGGCCCACCATGCGCATCGGTTCCGGGAATGCTCAAACGAAAAAGCAAGCCATTTAAAGGATCTTCTGGTTGGCCTGGGGGCTTGGCTCGGCCATCCTTAAAATGACAACTTCCGCAGGAAATGGCGTTGAAAATCGGGCCTAGGCCATCAAGTGTTTGCACGGAAGCGGGGGCTGTGATCCAGTTGGAGCGAAAGAAGGAGTTGCCCGTAACGAAAAAACCGCTTTGCTCGGAACTCAATCCATTCACTTGACCGCCAAAGGCGTTTTGACCAAAATCAAAGGTGGTGCCGTTTGCGCCTCCAACGTATTGTTCGTCTGGCTCGACTTGTGCAATATCGGGATCGGCTCCCTTTTTACAGGAAGCGAATATAGACATCAGCGCAATGGAGCAGATAAACAGGCGCACGGGTTAAGAAATTTGAGTGTTGGATAATAATTCTTTCACGCAACGCCGCTACGGCGCAAAGTTTTGGAAATCAATCGAAAACGTTGCGCCGTTGCGTGAAATATTTCGTTTCCATCAAAACTCCGCTCCAATCGCTTTGCCAGCCTCCGCTAACCGGTCGCCCAAGACTTCGAGCGCGGTAATTGCTAGACGGATTTCAGCACCATTGTTCAGAATTGCCTGGTCGAAAGGGGCAGGGATGGCGTTCATTTTTGCTTCTGCATCTTCGAAGGCTACGCGGACGGCGTCTGCTTTGGCGCGGTCAAATTTCTCCGTAAGGTCGCTAAAACTATATCCTGAAACTTCCGTGCCGTTCGAATTTTTATAGATTCCGAAATATACGTTTTTAACGCCCAACAGGTTCATTTTCAAATCTGTAAGGGTGTTGTCGGAAAAGCAGGAGTGTTCGTGTTCCTGATCTTTGGTGTCAATGGCAACAAACATCCGTTCGCCTGAAATTTCGGTTTTCGTTAATTCTTTCAGGCCAAAAAAGATCAGCCCCATTGCTTCACCGTTGGTTTTATCGTTCAAAAATTCCTGACGATAAGCGCCATCGGCCTTCCATTCGCTGCGCACTTGGGCGAGATGATCCAGCAACAAATCAACGGCAATCTGCAAATATTGCGCCCTGCGGTCCTGATTGGAAGCAGCGCCTCCACCCCCGATCACATAATCGGTGTAAGGCCGTACACCTGGACCACCAGCGCTCAGGTCTTGTCCCCAAAGTAAAAACTCGATGGCGTGCCATCCGGTGAAAACAGCCACTTCAGAACCAAAGAGTTCGTTCAAGCCAATCAAAACTCCCTTGCTGATTACAGGTAAAGCAGCTGGGTTATTGATGACACCCGCATTGGGGTCGCCCTGCACATAGTCAATATAGTTCTCGTCCATAGGCCAGGCGTTGAGCAGACCTTCCGGGCCGTCGGCATCGTCAATGGGGCCACCGTAAAAACGGAAAGCCTCTGTCTGCCCGTATGGGTTGCGGGCATTGAGCCAAGCAGTTTTGCAAGCCTGAAAACCAGCATCTGATGGGGCTGCCACGAAAGCGTCAATGGCTTGTTTTAGGGTGAGCGCCGTGTTGTAACTGTCATCATAATTGGCAAGCACGAGGTCGGCATATTGCACGAGCGCCTCTTTTTTGAGTGGTTCAGTTGAATCATCGTTTTTTTCTCCGCAGGAAAAAAACAGGCTTGCGGTGAATAATGCAAGAAGCAGGGCTGTAAATGTGTTTTTCATGCTGAGGGTGATTATGTAAATTGCTTTTGAAAAAATGTAGTATTCAGGAATAATATGTCGTCTATCCCTCCTGCCACACGTTGTCTTTCGGTTTTGCCTCGGGGATGGTTTTGCCTCCCAAAGTAACCTTTTTTGGGGTTTTCCCTGCTGAAAGCTTTAGTTGGAACACCCGTTTGTCGGCATTTTTCCATTCCTCGGCCGTTTTATGGATGTACTCTTTCGAGGTATCGGTGTATTCGATTTCTAAATGAATTGGCACCGGGATGATGCCTTTTTTTTCGACATAGATCACGTAGTTGGCACTTCCGTTGCCTGTTGCATTGTCCATTTTTGCTACCTCCAGTTTCAAATCCGGGTATCCAAATTCAAAAAACCAGGGCTTCCAGAACCAGTCGAGGTTTTGGCCGGAGGCGTTGTTGAAGGTGTTGAAGAACTCGTAAGGTCCCGGGTGTTTGCCTTTCCAACGATCTATGTACGTTGTCATGCACTGGTGAAATTTCTTGTAACCCAACAGGTCGAGCAATTGGGTATAGGCCAATTGTGGGCGCGTATAAGCTGCAAAACCATACGAGCGGCCATCCAACGCGCGTGAGGGCACCATGGGCGGTACCTCCCAGTCATTGCCAAAACCCCAGCCTCCGCCGATGCGGCGCTGTTTGTTTTCAAGGCTGTCCGCTAAAAAATGGTCGAAAAAACTGGCCCAGCCCTCATCCATCCAAGCGTAGTATTGCTCGTTGATGCCCATCATGAACGGGAAGTAAGTGTGAGATGCTTCGTGGAGGGTCAGGCTCGTCACACGATCTTCCGACACGCTCGCGTCGTTGATCATCATTGGGTATTCCATGCCGTCATTGCCATTGAACACAGTGAGACAAGGGTAGGGGAAGGGGTAGCCGGGAAGCCAGGTGCTCATCAAGCGGATGCCATCAGCGGCGATCCGGGCCACCCGTTTGAAATCCCTGGATTGGGAATTATAGACCGCGCTGACCAGGGTGCGGCGATTCGTTTTATCATCTACTACCACCGAAGTAGCGTCCCAATTATAATGATCGCTCGCAGCAAAAGCGAAGTCCGGCACATCCGTTGCTTTGAACCGGAAAACATTTTTCTTGAGATTTTTGAACACCCCGCCCGCCTTCAATTCGGCTTCTGAAAAAATGCTGACCACTTCATTGCTGGTATGCGCACTTTGCCAGCGTTCGAGGAATTGTGGCTGTAAAATATCGGCTGCATTTTGCCATTCACCCGTGGCCCAGGCCTGGTATCCCTTTGGCAATGTGATGCTTACGTCGTAGTTGGAAAAATCGTGGTAAAATTCCTGCAATCCATTGTAGGGCGCACTCGCCCAGCCGTGGAGGTCGTCGTACACCGCTATTTCAGGGTAAAAATAGGGAATGAAAAATGTAGTAGGATCGCATATACACTCCCGGGTTGCGTGTTCGGAAGCAGGCAAGGTGTACTCCCAGGCTACGGAAAGTTTGAGTGTACTCTTGGTCGGTAAGGGTACTTTCAACTGTATGTCGAGGTAGCTGTTGTGCCGGTTTTGAGCGGCTTTTTCCACCGCTACGCCATTGATGGTCAATTGTTCAATTTCCACCCCGTCGGTCACGTCATTTGGGTCTACGTCGTCGGCACGCTGACCACCTTTTCGGTAGAGGTCGGGCAGGAGTTTGAGACGAACCATTCTAAGCGTGTCGGGGCTGTTGTTGTAGTAAGTAACCTCTTGAGTGCCTTCCAACTCGTGTTCTTTGGGGTTGAGGGCAATATTGATTTTGTAGTCGGAGCGGTTTTGCCAGTAGTTGGCACCTGGGTTTCCATCCCAGTTGCGTATGCCTTTTTCGTAGGAATTTTCAAAGTTGCGGGGGAAAGGAAGGCTGCTGTTTTGGGCCATGTTTTCCCCGAAAAACAAAAAGAGTAAAATGAAGAGAAGTAACGTTCGCATATAAATCCAGATTGAAAAATTTTGGCAAACGTAACAAAATCCAATTGCTTTTGTAACGTGATGCGGCCTATTCAAAAAAGCGTAGGGCGCTTAGAAGATGAAAAAAAGGCAGTCACGGGTTCAAGCAGGGGCTGCCTTATTTTTGTGCAAATTTGGTAATTTCAGAAAAACAACCGTGTTTTGGCCTGATTTTCAAAGGGTTGAAAAAATGTACAGTTCGCTGACGAAATTTGTGAATTGGACGTTTTGCTACCTGAATATGATAAACAGCAACCAATAACAACAAAATCTCCTACAGATGCGCCAGACTCTCTATGCTTTCGCCGCTTTATTTGCCATAGCCTTATGTTCATCTTTCATGCTACAAAAGGAAGAATATGGCAAAGCCGGCTATTACGCTGATTCGCTCCATGGCCGCAAAACTGCCAGTGGCGAGAAATACGACAAGTATGAATTCACCTGTGCCCATAAAACCCTCGCTTTTGGCACCAAAATCAAAGTGACACGGCTCGACAACAAAAAATCCGTGATCGTCCGGGTCAACGACCGCGGCCCATTTGTGGAAGGCTATGTAACAGATCTCTCGCGAGCCGCCGCGGAAGAAATCGGTCTAATCAAAATTGGGGTTACCCGGGTGAAAGTTGAAATCGTAGGGGTGACTTCCACCGCTCGCGTGGCAGCGGAGACGGATGGCAATGCCACACTCCTCATCGCCCGTGGCGACACTAGGGCTTCTAAACTTGCCGCCAGCCCTGTTCAATACAGCAGCAGGGAACCGCAGCCTACCGGAACAAAAGGAACTGCCCGCCGAGGTTCAAGTGGTGACAAGCGGCTCACCGAACTGTATGCTGTTGACATTCAAAAATCCCGCAAAGAAGGTTTCGGTGTGCAAGTCAGCACGCTTTATGATGCCGACAATGTGCTTCCTGTGCTCAAAAAACTCCAGCAAGAATGGCCACTTAAAGCACTTGTAAGCGTCGAAAAAGACGAATTGTACAACAAGAGCACTTACAGGTTGATCATCGGGCCGTTCTCAGATGCAAAAACAGCCGCGGCACAGCAAAAGATTGCCGCAAAAAAAGGCTATAAGGGTTGTTTTGTGGTAGATTTGGGAGGAATGTAGGAGTTGGGATATTTGGATATTCAGATATTTGAAACGGGCATGTCGCAGGCTGCGAGATGCCCGTTTTTGATTAGTGAGAAAATCCACAACAAGTTCTTATCCGTTTTTCAAGGTTTTTGCTTTTTCTAGGAGCCAGCGCCATTCGGCGGCTTGTTTTTTTTCTTGGGTGCGTTTGGTTAGGATTAAGGAGCGTTTAGTGTCGCCAGGAATTGAGTGAACAAGTTGGTGCAGCAGGTTGGCGAAGTCTGAGTGGATTTGTCTTTGGTTATCAGAGAGGAGTTTTTTAGAAGTTCGGCTTAAGAACATCTTGAAAGCATCAAGTTTGTAAGGGAGCAAATCGGAACGTAATTCGTAAAGGGCTTTTAGTTCGAGGCGTTTTGCTTGCAATAAATAAAATAAGTAGAGGGATGTATCTGGTATATTGTCCAAGCAGTCCGAAAATCGGCCGACCTTGAATAAGTAAGTGGCCAAATTCAGCCTATAAATATCTTTGGTTTCATTTTCATCTTGAAGTTCATTTTTGTGTTTTTCAATAAACGCTAATGCCCAGTCATATTTTTCTATCAAAAGTGCATTGTTTGCAACAGCCATATACTTGCTTCGACTAATTTTCCCTTCACTATGAAGATATCCTCTATCAAGATTGTCCTTATAGAGATCGTGAAGCATATGTGCCATTTCTAGTTTTTCATAATCTGAAGATATAGATAATACGCAAAGATTTCGTAAAAATGCATAGAAGTCAGACAGACTTCTGGGGTCTAAACTCTTTTCATTCTGCAACAATAATTCAAAAAGATGTTGAACTTCTGAAGCGGCTGGAGCGTTCTTCCTTAGTAAATTAAAAATTTCATGGTTTATCTTGATGCTTACCGATTCCTCCAGACAAGACTTCGGTATGTGGTTTTCTTCAAGGAGGAGGCTAATGTTTTTAGGGACATTCAAGAGTGCTATTTTCTGTTGTAAAAGAAACTGGTTTAGCAACACCAGACGGTTATGGAGGTAATCTTGTTCGAGCGCTTGAAGTGTATTGGGGATGTTGAGATCCCCTTTTGCTTGATTGTGACGTGTTTCTTCCTCATACTTGGAATATTCTAAAAGAAACTGGCGATGGTAAAACTGTTGGCTATGTTGAAAAGCGGTGTCTTGCGATTTTTGAAGCCTTGCCAATGTTTGCCGGTAAATCTTATCCAATCCCCGTACACGGAGTTCTTCTGAATAATCTATCAATTGATTGAATTCGTTATCTTCCCGAAAGTATCGCTGTGCAATCAAAAAGGCCTTAACAACCCTGTGCGCTTCCACCATCAACTTCTCCAATTTTCCCTCCACGAAAGCCTGATTAGAGAAAACTTTTGCAAAAACTTCCTTTTTTTCCATTCGTTGTTCACAAAAATCCCACGGATGATTCAAAAAAATATCAAGAAGTGGAATAACTTGAGCCTTCATTCTGCCATTATTGAATATCCCTGCTGCTGCAAAATGCAAGATTTGCGTCTTTTCTTCGGGTATTAGCGTTCGAATCAACGCTGCCAACAGACTTTGTTCCATGATTTCGGCGGAATAATCGTTAAAAAGTGTTATAAGTTTTTTCGGGTCGAAGGAAGGACCTTTACCGCGAAAGTAGATGTTTCACTAAAATAACACCTTAGATTATGGCTAGGAATTCTCTTGTTGTACTTCTCCTTTGTACACTCCAACCCGTGTTCCCCCCAAATTTCGCTGCAAATGAGCCAGCACCGCAGGAAAACGCTACAATTAAAGTTGACTATTGTGATGCCCCCGCTCCTGACGATTTTCGAGTAATCAGTATTGCTTCAGGCCAGCCTCTTTGGGTTGGGTGTCGGCTTGGCCTGGAGCATTTAACACTTTAACGGTATATCTACAAGATAACTATGGCGGTTGGACAACTTTGGCTACCTATCCTGCTGTTACGGGGGATTTTTATGTTGTTAGTAACTTATCGGTAGGTTCGTATAGAATAACAAATGCTACTAATTACACTAATGGGGTAACAAGCATTATATTTTCTGAAGTGCTTTTTAAGATTATTGATCTGACGACCGCTGGCCGTACACCAGTGAATCCAATTCCAGTTATGAATTGTAGTTCAATCAGCCTGAACCACGAATGGGTTGGATTTAAAGTGACAGAAATATCAACAGGCCGATCAAATTTATTTGAATTTCAAGTGGAAGGGATGTCGGGATTAGCAAGGCGGGTTGCAAACAATCAGATAGTTGCAGTTGATGAAAATGGAACATTTCCAATAGGAGATCAACGTATTAGCGTTTGGTTCTCCTTTCAAATGGATGATAAAAGCAAACCACTTGGCCAACAAGCTGCGGGCTTTGTAAAAATATCCCAAAATGGTTCAGGTAATATTGGAATTTGTAAAGATATAGACAATCCTCCTGTACCATGGAAGCCGGAATTTGAATTTACAGCACTTTTTGCAGAAAATGTCATCATATCTGTTCCTCCTGGAGGCGGTACTGGGACTGGCCAAGGGTTTGCTGGCCATCCAAATAGTGGCCAATTTCATGCACAAAGCCCCTTTAGGGAGAGCATAGATGTATTTGCGCCCGATTATTTATTCGAAAATAATGAGGCAATCATCCATTTACTGAATATGAAAGGACAGATAGTATTGTCTCAGAACTTCAATTTACAAAATCCAACAACATCCATCCCAACAGGATCGCTTATTCCAGGGTTATATATCCTCCAAATTGAATCAAGTATGAACACAGAAGTTTTAAAGGTTCTGAAACTCTAGAAAATTGCCCCTTCAGAGAAAAGTAGGCAAACTTTTATTGGTTAAATTTGAAAAAAGCAAAACTCTAATTCTAATGTTAAAATCAATTTTTCCCCTGCCTTTGTTCCTTATTTCAGCCACTTTATTCGCTCAGCCAAATATACAGTGGCAATCAGTGCTTGGTGGGAGCATAAATGATGAAGCACGGTCCGTAGAACAGACCTCAGATGGGTTATGTCGTGGCTGGCTTTACCGTCTCAGATGATGGCGATGTAGCGGTAAATTATGGGTTCTCTGATTTTTGGGTAATCAAATTTGACAGCCTTGGTGCTCTTCAGTGGAGAAAAAACTTTGGCGGAAGCAGTTTTGAGGCAGCTTATGCTATTAAGCAAACAACAGATGGTGGTTATATAGTAGCTGGCTACACTGAATCCAACGACATAGACGTGTCCGGAAACCATGGGCAAGAAGATGCCTGGCTTCTAAAACTGGATAGTATTGGCAACATCCTTTGGCAAAAGTGCCTTGGCGGAAGTAAATGGGATGAAGCGAAAGATATTCAATTAACCATTGATGGCGGCTATATTTTGATTGGCAGATCTAGTTCTACTGATGGCGATGTTACGGGAAACAATGGCTCTCTAGACTATTGGGTTGTGAAACTGAGCGCAAGCGGGCAGATTGAATGGCAAAAATCGTTTGGTGGGAGCGATTACGATTTTGGTTATACGGTCTTCCCCACCAGTGATGGAGGGTACATTGTCGCTGGGGAATCTCAATCAACTGATGGGGATATCACAGGCAATCCAGGCGGCTTGGCTGCGTGGGTGATAAAATTGAATTTCGAAGGCAAAATTGAATGGCAAAAGGCATTAGGAGGCTCCCTCCTGGACCGCGCAAATGAAGTTATCCAAACCAGAGAGGGTGGTTATATGGTTTTTGGACAGACAAATTCAGATGACGGCGACGTTTCAGGCAACCATGGAGGGTACGACTTTTGGGCAGTGAAATTGAGCGCGGCGGGTGAAATTGAATGGCAGAAAACCATGGGCGGTAGTAGCGAAGACTATGGTCAAAGTATACAACAAACAAAAGATGGGGGGTATGTAGCAACGGGAATTGTCAATTCAAACAACGGCGACGTGACCGGAAACCATGGCAGTACAGATATGTGGGTAGTTAAGTTGACAGAGGGGGGCGAGATTGAATGGCAGAAAGCATTTGGAGGAACATCTGCTGAGCGGGGATTTTCCATCAAACAGACCTCTGATAATGGATATATTGTGGCCGGCGATGCCTGGTCTAATAATGGCGACGTATACGGCGTACATGGCAAAACCGACTTCTGGATACTCAAACTCTCCCCCGAAACTACCCCCACATCAAGCCCCATCACTCAAACGCTCAACATTTACCCCAACCCCGCCAGCCACTTCATAAACTTGTCAGTTCCGTCTCTACGCGCCGAAGTTTCAACGGAGGCGGGAGAAGACTCCATCCTGACCCTCCGCATCACCGACCTCTTGGGCCGTGACCTCCGTGGCCAAATCATCTCAAATGGTAGTAACGTAAACATCGCCACACTCCCCCACGGCCTCTATATCCTGACTGCGACAACAGCTTCAGGCAGGGTCTTTTCCGGGAAATTCAAGAAACAGGAGTGAGGGGTGCATCGCTATTTCTTCAATCCCAACGCCACCGCCCGAAAACTCGCCAACCCAGCCTCCAAATTCTCCACAATCTCCAACGCCAGAACATCCGGATCCGGCAGATTGTCCAGATCTGCCAGCGACTGATCCTTGAGCCAGGTAATGTCCAGACTGGTCTTGTCGCGGGCCGCAACCCATTCATAACCGAACTTCCGCCAGCGCCTCTCCGGGTTGATGTCCGGATGGTTGGTTTCGGTTCGCTTGTGGCGGTTGGATGGATTGTAGCAGGTGATGAAATCCCGCAAATCTTCCAGCTTGAGCGGGTTTTTCTTGAGGGTGTGGTGAATGTTGGTGCGGTAATCGCACACCCGGATATCCTTGGACCAGGCGGTTTTGCTGCTGGGCTTGTTGTCGAAGAACACCACATTGGCTTTAACGCCCTGGGCATAAAATATGCCGGTGGGGAGGCGCAGAATAGTATGCAGATCCGTGGTTTCCAAGAGCCTTTTGCGCACTGTTTCGCCAGCGCCGCCTTCGAAGAGCACGTTGTCTGGTAAGACGACCGCCGCTTTGCCATCCGATTTGAGCAGGGTGCGGATGTGCTGCAGGAAGTTGAGTTGCTTGTTGCTGGTGGTCGCCCAGAAATCCTGGCGATTGTAGGTCAGGTCTTCCTTTTCCTGTTCGCCTTCTTCGTTGGTGAAGGTCTGGCTGCTCTTTTTGCCGAAGGGCGGATTGGCCAGCACATAATCGTACCGAGTGCCAGGGTCTGCAATCAGTGCATCAGCAGGGGAGATGAAGTTATCGCTGTCAATATCCCCGATATTGTGCAAAAAGAGGTTCATCAAGGCCAGGCGGCGGGTGCTGGCCACGATTTCATTCCCAAAGAAGGTCTGGTGCTTCAGGAATTCCCTTTCTTCTTTGTCCATCTGTGGGTGATGGTCGAGCAGGTAATCATAAGCCGCCAAAAAGAAGCCGCCCGTTCCGCAAGCCGGATCGGAGATAGTTTTGAGCGGTTATGGACGCACACATTCCACCATTGTGCTAATGAGCGCACACGGGCTGAAGTATTGCCCGGCGCCGCTTTTGGTGTCTTCTGCGTTTTTCTCCAGCAGACCTTCGTAGATGTCGCCTTTGTCTTTCACGCCCTTCATGAGCCACTGCTCGGCATCAATCATGGCGATGATCTTGGAGAGTTTGGCAGGGTCTTGAATTTTATTCTGGCTCTTGGTGAATATCTGACCGAGCATGCCTTTGCCCAATTCATAAAGCAGAATTTTGTAATGTCTATAAAGTTCGGCACCCTTCAAATCCACCAAACTTTCCCAGTCGTATTCGGTGGGTATCGACATTTTCCGGCTATAGGGCGGCTTGCTGTATTCATCCGCCATTTTGAGAAAGAGCAGGGTCAGTTGCTCCAAATAATCGCCGTAGCCCACACCGTCGTCGCGGAGGGTATTGCTGAAGGACAAGGCTTTGGTGACGATGGCTGAGTTGGTGTTGGACACCAAACAATGTGTGTTTAATCAAAAAAACGGTCCTCTTTCCAATTTTTCTGATTGTTGATAATGTAATTGGAAATATTATCAAAAGCTTCAGCACTTCGGATAATACGATCATCAAAACCCCTCTGCCAGATTTTGTCGAGCCAAACGCCTGGTTGATTTTCCTTGTGATAATTCAGGCACGCAGTCGCAACAATTGATTTGTAGGCGCCAATGATCTGGCCAAGATACGGACGCGTAGCCCATTGCATTTTTGAAAATGGAATTTTGGGTGGGTTGTCTTGGGCGCCCGTGTCATTTTGGGCGCCCAAGAGGGGCGCCCCTACGGAACCAACGCCATCGGTCGGGGCGACTCCTGTTTGGGCGACCCTTGTGGTCGCCCGAACTGTGGTCGCCCCATCCTTACCCACCCCTTTTTCCACCGTGGTTATCGCCGAAACCGGTCGGCCAATCAACAAAACCCCATGCATGTGATTAGGCATAATTTGGAACGCGCCCAATTCCACATGCGGCCATCGTTCCGGCAGTTTTTCCCACTCACGGTGCGCAATCTCTCCAAATTCGGTCAAATTCATGACAGACTTCTCTACTTCGCCAAAAAAATGAATTCTGTTTTTGGTGCAAATGGTGACGAAATACATGCCTTCTTTGGCGTAATCGTATCCTTTGAGGCGAATGCTGCGGCGATGGTGGATGTTTGGATTGTATTTCATTTTCAAATTGGTTTTGGTATATGATTCGGGGGTATGTATTTGGGCAATCGCGAAATATTCGGGCAACCTCGAGAATTGGACGATGACGAATATTCGGGCGACCACAAGGGCGACCACAAGGGCGACCACAAGGGCGACCACAAGGGCGAC
>CAZPTQ010000061.1:24409-25699 GCA_964589365.1 uncultured Saprospiraceae bacterium
ACAAGGGCGACCACAAGGGCGACCACAAGGGCGACCACAAGGGCGACCACAAGGGCGACCACAAGGGTCGCCCCTACAAAATCCCGTTTGGCCCAATTCGAATGCCCGATCATATCTTGTAAGGGCGGTCCTTGTGGCCGCCCGAATTGCATGGCCGCCCTACACCAATCCCCCCTCAAACGCCCGCTTCACCCACTCCATACCGCATTGTCACTTATCACCAAAAGTGTACCACCAGTTTGCACCAATAGTGTACCACTTGGTAATTCAAAATTAGTCAATGTTGTTGAGTTGGGTTAAGAAATCTTTGATTCTGTAACTTTCACCTGAGAACTTGAGGTTGTCGTCCTGCGGCTCAAAACGCCGGAATTCCTGTTCGGCCTGCTCGCCCAGGTTCTTGGTATCCACCAGAAAGAGCACCCGTTTGGCTTTGGCGAATTTCAGCAGGCGATAGATAAAAGTAATCGCGGTGAAGGTCTTGCCCGAGCCGGTGGCCATTTGAATCAGGGCTTTGGGACGGTTTTCGCGGAAGGATTGCTCGAGATTGGAAATAGCGGTGACTTGGCAATCCCTTAAAGCCCCCTCCCGGCCTCCCACAAAAAGGGGAGGAGAGCCACTCACTCATAGGCGGAATGTCAAAAAACCGGGCACGCAGCATTTTTTCTTCCTTGATCCATTTCTGGAAAGTTTCCGGGCGGTGGAAGGTAAATTCAGGTCGGGAACGTGGTTTTGGGTCGGGATAATCCGTGAAGCGGTTTACTTCCCCCGTGCTTTCGTAGACAAAAGGAAGTGGGTCGTTGTTGAGGTGCTTGAGTTTCGCGGTGGCATAATCTCCGGATTGGTCTTCGTGAACCGTAAGCCGAACGCCTTCTTCGGGTCGTTTGGCTTCGATGATTCCAACCGGTTTTTTGTCTACAAACAAAACGTAATCAGCGGGGCCTACATCCGTCAGGTATTCGCGCACGGCGACCCCGAGTGCAGCGCTCAGGTTCACTTTTGTTTTCGACTGAATGACCCAGCCACAGGCGAGCAGTTGCTCGTCAGTTTTGTCGCGGGCGAGTTGTTCCGGATTTTGGTTGGGTATTGGTTGAGTTTTGACTTCAGGGGGGCAAGTAAAAAGCCAAATCTCGAAATTGAGGGCAGGAGGAAGGGTTTTCTATCTCATTGATTCCAAATAGAAGCCGGAATTGCGTCTGAACAAGGGCACGTTGCGCCTTTGTAGATCAGTTTTACATTGACCGCCATTTGTTGCAAAAGTGTATTGAGCGTTTCACCGGGCGAAGATGTACA
>CAZPTQ010000062.1:0-25598 GCA_964589365.1 uncultured Saprospiraceae bacterium
ACGGATGAGACACGGATTTTCACGTATAATAGCATCAGACACTATCCGTGAAAATCCGTGTCTCATCCGTGCCATCCGTGTTCCACCTCCCAAGTCAAACAAGGTCTAAAACACAAAAGTGCTTGATTCGCGTTTGCCGGGTTTATGTTCCTGTGCTCCCGAAACCACCCGCTCCCCGTTCAGAATCAAGTAATTGTTCGACAAGCTGCCATTCCACACGCTCATGGCGGGCGACCACCATTTGAGCGATGCGCTCACCGGGTTCGATGGTTTGGGACTGATTAGAAAGGTTGACCACGATACATTTTATCTCCCCGCGATAATCGGAATCAATGGTGCCGGGAGAGTTGAGCAAAGTGAGACCGCGTTTGGCGGCAAGGCCACTACGGGGTCGGATTTGGGCTTCGTAGCCGATTGGGAGTTCAATGTAAAGCCCAGTGGGTATGAGTGTTCGCTCCAGGGGTTCGATCGTAATGGACTCGGCAAGGCTGGCCCGAAGGTCCATTCCAGCGCTGCCGATAGTTTCGTACTGGGGCAGCGAGTAGGGGGATTCGTTGATGATTTTAACAGTCAAGATGTGTGCGTTTTGTGGCGCAAAAGTAGCAGAACGTGTGGAATGCGTATTTCCTAAAAGAGAAAGTGTACTTGTAAAAGAAGAATCCGTCGCCTCATGTCCATTTGACAATTATTGCATGCTATTCTCCATTCCCTGCGTACTTTTCGGCCACAAATTTTTTCTCTATTTATCCAAAGTCAGGTCTGTTGCATGAAAACACTATTTACCATTCCACTTACCGTTTTTTCTTTCTTTTTTGCTTTCGCCCAAGTCCCTGTGAACGATGATTGTTCTGGCCTAATTGACCTCGGGGAGGTGCCGTATTGCTCACAAGCTGCTCAATTCACAAACCTGAACGCCACACCGAGCATTATTGACGTTCCAATGAACAATGTCCCAGCTTGTTGGGGCAATCCCGGTGAACGCGATGTATGGTTTCAATTTAGCCTACCTGCCAATGGCAGCATCACTGATGTCAGCATTGATTTGTGGGGCAACATAGCGGGCAATGGCACTTTGAAAATGCCGCAACTCGCTGTATACCGCGGCGATTGTGAATTTGGCGGCTTGGCCGAATTGGCCTGCATCAGTTCGCCGAACAACGTGAACGAGCTCCATCTCGATATTTTCGGCCTCACACCAGGGGTGCCTTACTTCCTGAGGATCAATGATCATTCTCAAACCGCAACCCCAAATTCGGGCACATTCAAACTTTGTGTTGGGCCATACGTGCCAGACATCAACATGGGCACGGCTCCGGGTACGTCCAGTTGCAGCGGAACGCTCTGGGATTCGGGTGGCCCTGATGGGGATTATTTAAGTAGTGAAGATGAAACTTTTGTGATTTGCCCCTCAGAGTTTCACCAGTGTATTAAAATCACATTTGTTGACTATGCAACCGAAACAGATTATGATGATATCCGAGTTTACGAAAGCGACGGAATTGGAGGAAATCTGCTAGCTACCGTCCAAGGCAATGGAACAAATTTGACACTACAAACTGCTTCTGATTGTGTCACGATAAGATTCGAATCCGATTTAAGTGTTGAATATGAAGGCTTCCAAATGAATTGGCAGTGCTCATCAGAAGTCTGTGACGCACCCCCCCCAACACTACCGACCAATGCTACCTGCGACCAAGCACTGAATATCAACGGTTGCGACAACGCCCCTCAAGTCATACCGCTTTCTCCTGGCCAAGGGGACCCAAATTTTATCCAAGACGGGGTGAACCAAGGTTGTTTTTCCTTTCCAAGCGACGAGTTCAATTTTTCATTCTTTTATTTTCAAGCAGCAGCAGATGGCAAATTTGGCTTTGCCGTTGAATCCGCCAACCCGAACGAGGCCACCGATATTGATTTCAATGTGTGGGGGCCCATCAACAGTGTTGCAGACATCTGCAATTTTGTGAGCAACAACCAACCTGTTCGGTCTTCTTGGGATGAGGGCGCTGACCTGACGGGTTTGGCAGATGTGCACCCATTGGCCGGGACTCCCGTCAACGACAATTTCGATTGTGGCAGCCCTAATACACCAGGTACCGATCCGCCGTTTGGATTCGCCGACGATTTTGTGCGCCGAATAGATGTTCAGATTGGCCAAATCTATGTCATTATGCTCGACGATTTTGATGGCAACATAGAAGAAGACGGGATTTCCATAGACTTTTCTGGCACTTCAGAAGGGGTTTTGGGACTCCCCAGTCCGCCCATCATCGTAAGCAATGATACTTTTTCTTGCAACGGTTCTCCCGTTCAGTTACAGGTTACAGGCGGGGTATCCTTTGCTTGGTCTCCATCTTCAGGACTTTCTTGTAATGATTGCCCAAATCCATTTGCCAGCCCTACGCAAACTACCAGCTACCAGGTTAACGTGGTAGGCGTTTGCCAATCCCTGAAAGATACCGTTACTGTTTCAGTAGGCCCAACGCTCCATGTGCAAAGCGACACGGCTATTTGCAACGGCGAAAGCGTACTATTGGGACATACCATCCCTCAGCCAGGCGCTACCTACACCTGGACCCCAAACGATGGTTCGCTTGACGCCCCAAGTTCTCCTAACCCGACCGCTACTCCAGTTCAAACCACCGTTTATACCCTGACATCCACATTCGGCCCTTGTATTTCTACCCGTGTGGTGACCGTGGCTGTCGTGAATCTCGATTTGCATCTGAGCATACAGGACACTTCGCTTTGTCGAGGTCAATCGGTAGAAATAACTGCTACGGTAAATCCTCCCGGCACACAATTAAACTGGTCGCCACTCACCCAGTTACAAGTGCAGCCAGGAGGACTGAGTGTTATTGCCACGCCCACAGCAGGAATTGTGTACAATGTGACTGCTTCGGTGCCGGGCTGCATGCGCAAGGAGACCGTGAGCATTCAGGTGGATAGTTTGCCCGCGAATTTGTCTATTTTTCCTTCTGATACGTCGGTGTGCAGTGGAACCCAAGTATTGTTCGTTTCGCCTACTTATTCGGGCGCTTTGTTCCCTGATTTGCAGTTTATGTGGCAAACCACCACTGGACAAACATTCCCCGACAGTCAGTATTTCTTTTTGGCAAATCCTTCTGAAACAACCATTTATCAAAGAATTACGACCAAAGGTGCTTGTATAGACACGGCTTCGGCTACGATCAACATCATCCCGGTGCCAACGCTGACGATTACACCTGCCAATCCACAACTTTGTCTGGGGGAAAGCACCCCACTGGTAGTTGGCAATGCGGCAGGCCTTACCAGCCCGCAATGGTCTCCTCCAATTGGCCTGAGTTGTATTGTTTGCACCAACCCCACTGCTGCGCCTTCCTCGACCACAACCTATCAATTTACTGCAGTTGTTGCAAATGGTTGTACCACAACGGTTTCGGTAATAGTAGAGGTGAATCAACAACCCATGTACGAATTTCCCAACGATACGCTTTGTACCGGCGAAAGCATTCTGCTCAACCTGATTGCAGACTCAACAGTGGCTTATTCATGGACTTCGAATCCTCCAGGCTTCGTGTCCTCGGAAGCCCAACCGACTGATATTCCTGCACAAACCACCACCTATTTTGTAAGCATGGAAAACGGTTGCACGGTACAAAAGCAGTTCACTATTCAAGTGATTCCGGCGGGCAGTTTGATGCTGAGTGATAGTGCCACGGTGTGTGCGGGCGTTTCAGCTCAACTAACAGCTTCAGGCAATTATCCAGGCACATACGTTTGGAGCAATGGTATTACCGGACAAGTCAATCCTGTTGTACCAACGCAGTCTACTACTTATACGGTTACATACAGCTATCCGCTTCCAAACGTCCAATGCCAAATTATTGATTCCGTAACCGTTGGTGTACAAGGCGAAGTGGCAGAAGTTCAGTTTCCCGCTGACACCTTGCTTTGCCCTGGCGACAGTTTGTTGCTCAATGCTGTATCTACACCTGGCGCAACCTATACATGGACTTCCAACCCACCAATATTTACATCGAATGACCCCACACCTCCGGTTTTTTATCCGGAGGAATCGGCTTCATATTCTGTTACAACGTTGTTGGGCAATTGTTCTGTCACCTACGAAGTAGACATAACCGTTTTCAACCCCCAAATGATGGTGAGTGAAGACACTACCGTCTGCTCAGGCGAAGCAGTCACGCTAGCTGCTGAGGCATTGTTGACAGGGGATTACTTTTGGACTCCGGGAGGCGCAGTGCCAACTTTTGTGGATACTGTTGCGGTCAATAGCCAATATACGCTGCGATTCGTTTATGGAGAATCTTGTGTTTACGAAGACACGGTAAATGTGACTGTTATTCCCAATTTCACACTCAAACTTGTAAGCGATCCTGACACCAATCGCATCAACGCAGGTGACCCTATCATGCTGGATGCCTTCGTGCCTGGCACCAATGTGAGCAATTTCATTTTCGAGTGGTTGGAAAACAATGTCAACCCAGTCGGCAACACCCAACAAATAACAGTAACGCCTGAAACCACTGATAGCACCGTGACTTATTTTGTAACCGTGGTATCACCAACAGGGTGTATTCAGGCCGAATCTATCACATTCACTATTATTCAGCCCAATATCAAAATACCCAATGCATTCACGCCCAATGGTGATGATGCGAATGATTCCTTTGGCTTGGCCATTGTAGAAGGTGTGGCGACCGTTGAAAAAATGGAGATTTACAGTCGTTGGGGTCAAAAGATATTTGCCAGCACCGAGCCAAATGCCCGCTGGGACGGCTCCATAGGAGATAAAGAGGCTCCTTCGGATGTATATGTGTATATCATCTTTTGGCGCGGAGGGGATGGTGCTTTGTCAGTTGCGAAGGGCGAAGTGACCTTGTTACGGTGAGTATCCATGTTTCATCAAGTTGGGTGCAACGAAACATCTGGCATGCCTCAGACGTTTCGCTGTGCTCAACTTGATGCGGCATTATACCTTTGCAACATGAAAAAACTACTGCACCCCATTTCACACGCCATTGCCCTATTACGTGTCTCAATTTTCACGGCTGGGTTAACGATGCTGGGCCTTTCTTCCATCACGCTCTTTGCTCAAAACACCATTGGTGGAGTAAAAACCACCATTCCAGAGGAAGAAGTGAAACGCCAAAGCCAGTTCTTAATGGCTGAACGGGAACGTCTTTTGAACCACAACGACAAGGCGCTCGAACGCTACAAAAAATTCACCTACGACAACCCCAACAACGACGCAGGCTGGTATGGCCTTGCGCGCACCTATATTTCACTCAAAGACTTCCCCAATGCGTTGGAGGCAATAGAGAAATCAGTGATATTGGCACCTGAAAACCAATGGTATAGCATCTACCAAGCCGATGTTTTTGAAAAAGTGGGTAGAATGCCCGATGCCATTACGGTCTATGAAAACCTACTTAAGCGATTCCCCCAAACGCCGGAATTCTACGAAAAACTTGCCTACCTCAGTCTTCAAAATGAAGACCCTAAACGCGCCCTCAAAGCATTGGACAAATGGGAAGATCTAGTAGGGGTGAACGAAGAGATCGTATTTAAAAAACACATAGTGTACACCGGACTTGGAGACTTCAAAAAAGCGGCATCTGAGTTGAAGAAACTCTCCGATTACTACCCGAATGAGTTGAAATACCGCCAAGACCTCGCCGAGTATTACGATAAGATAGGAGATAAGGCCAATGCCCGCGCAGTTTACGAAGATATCTTGCGGCGTGTTCCAGACAATTCGTCGGCCCGCTTGGCTTTGGCTGGTAGGCAGGAAGGGTCAGATGCGGCCAAACTTGCAGCAATGCGCCCGCATTTTGATGACCCAAATGTGCCGATTGATGAAAAAGTGAAGGCTATTATGCCTTATATCCAAAAAATAAGCGCTGGTGAAGATGCCGCTCTTCTGCAAAGCCTGTTTGATCTTGCCGCTTTGCTCGAAAAGAACCACCCAGATGAGGCCAAGACATGGAGTCTATCTGGCGATTTGTTTTATCAGGTAAATCGCTTTGACGAAGCACTTGAGCGCTATCGCTTTTGCCTGAAGTTAAACCCCACCGTTTTTGCAGTTTGGGACAATACGCTTACACTCCTCGCCGTCCAAAAAAAATACGACGAAATGCTTAGCACTGCCGAGCGTGCTATGGATGCCTTCCCCAACCAGCCTAAGGCATATTATTATTACGGCGTAGCTGCGAATATCAAGGGTCGTCCGGACGATGCGATTGCGCAGCTTGAGCAAGGCTTGTTGATGACTGCCAACAACACACGGCTGCGTCTCGACATGATTGACCAGATTGGTCTCGCACTTATGGGGAAAAAAGATTTTGTTGCAGCGGTAGCGCGTTATGAACAAAGTCTCGCCAGAGGTGGCGACCAACATCCGGGAATCTTAGAGCATCTTGGAGATGCGCTCTCGCTCCAAGGGCTTGCCTCACAAGCAGTAGAATATTGGAAAAAAGCCAGTTTAATTCGGCGTTCTCCTGAGTTGGAACAGAAAATCAGTTCGGGGAAACTATAAACGAGGAACGATGAACACCGAGCGCGACAATCATCGTTCAACGTTCATCGTGGTTTCTTCAGCATTTTTTTCCATGCTGCCTCTCGGGAATTTGGCGTCTTAATCTTGTTGATCCATTTTTCTGCAAGGTCCATTCGGTCTTCGTACAAAGCCAAGGCAGTACAAAGGCGAAAAACCGCTTCGTCCAGGTCCTTGATTTTCATTCGGTCTGCTTTTATCTCACTTATATTTTTGAAGGTTTGACTGGCGGTGCCCGATGGCCAATCTGAGTTGGTAAAAGCATACCGGATATCTACTTCAATGGAATCTTTGGCTTTCTCGTAATCTCCCCATATCACCATGTCAGCCATACATTGATTGCCTAAGCCCTTTGCTTCTTGTACATCAGGAGTGTTGCCCGCGAACGCTTCTTCAGAAAGAACCTTCACGTCAACATTTATATTATTCCGTTCTGTAAGGTCCCGAATGCGGGTTTGAATCCCCAATTCTGGTTTTGAGTCTTCTCCGCTGAGTTTTTGAAATTCGAGCACCATTACTTTGAAGCCTTCAGGCCTGAATTTTGGGCATTGCAGGGACTCCGTATTAGTAGCAGGCTTTTGATCCTCTTGTGGTTTTGATGGTCTAGAAAACCATATACCTGCCAATATCCCCAAGACTAGCAAAATGCCTCCTCCGATTAGCCAAGGCAAAAGCGCATTGCGACGCCCGCCATTGCCAGTGCCGGAAAAACCGGGTGGTGGTTTTCGTCCGGCGATCAAATCGTCCACAACCGAAACAAGGAAGTCGTTTGTCTTTGCATATTCGCGCTGGGCATCCGAAAAATTTAAAATGCCTTTGGCTTCTTGTTTCCGCGCCGCCCTATAATTGGCCTCGACCACACGGAGTGTGCGCAGTATTTCTGGTTGCGAGCCATCTTTTTCTAAAAAACCAATCAGCACTTGAAGTGCTTGGTCAGCGTCTCCTTGACTGATCAGTTCGCGTATGGAATCAAAAATAGGATTGCTGTTCATATCGGTCTGTGTTGATTTTCACGCACAAATGAAGCAAATATTGAATCAACAAGATTGACTTTTAGATTTTTTCTGCTAAAACGCCGCGTATCTTGGGATGCGAAAAAAGTTGATTTTTCTTTTTGTCTGCCCAAAACACTTTCTTTGTCCGAAATTCTGGGACTGTCGCCGACGAATTCAAATAGCCGTACTTTTGCCCACCCACCTTTGGGGTTCGTGACTGGTGATTAGTGATTGGTTCAACAGTCCGCCCTTTCACTAAGATACCTTTCACCATTTCACCATTCACCAACCACCATGAGCGAATTCATAAAAAAGTTCAAATCAGTTTTTGTAACAGAAGAAGCGGGTGGAGAACCTCAAAATGCAGGAAGCCAGCACCCAGCGGAAATGACTTCAGCCCCATCAAAGTCATCGCATTCCTCCACTGCACAGGCGGCAGCGGCTTCCTCAAGAGCTGGCTCTGTGAGCGATAAATTTGTAGAAGTACTTGCCTCTGCTTTGGAAAAAAACAATCAAGAGGGCTTTGATTATTTTGAATTCCGCCAATCATTGAAAAACCTCGCCAAAATGCCCATGGATGAACAGACCCGATTTCAATCGGCTTATGCCATGGCACAAACAATGGGGGTTACTTCTGCCAAACTAATTGACTCCGCCAAGCATTATTTGGAAGTGTTGAATGTTGAGCAAACGCGCTTCGCAGAAGCCCACGCCCAGCAAAAGGCCAAACTTATTGGCAACCGCGAAGAAGAGGCCAAGAACATCGAGGCATCCATGCTCCAAAAGACTGAACAGATAAAACAACTCACCCAAGAGATAGAACAAAACCGCCACCAAAGTGAGCAAATCCGCAAGGAAATCAGCGAAAGCACGGTGAAAGTTGAATCAACAAAGGCTGATTTTGAAACGACTTTTGCCAGTGTGGTTGCGCAGATTCAAGACGACATGGCAAAAATTCAGCAACATCTTAAATGAAATTGGGAAATTGGGATATTTTGATATTGCCAATATCCACATCTAAACAATTCAACAAACGGAAATATGACAGACATGCAACCTATGAAACCCAAGAATTTTTGGGAACGCCCCGAAGGTCTCACCGGAGGATTATTTATGGCGGCTATTTTGCTCGGAGGCGGTTATTTGCTTTATCAAGCCTTGCCGACCCTCATCACTTTGGCTTCCAATACGCTTTACTTAGCAGGCCTTTTGGCTGCGCTGGCTGCGGTCGTTTACATGGTGCTCGACCCTAAGATGCGCAACTTGGTTTGGTACATCTACAAGTCCATTATGCGCGCAATCACAGGCGTTTTCGTTCAAATTGATCCAATTGGTATCCTCAAAAGTTACATCGAGGATTTGAAGGACAACCTTGGTAAAATGAACAGTCAGATCAGCAACCTCAAAGGTCAGATGTACAAATTGGGCGAAATGATCAAGCAAAACAACGCCAACATTAAGAACAACCTCAACCTTGCTGGTAAAGCAAAGGAAACCGGACGCGAAGCATTGATGGTGCTGCAAGCCCGCAAAGCAGGGCGTTTACAAGATTCCAATGTGAAACTTGAAGACCTCTACAAGCGCATGGAAGTTCTCTATCGTGTGTTGGTTAAAATGTATGAGAACTCCGAAATCATGCTCGAAGACCTTAGTGACCAAGTGGTTGTAAAAGAACAAGAGTATAAAGCGATCAAGGCCAGCCACTCGGCTATGCGTTCCGCAATGAACATTCTGAGTGGCAATTCTGACAAAAAGTACATGTACGATATGGCACTTGAAGCCATGGCTGATGACGTGGGTCAAAAAGTGGGTGAAATGGAGCGTTTCATGGACATGTCCAAAAACTTCATGGACGGAATTGACCTCCAAAATGGCGTATTTGAAGAAGAGGGACTTGCCATGCTCGACAAGTGGGAAAAAGAAGGGGTTTCGTTCCTGCTTGGTGGAGATAAAAAGAAAATTATGGCAAAGGCCAACAGTCCCGCCGAAACCCTCGACCTCAACGCACCCCACGCTATGCCCAGCAAAGCAGAGCGCGGCGGTAACCAGTATGATTCATTTTTTGAGAGCTAGTCATGGCGTATATCATTGACGGCATTCGCAGCCCCATTGGCAACTTTGGTGGCATACTCGCTCCTATTCGCACCGATGACCTGGCTGCTCATGTGCTTCAAAAACTGCTGGAAAGAAACCCAGGCCTCGACCCTGCGGCAATTTCAGATGTGATCCTGGGTTGCGCCAACCAAGCAGGCGAAGACAATCGGAACCTTGCCCGCATGGCCCTCTTGCTGGCAGGTTTGCCTATCACAGTTCCTGGCGAAACCGTCAACCGCCTCTGCGCCAGCGGAATGTCTGCTGTCATCCACGCGCAACGTGCAGTAGCAGCAGGTGATGGAGATATTTTCATTGCAGGAGGCGTGGAAGGAATGACTCGAGCGCCCTGGGTGATTGGCAAAACCAGCAAACCATTTGGTACGGACGCTCAGATGTTCGATTCAAGCTTTGGCTGGCGATTTGTCAACCCGAAAATGCAGGCGATGTATGGTACCGACGCAATGGGTATGACTGCTGAAAATCTGGTGGAGCAGCATAGCATCAGCCGGGAAGATCAGGACCAGTTCGCATTTTGGAGTCAACAAAAAGCCGCTCGTGCTCGCGCCGATGGGATATTGACAGAAGAAATAGCACCTATTTCCGTCCTTAAAGGAAAGAGCGAAACCACCCTCGTAGCGCACGACGAATTTATTAAGCCCGATACCACTTTAGAGGTGTTGGCAAAACTGAGACCCGCCTTCAAAAAGGATGGATCGGTGACTGCGGGCAATGCCTCTGGCTTGAACGACGGCGCAGCAGCTTTGCTAATTGCTTCTGAAAATGGATTGAAAATCAATAGTTTAAAGCCGATTGCCCGCATCGTAAGTTCCGCAGTAGTCGGCGTAGAACCACGCATCATGGGCATCGGGCCTGTTACGGCCTCTCGCAAAGCCCTTGAAAAAGCAGCGCTTTCGCTGGAACAAATGGATGTCTTGGAACTCAATGAAGCCTTTGCCGCTCAAGTGCTAGCCTGCACCCGTACGCTCGGCATTGCCGACAATGATCCCCGATTAAACCCGAACGGCGGAGCCATTGCACTTGGCCATCCCTTGGGCATGAGCGGAGCGCGCATCATCCTGTCTGCTGCCCGCGAACTGCAGCGAAATGGCAAGCGATACGCACTTTGTACGATGTGTATTGGGGTAGGGCAGGGATATGCGGTGGTCTTAGAGCGGGTTTGAGTACGTTCCAAGTACGAGGATTTGTTTCACGCAACGGCGCAACGTTATGTGAATCAAGCAGGTAAAAACGTTGCGCCGTTGCGTGAAACTCACTTACAGTCTTTCAATGCAGTAGTCACTTCCTCAAAAGTCATCGGTGGTTGATCATTCCCCCAACTCTGGAGCACAAAATTGACGACGTTTGCGATTTGAATGTCATTGAGTTTGTCGTTGCCTAACATTTGTTCGGCATAGATTTTTCCGTTTACCACGATGGTGTCTTTTAGCCCATAACGGATCATGCAGGAAAGGCGTTCGCGGTTGGCTGACAGATAATCAGAGCCTTTCAAGGGAGGAATCAGCGCTCCCAATCCCTCGCCACCATCCATGTGACAATTGGCGCAGTGTGTTTTGTAGAGCCGCTCTCCCATTTGGTAGGGTTGTTGTTCGCAGGAAAAGAGGAAAAACGAAAGTAGAAGCGCGAAGAGATTTTTTTGCACAGGAGTTTTTTTATCAATTTGAAAATCAATCTTTTAGCATTGGTTTATTGCCTTGCAAAGGGCGCAATATCCTGCTCACAAAACTCCCCGGCCAAAAATTTGTAATAAGCGGTCACACCGATCATCCCAGCATTGTCTGTACAATACTGAAAAGCAGGGATGTATGTGTTCCAGCCCTCTTTCTTGCCCCAATCTTCAAGTGCGCTGCGGAGGCCTGAGTTAGCACTTACACCGCCAGCTATGGCAATCTCGCGGATACCCGTTTCCTTGGCTGCCTTTTGAAGTTTTTTCATAAGTGTGCTCACGATGATTGTTTGAATTGAAGCACAGAGGTCGTTCAAATTTTCGGCAATGAAGTTCGGATTGGATGATGTTTCTTTCTTCAAGAAATATAAAATACTGGTTTTCAAGCCACTAAAACTAAAGTTCAGTCCTGATATTGCGGATTCTGGGAAAGGGAATCGAGCCTGACCATCGCGTGCTAATTTGTCAACGAGCGGACCGGCAGGGTAGCCCAGACCAAGTAGTTTGCCCGACTTGTCGAAGGCTTCGCCAGCTGCGTCATCCAATGTTTGCCCCAGTATTTCCATGTCCATGAAATCACGCACCAATACGATTTGCGTATGGCCGCCGCTCACAGTGAGGCAGAGAAATGGGAACCTGGGCTTTGGGTCTTCTGCAAAATGCGCCAACACGTGCGCCTGCATGTGGTTCACTTCTATTAAGGGCAAGTTGTAACTCAGCGCGAACGCCTTAGCAAACGAGGTACCCACCAGCAACGAACCCAATAAGCCAGGCCCGCGCGTGAACGCCACAGCCTGGATGTCGGTTTTTGCTACGCCTGCTTTTTTAAGTGCGAGGTCCACCACCGGGATAATATTCAGCTGATGCGCCCGTGAGGCCACCTCCGGCACCACACCACCATACAATCGGTGTGCTTCCTGGTTGGCCACGCAATTTGAGAGCACGATACCATCGCGCACTATGGCAGCTGAGGTGTCGTCACAAGAAGATTCGATCGCAAGTATAATGGCCATAATTTGACGGCAAAAGTAGCGTTGAATGGGATGATTTTGGCACGATTCTTTGTATGGTGTAGGTGCCTTCGATTTTTGTAATCCAACTGTTCAATCAACCAGATTGCCGTAAGGCAATAAAATCATTAATTCAGTCAAACCAATCAAAATCATGTTCGGTTCAAGTACAAAAGACTCAAAATCAACCAGCTCTACGCTTGCTACCCTTGGCGACAAAGACAGCGCGGCCACTACGGTCATTGCCAAAGGCACGACGATTGAAGGCAAATTTGCCTGCGGCGAAAATGTCCGCCTTGATGGAGCCATACACGGAGAAGTGAAGGTTGATAAACGCTTCGTGATGGGCGACGGCAGTTATGTACAGGGCAATATCGTGGCCTTAACAGCAACCATCAAAGGCAAAATAAAGGGCGATATACAAGTAAAAGAGGCCTTGCATTTGATGGATTCAGCCATTATTGATGGCAATATCATTGCGAGAACGATGGTAGTGGACGAGGGTGCGCGATACAATGGCTCCTGCCGTATTGGAGCAGCAGTGGCCCCACCGGCGCCTGCAACAACGGCAGCAACGAAAGATTGACTTTCAGATCGCCTACAGGCAACAAAAGGCCGGAAATTTGAAACGGTTGCGCATCTTTGCCACTGGTTTCGGGTTTCCGGCCTTTTTATTAATGCCCGTTTTTTCTTTTCAATCCGAATTATTGACCCCTCAAATAGCGGCTTCCAGCGCATTGCGCATGGTGGTTGGGCTACAAGGCGTATCCCTGCTGGTAAAAAATAACAGTAAAATTCTGGCTTTGAAATCCTGGCAGATTTCCGGTACAGACAAGGGTTTTCAATCTGTTGACTCGGAATTGCGCCGAATATTTGGCTCAGAACAATTGCTTGAATTGCCTTTCGACTCGAAGATTTGCGCCTTGTCCAGTCCCGCGTCCACGTTGGTGCCACGCCGTCTTTTTCACAAACAAAATTTAGGGCAATACTTCAAATTGCTCTTGCGAACAGAAGGCGAGCGCACTTACGGTTTTGAAAAACTGGAAGAATTTGATTGCTATTTTGTCTGGGCGGCTGAATCAGGCTTGGCAAATCTATGTGGGCAATATTTTTCAGGTGAAAACATCCGTCACCTTGCGGCCCCGTTACTCGTGGCTTTTCAGCGCTTGGCGCCAGAAGAGGGTTATGCAGTGTTTGCCAATTTACGCGGACAGAAACTCCAGATAGCGGTGTTTGAGCGGAAAAACCTGGTCTATTTCAATGCGTTCGATTTCACAAAACCGGCTGATTTGCTCTATTTTATCTTGCTTGCCTACAAGCAATTCGATCTTAGCCCGCTAGAAATCCCGCTTACACTGAGCGGGACAATGCTTGAAGATTCCGATATCTTTCGGTTGTTACTGCGCTACGTTCGCCCAATGCGCTTTCCTCCTTTGCCCGAAGGGTTTCAGTGGCCTGATGAGGCGAAAGCACTACCATCGCATTATTGGTTTGACCTTGCGACAGTGTAAACATGTGTTGCGGAATGCTGTTCCACCTTTACAAAAATTACCCAAAAAACGATCCGAGATACAGATATGAGAATAATTGGAGGAAAATTTAGAGGCAGACGCTTTGACCCGCCCGCCGACAAGTGGCCAACCCGCCCCACGATGGATCAAGCCAAAGAGGCGCTGTTCAACATCCTAAACAATGTGCTGGATTTTGAAAATTCGCGGGTGCTTGATCTTTTTGGCGGTACTGGAAGCCACTCCTACGAGTTTGTTTCGAGGGGTTGCGAAGATGTGACGTATGTGGACAAATTTCCAGAGGCAGTACGCTTTGTACGTCAAACAGTACAAAAACTTGGCATCGAAGCTCAAATAAAAATCTTCCAGATGGACGTGTTCCGTTTTATCGAAAATGCCAGCGGACAATGGGACTACATTTTCGCCGGGCCACCTTATACGCTGCCGACGATTGATACCTTGCCAGACCTCATTTTGGAAAAAAACCTGCTCCTGCCCGACGGGCTTTTTGTGATGGAGCACAATCCGCATCACGATTTCTCGAAGCACCCCAATCTTTCAGATGTGCGGAACTACGGAAAGACAATTTTCAGCTTTTTCAAGCCGACCGCTATTGCTGACACTTTAGGATGATTGCCCCCGTTTTTATTTCGTTGCTTTCGTGACCGGCTCGGTCGCGGATTTTTATAAAATAGTGAAAGGTGTCGAATTGCATGGTATTTGGCACATCTTCGCAGGCAAGTTTGAAGCCGTCGGGGTCAATAAATATGCAGCACACTGTCGGGAGATTTATTGTTATTTCCCCAGAAATACCGTTGCCCGCACCCTGCGGCTCTACATAAGGCAATTGTAGGGGAGGCTTGGCGAACGAATCGCGGGAATCGCGGATAAAGACACTGGCAGTAGGGTCGGTTTCGGGATAACCCAGATCGCCGTCGCCGTCGGTGAAAGAAAACGTAACCGACAAAAAGTCTTCATTGCCCGTACCTTGCTGCAATAAATTTTTTGATAAGCCAATGTATTCAATCACTGGCTCTAACGGATAATCGGGCGGCTGTACACAGTATTGAAACACGAAAAACAGCGCGACAAAGGCTAAGGGAAACACTTTTTTCATAGCAACTAATTTTGCCCCAAAAGTTGGGCTTTTTTTTGAAGATGCAAACTCCAAGCAGGGCTGATTTATTGCCAATGCTGGCAAACCTCGAAGAAGCCAACTTCGAGGCCACAGCCCAGGCCGTTTTTGCGTACCAATCTATCCATAATCCCATTTATTCCAGATGCTTATCATTGCTTGGGCACTCCACCGTCCACCGTCCTTTCCTCCCCATTTCCTTTTTTAAAACCCATCGGGTGCAAACTGGCAGCTGGGAAGCCGAAACGGAATTCAAGAGCAGCGGAACTTCTGGCCAGAAGCCATCACGTCATTTGGTGCGCCACCTCGATTTTTATCTGAAAAATACCCGCCGGGGATTTGCCGAATATTACGGCGATCCTTCCGAATGGGCCATTCTGGCATTGCTGCCGTCCTATTTAGAACGTGGTGGCTCTTCTTTGGTAGCAATGGCCAACTATTTTATCCAAAACTCCCGCCAAGCAGAAAGCGGTTTTTTCTTGAAAGACTTTGACAAGTTGAAAATCGCGCTGAATGCTTGTAGATCAAAGGGTTGTAAAACATTATTACTCGGCGTAAGTTTTGCTTTACTTGACTTTGCGGAGCAATGCCCGATGCATTTGCAGGGAATAACGGTTATGGAGACCGGTGGCATGAAAGGTCGACGACGCGAATTAACCCGTACAGAACTACAGGAAACTTTGCAAGCCGGGCTCGGCGTTGAGGAAATTCATGCGGAATACGGGATGACAGAGCTTTTCTCCCAGGCATATGCGCAAGGCGGTTCGCGTTTCCACCCAGCGCGAACCATGCGTGTTTTGGCCACAGAACTCAACGATCCGTTTTGCCCCGTGCCATCAGGGCGGACAGGCGTATTAAACATCATTGACCTGGCCAATCTTGATACTTGCAGTTTTATCCAAACAGAAGATATTGGGCGGGTTTTCCCCGACGGAAGTTTTGAGGTGCTTGGGCGGATGGATGTTGCAGAACTGCGTGGTTGCAATTTGATGGTGGAGTAGGGGAGTGCGTCAGTTTTTTATCCGTTTGATCACTTCTACGCGGTAGGTTTCACGCACGGTTTTGCTGTCCAGGGCCTGTTGAAACAAGGTTTTTGCTTCTTCATAGCGCCCCAAGTCCTGCAATGCAACCCCTTTGTAATAGTAAAACTCGTCGCTAAAAGTGGTGATCTGCTCGAATGCGTCAAGAGATTTTTGAGATTCTTTCAATTGAAGCCAGCAGATTCCAATAAAAAAATGATCGGTAGGAGACGATTCCCGAATTGCTGTTCCAAAATCATTTTTCCGGTAGGCAGCCAGTGCTTTGGCAGGACGGACGAACTTTTGGACCTCATGTTCGCCACGCACTGCGATATTGTCAAATGGATAGGGAATAAGGTCTGTGCGGGCAGCAATGATTGGGTTTGGATCTTTTAAAACGGGTGAAAACCAGCCTGCCTGCCAGCAAATCGCCGCACCCAATACTGCGATTACTGCCAACCAAATCCATTTTTTGTCTGCCAAAAGGATTTGGAGCCTCGTGGGTCTTGGCCCGGCCAGTTGCTTCCAGCGAGCCGCTCGCTCGGCGTTCAAATGCGTTTTCAAGAGTTGATGCTCCCGAATAGAAAGTTCCTCTGGCGGCAGTTGTTCAGGGTTGTATTTATGCGAAAAAGTATTCATGATCAGCAGTGGTTAAAGCGATTGAAAGAAGTGTTTTCGTAGTTTTTGGATGCAACGGTGCTTGTCTTGTTTAACCGCCTCCGGGCTTTTGCCCAGTATCTCGGCAATTTGGAAATGGGGCAATTCGTCGTAATAATAACGATGCAATATGCCACTGCATTTGTCGCAAAGGCTGTCCCAGGCCTTTTTGAATGCGGCCAATTCTTCCGCCTCAAAACCGGCATCCTCGTCGGCTGCAAGGTTTTCGGCAAATGAATCCACGGGCATTTCTCTATTTCGCTTCTGTTTTTTCTGAAAGTCGGTCACGATGATTCGATTCAGATAAGCCTCCAAATTACCCCAGGTGACTTTTCTGGCGATTAAAATGTTGCGAAAACTCATCAGGCCCTCCATAACAGCATCTTCTGCATCGGCTTGATCTGTGCCGTGCGAAGATTGAAGGCGGCGTACCATTTTCCAAAACTGCTTAACAAAGACTCTTTCGAACAGGGTTTCATCGCCTTGCCCGATTTGGCTAAGCAAGGCTTCAAATTGAGTCTCGGAAAGGCCAAAGTTTTTTTCTGTCGAAGGGACGGATTCAATCATAGAGCGAGTTAGCGTCGGATAAACCGGAATATTAAGGGTCATGGCGAAGGTAATTTTTTAAAAAAACAAGGAGGAAGGTTTAATAGACGAACAGAAACAAACAGTTGATTTTCAATGGTTTAGGAATATAACGCACTCTTTGCAGACCAATTCAATATTTAATAAAGCCCAAAGAGCCGCACAGGTAACAAGCAAACAGGGTTTATTTTTTTGACCTGTTACCTCCGATGAACAGGCGGCTTTTACCCTTGAAACCTGCGTTGCACGGCAGCCGGAAGCCGAACAGATGGAGGGATTCAACCAAAGCGCCCTCGCGGCTTTTTGAACAGCGGGGCGGAGGATGCCGAAACGCCGAGAAGTGAGTAGGCTCATGGCCAGTCTGTTTCCAAATTAAAATATTATGAAACTCAAATTTTTTTATTGCTGTCTTTTCGCAGCGATGCTTTTCCCCATTTCCTTGGCCGCGCAGACGCAGTCGCCAAAATGGGTCTTCGCAAATTATCTGGCCAATTTTACAGGCCCTGCACCAACACTGCCTTTGCTCCCAACGTGGTCTAGTTGCGGCTCTTATGCTGCGAACGTCGCACTCGACCATTCTGGCAACCTCTTGTTCTACATTGAATGGATGCTAATTTATGATGCTGCTGGAAATGAAATAGGATACCTGGATGGCGGCGAATATTCAGAGACCAAGGAGGTAGCCGTTTTTGAAGTCCCAGGCCACTGCCACCAGTACTATATTGTTTATGCCAAGCAGAACAACCTCTACTACACGAAGGTGGTGGATGGCCCCAACGGAATCGAAATCGTGAGTGGGCAAAGCAATGTGAATTGCACGGGGTCTGCTTCTTTTACAGGAAACATACAAATTGCGGTCTCACGGTTGAGGCCAGACAATGCTCGGATTTTATATGCGACGGGCGATGAAAACTTGTGCAAATATATCATCACGAGTCAAGGGATATCGTTCAGCCAGCTAATGCTTAGCTCTACGACTTCGCCCACCATGGGCATGAATTTTGCATCCAACGAACTGGACCTCAGCCATGCTGGCGACCAACTTGCCTGGGGCAATCATTCAGGTTTTTTTAGAGACTGCAATGCATATGTCATTGACTTGAACGCCAATGGAAACTATGTGGGCCACCAAACCTACACCATTCCTGAATCTGGCACAGTCGTAGGTGGCGTTGAGTTCGATGCTACCGGCAATAGTCTTTATGTCTCCTCTACCTGGTCAGGTGCTGGCCCTTCTCCTTTGCATAAGGGCATAAACGTCATCGACCTTACACAGGCACCCACTTCGTTCACCTATCTTGGTGGGTCATCCTATGGAGTGTCTCAGTTGGAGATGGCATTTGATGGCAAAATCTATGCGGCCTCCCCAAGTAGTTCGAAAATTGGTAGCATTGACCCTAATACCAATATTTTCACGCTAAATGCTATCAATATCTCCTGCAACCAAATGTTGCCTGACCAGATTGATGGCCAAGATTACCTGCTTGCAGTCGGGCCACCTGACTTTTGGGTTTCAGATGGTACGGACACCTGGAGCAGCTTGCCACAGCAACCTGTGGACAATGGTGCAGAACCACAGCCAGCCATTTATTGGGATGGCGCCATCTGGAACTGTGAAAATGACCCGAATTGTCCGCAAAACGAAAACCCTGAATTCAAAATGTTTGGTGACAACTATATGCGGGTGAAGGTGCGCAACAATGGCTGTGTAAACTCTGCGCCCACTACGGCAGATTTGCACATGTACTGGACGCGGGGACGTTCGGGGGAAATTTGGGACGCCCACTGGCTCGACCCCATTCTCCGCCCACTGAACACAATCAACGGGTTTGCCGCAGGGGGCGAAATCACCGCCGATCAAGTTACCGCGAACTCCATCCCAATTGACATCCCAGCCATTCCAGCAGGTGGCGAAGTTATTCTTACCCAAGCATGGAGACCTCCATATCCAGGCAATTTCACGGGCGACGGCTTTGACGTTGATTCAAATCAAAACCCGATGATCTGTTTTCTGGCAAGGATTGAATCGGGAATAGACCCGATCGTGAACGAACAGTTCGGGCCAATAGGCGAGAATGTCAAAAACAGCAACAACATCGCAACCCGAAATACCTACCTGGTCAATCTTGACCCACTCAACATTGCCCATTGGGGCGGAAGCCTTGGGCTGAATCTTCAGTACGATGCGCCTGCCGTGGTCCGTTTGGATTTTACCGCTTCTCCTTTGAACGAGCCTTTTGCAGAATTCGGAACGGTCAACCTTCAGTTTAGCACCAGCTTGTGGAATCTTTGGATGGACGCAGGGGCACAAGCCGAAAATGTAGAAATCGTTGATTTTGACCAAAGGATCGTACAGGTGACAGACCCCCAACACGCGTCCGTCCGAGGCCTGGGTTTACAACCGGATCGAGATTACAGCATACTGCCAGGTTTTCGCCTCAACAATGGCGCAGAAGGGGAGCACTCGTTTCAATTCCGCATCAATATGGTCGACGAGGAGACGGGCGAGTATGGAAGTACCAACACCTATGAAGTCCGGATTGGCACAGAATGCAACATCAACCTGCTCAACGAATTTGTGGTCACGCCCGGTAATTGCACTACAATTGGTCAGGAAATGGGCTGCACGGACTGCAAATACACTTGGTCTCCAGCCAACGGATTGGCCAATCCTTCCAGCCCAGTCACCACGGCCTGCCCGGATCAGACTACCACCTATCGATTGACGGTAACCAATGAGGCAACAGGCTGCCAGGCTACGGACAACGTGACGGTACATGTGGAGGACAGGTTTCAAAACCGCAGTTCCGAAAAATTCATCGCAGAAACGAGGGGGAGCGTGCACTCAGGAGTCCAAGTATTCCCGAACCCGGCCAACGATCTGTTCCAAATCACATTCAAGGCCAGGGAGGCGAAATATTTGCCACTTGTTTTGATCAACAGCTTGGGCCAAATATTCGTCCGTCAAAATGTGCAGGTAGTCAAAGGGCAAAACACCTTTAGCCTCTCGGCAAAACAACTTCCGCAAGGCTTGTACCATCTGCGGATTGGAAATGGCGATTGGCAGGGAAAATCCATTGTAATTGAACATTAAAATACTGGCTTGAAACTTCAACTATGCGCCGGGTACAAACCCGGTGCATAGTTGCTCCCAAAAAAAACACCGCGTATAAGTGTTACCATTCCATACATTCGGGCTTCTGGGTAGATACAATTGATTCTCTCACCTTTAAACACGAACGTAATGAAGTGCAAATACCTTTTTGTTGCTACCCTGCTGGGGCTTGGCCTTAGTGCTTTCCCCTTGTATTCTCAAACAATCAATGTTGTCTCCACAAGCCCTACCGGTCCTGCCAGTCTCAGCACTATGGTTGCCGACTTCACGTTCACGGCAGAAAGCTGTACTTTTTCACCACCTTGTCCTTCAGCAACCTGTTGCGTGCCAATGTGTAACACGCTGTTTTTTATCTTGTATGGAGACGGCCATTATGATTCAGGCATAGGTAATTCGATTCCTCGGACGCATAAATATCCTACCGCTAGCACGACTTACGTGACAAAGGCATGGTTTGCCAAGAAGAAAGATGTGGATCCGCCGTCCTTCGTTTTCAAACCTGTAACAACGGGCATAGGCGGCACTTACACAAATCCACCAACCATGATGAATGACAAGAATGTCAAAATTGGCACTTCTTGGGCCCCTGTTGCAGGAGACCCACATTTTGTAGTTCTGACCATCGCGAATACTTGCAACAGCTGGCCAGATGGCACCCTTGAGTATTTTTACCACGACAGTAAGTTAGAAGTAAATGCAGCAGACTTTGCAAACTTTAATAATTCAGGATCGCTGTCTTTTTCGTCGCTACCTCTTGTGCCTCCCAGCACCACGTACAATCGAAAATGTGTTTTGAACTACACAGGGCTTGCGCCAGGTACCCAGCAGCATTTTTTCATTCCAGTTACCGTAGAACTGATTGGGCCTGAAGTACTTATCGACTACAAAGCGGTGATAAAGCCGGCTAAACTACCCTGCAATTCTCCCTCATCGAACATCATTGAAATAAGTAAAACTACGGAACTGTCTGCTCACGACCCGAACCGCAAGACAGTCAATATTGAAAATATTTGCTCTAATTCCGCTGCAACATCGCTTGAATACCGAATCAAGTTTCAAAACGACGGGGAATACTTTGCTGGCACCGTCGTGGTAACCGATCAGTTGGACCCGAACCTCGTGGATCCCTTGTCCGTAGAAGTGACCAGTTCCAGCCACGGCTCTTGTATCCCCTGCATTTACGCCCCCGATCCTGCGAACAGCAATATTGCCACATTCACTTTTGCGGGTATTCAATTGCCGGGCAGCAATCAAATTGTTCCAGATAAATATGATTTCGACGAAACAATAGCAGAATTTACCTTCACGGTTAACACGCTCCCAAATCTGCCAGCAGGGGTCATTCCCAATATAGCCGAGGTGATTTTTTATCCAGATAAGTCAACCTTGCAAACGAACATTGCGAACGTTTATATTGGAGAAAATTCAGACAACAACCCAGACTGTGAGGAAATAGAACGGAGTCAAGATAATTTGAAATCTGCTGTGCCTGCGCAAATAATCGCTGTTCCCAATCCATTTTCCAGCAACCTAAAACTCATAGCACAAGTGTTACCAAACGAATTTGCTGTGGTCGAAATCTTGGCCTTATCGGGGAATTTCATGGCCCAGCAAACATTTTTTGATTCGTCGGAATGGGACTTACAAACTGAAAATTGGCCTGCTGGCATCTATTTCGTCCGTATTCAAACCGCACACAACGTCACGATCCAGCGTGTTGTAAAACAATGAGGCTTTCAAAATACCGTGTTCATTTGAATCTCGCCTTCATTTCCCTCCTCGCCTTAATCATGGGTTGTTGGGACGGAAAGCCTGCCGCACCAAAAACATCCAATCTGTCGGACCTTGAAAAAAGCGATTTGATGCGCCTGTTTATAGTGGCCGATTCGCTGACCGCACGGGCGGAAAATATAACAGCGTCCGACAGTTTGCTGCGACTTGCTGAACCATTGGTGGAAAAATCAGGTCGCTCTAAGATTGCTTACCAGGCGCACAGACAGCAGATTTTGAACCTTTTTTATAACGAGAAAAAGAAGGAGGCCCAAGCCCTAACGGATTCAGTGGTGCATCAATTTGCGCAACCAGAAGACACTATTTCTGCACTTTACAACGGACTTGAAGGTTGGCTTTGTTGGCAAATGGGCAATTATAGGGCAGGAATCGCGCCCCTCGAACGGGCTGCTACTTTGTTCGAGGAGTACGGCCTTGAACAAAAACTCAATGTCATCTATAACACGCTCGGCATCAGTTATGGCCAATTGGGCGACCATGAAAAGGCGATTCAGCATTACGAAGCGGCGCTGCAAATCAATGAGAAACATGCTGATTCCATCAAACTTTCCAGGAACCACAAAAACCTTGCGTTTGCATACCTCAACCTCGGAGACTTAGAAAAAGCGGAAAAACACAATCGCCTCGGCAAGATTTTTCAATTAAAAAACAATGGCAGTTTTGAGTTGCAGGCGGCAGAAATAAGCTTCTATCAGGGTCACGCATTGCTTGCCTTGAATATCGTAAGGCAATTAAAAAACGATCGCCCAGAACTGTTCGATGCTGATAAAAGTGACAACGCAACCCATAATCTGCTCTCTCTCGGCGAGATACTGCTTGCTGCCGGACAGTCAAATGAAGCAATTCCATACCTAAAAGCCAGTCTTGCCTTGCAGCCCGAAGACGCTTCCTTGGCCAATTGGATGCGTACCAAAAACTGCTGCCTACTCGGCAATGCCTATTTGAAAAAGGGCAGCCCTGACCTTGCGCTGCCTTATTTTCAGTTGGCCTTGACCTCATCCGTCCCATCCTTTCGGCCTGCCAGCATTTTGGAAAACCCGCTTGCCGATTCATTGCCACCAGAGGTTTGGGCGATGGAAGCCCTATTTGGGAAGACGACGGCCTTAAACTTGATTTCATCAAAGAATCTTCGAGAGATTTCCAAAGAACAGGCCGTGGCCAATCTTCGTTCGGCACTCGAATCAGCAGAATGCGCCATTCATTTGATTCAAATCCTCAAAAATAACTTTGTTGAAGACAACTCCCGACTATGGTTGGGGGAGTACACGTTCCAAAATTTTTATGAAAAACCCCTGTCCATTGCCCTTCGTTTGGCAGACTTGACCGATGACCGAACAGTACAGGAAAAAGCATTCCTCTTTGCCAGTAAATCGAAGGCTGGAGTGCTCAAAACGGCACTTTCGGAAAAAAAGAGATTGCTCGATGCAGGCATTTCCACCGATTCGATTCGGGATTTGCGCGACCTTCGGCTAAACGCAGCCGCTATTCAAAACCAACTGAATACCACGCCTTCCGATTCACTGCGAGCTGCACTTTTTCAAGTCAAGCGCCGCCTCGACCAATTTCAGCAGAGCTTCCATTTGCCGCCCGTCAACCGGGCAAGTGCACATGACTTTTCGGTATCGCAATTGCAAGATTGGTTGCCAGATTCCGCGCTGTTGGTAGAGTATTTTCTTGGTGAGCGCACTTTGTATGTATTCTCCATTTCCAAAACCAAGTTTGAAGTAGAAGAGAAGTTCTTGCCAGCAGATTTCAACGCTGTGGTGGATGGCTTCCACCGCTCGGTCAGCGATTGGAGCTGGGTAGCAGATTCGGCAATCGTAGCCGAAAAGATGTATTTGCGTTCCGCCACACGATTGTATGATTTTTTGCTCAAAAATGCACTTGCAGCACATCCAAAAACAACTCGCCTGTTTTTCGTCCCTGATAAAAAACTTGCCCGATTGCCCTTTGCTGCACTGCTCACCCGCCCGTTTTCAGGTGGTTGGAAAGAGATTAGTTTGCCTGTTTTGATAAAAGACATGGCGGTCAGTTATCGGTTTTCGTCAGCGATTCCAGATCGGGAGGCGAGCAGGGGTAAATCTCAGCCGCGCTACGGTTTTGGTGGATTTGGCACAGACTATCGCGATGGTACGGCGCTCTCTGCCCTCCAAAAATCAGAAGACCCTGTTTCCAAAAGTATGTTGCGCGCACTTCGAGGCGGCCCCGATACCCTCGATTTTGCCGACGATGAAGTGGATTCAATCGCTCGGTTGACGGGCGGGCAAAAATGGCTGAATGGACAGGCCACAAAGTCCAACTTCCTTCAAAATGTCGAGGATTGTCGCATCCTGCACATCTCCTTGCACACGGTAGAGACAGACCCGCACGACCCCACTGGCCTTGCTATCCTGTTTTCAAAAATGAGCGAAACGGATGCCAACATCTTGACTTCCAGCGAATTATATTCTCTTGATTTGAATACGGAACTTGCAGTAGTGAGCAGTTGCCAGAGTGGTTTTGGGCAGTTCAAACAGGGTGAAGGAACCCTCAGCCTGGGTCGGGCAATGGCGCTCGCCGGTTGCCAATCTACCGTGGTGAACCTCTGGAAAGCGGATGACCGTGCCAGCCAGGATCTGATGATCTCTTTTTACAAAAACCTGAAAGCGGGTCAAACGAAAGACCGTGCGCTTCAAAATGCGCTCTTGTTTTATCTTAAAAATACGATTTCTGAACGGGCCAGCCCACAGTTTTGGGCAAATTTTGCTGCCATTGGCGAAATGGACGACCTGGTTTTTGAAGAAGAAAAAACAACCGATTGGCTAAGATTGCTGGGGGGCGCATTAATTTTGGCCTTCCTGTTTTTGACTATTCGTTTTTTGATCAACAAATTAAGAAAGGATAAACGGGCAAATCTATCCGCTCGCTAAATCCTTGAAAATGAAAATCGGCCTGCTCTCCGACACGCACTCCTTCCTGGACGAAAGGGTTTTTGAGCATTTCGCTGAGTGCGACGAGGTGTGGCATGCAGGCGATTTCGGAAATCTGGAAGTGATTAAAAGATTACAGGCGTTCAAACCACTTCGTGGGGTTTTTGGGAATATTGACGGCGCCGAAATACGCGCAGAGATGCCCCTCGATTTGCGTTTTGAATGCGAAGGGCTACCCATTTTTATGACCCACATAGGCGGATACCCGGGTCGCTATGAACCGCGTGTAGGGAAAATACTGCGAGAGGCGCCACCGGTCGGCGGTCTGTTCATCAGCGGACATTCCCATATTTTGAAAGTGATTCCTGACAAGGCACTGGGCTTTCTGCACATCAATCCAGGTGCCTGCGGCAACGAAGGCTGGCACAAAGTGAAGACCTTGGTGCGTTTTAGTATAGAAATGGGTAGGGTTTTTGATTTGCAGGTGATTGAAATTGGCAGCAAAGGGATGTATGATGTATGATGTATGATGTATGA
>CAZPTQ010000063.1:0-25566 GCA_964589365.1 uncultured Saprospiraceae bacterium
CTATGGTTATCCGTCACCCTGCCCTATATAGCGCCCATTGCGTGAAAACCCGCTTAGTCACCACCTGATCTGCAAATACCAATTGCGTGAATCCAAGCAACTTGGCTGGATTCACGCAACGGTCGAGCAGGAAATGGGAGGGAGACGTTTGGTTCATTCAGGAGTTTTTTAAAGCGTAAATGTAAGGCTCAATCTCATATTTCCAAATTATATAAATGGCTTTCTATCTTATCCCAAATTTTTTTGGTCAACAGCGGGTTTTTGCCACATTCATCGCTTTTCATCTACCCTTTTAGATTGCTACGCACAACCAACTTCTTTAGCGAACTGTTAGCACCAATGATTCGATAAATTTCAGAATCTCCAAAGTCCAACCCAAAAACTACCTTTGCCACCGTTTTCCAAAACCTGATATTTCCATGCACAAAATATTGACTGCCAGTTTTTTAGCAACAACCATCTTGCTTGGTTCATACCATTGTGTTAGCACAGACTCTTCTTACAGCCGCGTTGCTCCCGGGATGTGGCGCGGAGTATTGGAGCTCGAAAAATTCCAAATGGCTGCTGGGGGAAAAGACTCGGTTGTTATCCTTTATGACCAGTTCAAACCCGGCGAACTTCCCTTCAATTTTGAAGTGAAGTATGTAGACGACACTCGGTTTTACCTCGAAATCATCAATGGTTCCGAGCGGATTCGGCTCGACAGCGTCCAGTATGGCCGCGACCGCACACAAGCCCGCGACACGATGAATGTCTGGTTCCCGGAATACGCCAGCTACCTCCATGCCGAAATTCGCGGTGGCGTAATGCGCGGCGAATGGGTGGTGACCACGAAAGAGAATTACCGCATCCCATTCTATGCCCATTCCGGGCGCGGGTATCGCTTCACCAACCTGAATGAAAAGCCCCTGCTTGACCTCAGTGGCAATTGGGCCACAGTATTTGGCATCGAAAAAGAAGCCAAGGAACAGGAAAAGGCCATCGGGGAGTTCAAACAAGACGGAAACCACCTCGAAGGCACTTTCCGCACCGAAACGGGCGATTACCGTTTTCTGGAAGGCACGATCCAGGGGCGAAAATTCTGGCTCTCGTGTTTCGATGGCGCACATGCCTACTTGTTTTCGGGCAATATCTCTGGCGATACGTTGCAGGGCGAATTCCGCTCCGGCCACAAATACCAAACGCTCTGGGCGGCTTGGAAAGACCCTTCGTTCGAGCTCGCCGAAGCGGATTCGATGACACAGGTCAAACCCAATGCAACAATTTCTTTTTCCGTCAAAAACCCTGCTGGTCAAGAACTTGTGTTTCCTTCCCCACAATTTGACAACAAGATAAAAATCTTCACGGTGATGGGAACCTGGTGCCCCAATTGCCGCGACGAGCAGATTTTCCTTCGTGATTTTTTAAAAGAAAATCCTGCGCTCGCCAAAGAAATTAGTGTGGTAGGTTTTTCGTTCGAGCGATTCAAGGACCCCGAGCAGGCCAATGCCCATATTTTGGAGTACAAACGAAAATTGGGCATACCATTTGAAATAGTCTATGCCGGAAAATCCAGCAAAGAGGAAGCGGCCAAGTTTTTCCCCGCGCTCGAAAAAGTGATGGCTTTCCCGACCATGATAATTCTGGACAAGCAAAACCGCGTTCATCGCGTTCATACGGGCTTTGATGGACCCGCTACTTCGCGATATGCAGCATTCAAAAATGAATTTTCAAAAATGATAGAAGGGATAAGGGATTAGGGGGTTCGGATTAGGGATAAGGGAACACGGATGACACGGATGAGACACGGATTTTTTAGATTATTACATCCGTTCAAATCCGTGTCTCATCCGTGTCATCCGTGTTCCCTTATCCCTAATCCCAACCCCCTAATCCCTTATCCCTATCCCTTCCAATCGAACAGTTTTATGAACAGAATCATCCTCGCCTACGCTTCCGAAAATGCCGCTTTGGCCCATTCGATTGACCAACAATTGAGTCGCATTGGCATTCCCTTTGAACACGCCATTGCAGGATTGGCCGCGCAAATCGCTGCTGCTGGCGAGCCGGTTCTTTTGCTCGTTACAGACAATTTTCTGATAAAACGTGGATGCCTGGAAGGGCTTTTGCCTGTGTTACAAGCGCTTGCTGCTGAAAATCGTTTGGTTGCCGTTCTTGCCGACGGGATTACTGCTGATGGCAAGATTGTCCCAACCCAAATTGACCGAATGGCCAATGCCCTTCACTATATGAAATACTGGCAGGATGCCTGGCTCGCCTTGAGCGATGCGCACCAACATTCGGAGGGAGAAACAAAGGCCGCACTTACGGCTGCGCTCGATGCTACCCGCGGCGTAGCCAATGAAGTAGGCGATATTATCAGCACTTTGCGAGATGCGGGCTATTTGACTTTGGAACAATTTGAGGCCAATGATTTTGGGGCTTTTTTTCAAAAATTCAACTTGCAGGATTGGCATGGGCAATACAAACGTCTTGTTGCGCAAGATGCTGAAAAACAAAATATTGTTGCGCCGTCTTTGCTGCCGGAGATGCCAATTGCTGGTGGACTGTTGACCCCGGAACTCATTCAGGAAGCACAACCCCCAAAGCTCGTAGAGGAGGAAGTGCCGCAACTCGAAGCGATGGATACATTGCTACAGGAAATGGAGGCAGAACCAGGCATTGGAGCGATGGAATCTATCGCAGAAGAAAAAAAGGCAACTGCTTCGGAGGAGGAACAAGCTGTAAGGGATGCCTGGTTCTGGATCGAAAAAGGCCATGTAGAGCGAGGAATCGAACTTTTTCGGTCAGCAACAACGCAATATCCCGATAGCGAATGGTTAAAGTCTGAGTATGAAAAGGCTGCCCGGCAAACGAAGGCTCCAGTAATCGAAGCAGGATCATCGGAATCCACAAAACCACAATCCCCACAATTCTCAGAACCTACTGACGAAGCCAAATCCTACGACCTTATGGGCGACATGGCCGCTGAACGCGGGGACTACCTTTTTGCCAAATACTGTTGGGATCGTGTGGCAGAAATTGATCCAAATGCCACAAACATTTACAGAAAACTCGGCTTAATGACGGCTGAACACCTCCGCGATTACCGCGAAACGGCAGATATCTATCTTCGTAAAGCTTTGGAGGCCAATGCAAACGATCAGGAAGTGAAAATTGCCCTAGCTGCGTTTGGTTTTACGGTGACAGAGGCAGGCGATATTGGCAGTACTGCCAGCCAAATTTTGGGCGAAGCCGAAGGAGCGAAGACGGCGGAACTTGACATCAACAGTCAACAGGAGTTAGAGGCCATTAAGAACCAGCAATCTACAAACTTTGATACCTCGCCCGCCCCAACGCAATTGCTTGACAGTCAGAAGGCCAAGCTGGTCTTGATAACAGGAGCAAGCGCTGGTATTGGTCGGGCCACTGCCGAAGTTTTTGCCCGAAACGGCTACCGATTGATCCTCACTGGCAGGCGTGTGGAGCGTTTGGTTGACTTGAAAAACCATTTTGAGGCAGAATTTGGTACGGAAGTGTTGTTGCTCCCATTTGATGTGCGAGAGCCTGGTGCGGTGGATGCGGCACTTGGCAATCTCCCCGAATCATTTCAAGACATTGATATTTTGGTAAATAACGCAGGTTTAGCCAAGGGCTTAGCACCCATCCACGAAGGAAACCTGGAGCATTGGGAGACGATGATTGATACCAATGTGAAAGGTTTACTCTATGTGACAAGACTCGTTTCGCCGGGGATGGTTCGCCGCCGAAGTGGGCATATCATCAATGTGGGCAGCAGCGCAGGCAAAGAAGCATATCCCAATGGCAATGTTTATTGTGCGACCAAATTTGCCGTAGATGCCCTGTCCAAAGCCATGCGCTTTGATCTCCATGCGCACAATATTCGTGTGAGCCAAATCAGCCCTGGCCATGTGGAAGAGACTGAATTTGCCATCACCCGGTTTGATGGGGATGCTGAACGTGCCAAAATATACAATGATTTTCAACCACTTAAGCCTGGCGATGTTGCCGATGCTATCTATTACATAGCTACTCGTCCGCCTCATGTGAATGTTCAGGATTTGCAATTATTTGCGACTCAACAGGCTAGTAGTACGGTGATTGATCGGAGCGGGCGATGAGGGAACGATGAACTATGAACACAGGGCGTGTGGAGTCGCCCGGAAAAAGTTGACGAATAATGAGTAGAATACTCAACTCGATTTTACAATAAGGGATTGATTTTATTTGGTCGAATTTGGTTCGATCGTCTTGATTTTTAGCAAAGTTCTTTGACAAGGCTGCAATGATAAGAGATGAAGTTCAAATTCTCCGGGTGTCAAGTTTTTAAGGCTTCCGTGAGGTCGGTTGAGGTTGTAGCAATTTTTGATAAACCCCTCCTGTTTCTTGAGTTGAGAAAAGCAGTGATTCGGCTTTGGCCCGGCCAAGTATAGCCTACGCTTGTTCCAGTTACAGCTCAAGGCGCTTTTTTAGCCGGATACAGTCGTTCTCTTGTTCGACCACCTGCCGCAACTTCCGACCGTAATGCTTTGAGTTGAGGGCTATCCACTTGTAAATGCTCGATTGGGCGAACCTGTATCGGCGGCCCGCCTCCGCCTTGCTCAACCCTTGCTCGATTTCTTCCAGAATCGAATGACGGGCTGACTCAGAAAAATACAGACGTTCCCGCCGGCTGATGAACTCATGCTTTGCATTGCTGTTTTTCGATTTTTCCATGCCTAAATTTATTTGATTGAGTGGAATCCTCCACTCCCATTTTGTCAACTAATTCCGGGCATGTCCAGTTCATAGTTCATAGTTCATCGTTTCAAACTTGGATTCACTCACTCAAATCGTACTCGGCGCCGCATGCGGCGAAGTGGTAGCTGGTAAAAAAATCGGCAACCGCGCCATGCTTTGGGGGGCGGTAGGCGGCACCATCCCCGACCTTGATGTATTAGCCTCTTTTTTCACCGACGAGATAGCGAGCACCTCATTCCATCGGGGTTTTATGCACTCGTTTCTGTTTGCTGCGCTCGCGCCTTGGGTATTGGCCAAACTGACGCAGTGGCTTTACGGTGCAAATGTGTACAAACGACGAGGTTACAAAGCCGGGGCCATGGCCATCTGGCTCATTTTTTACATCGGTGCAGCAGCTGGGATCAACTTTATCCCCGTTTTAATGGGCGAAGGACTGAGTTGGTACGCGCTCGTGCCGACGCTGGTACTTGGTGCTTGGTTTGTTTGGAAACTGTGGCGCGATTACTGGCGGCGCGACCTAAAACTTGTGGAGGCCTCTTACAGTACTTGGGTTGCACTTTTCTTCTGGAGCATTTTCACGCACCCGATTTTGGACTGTTTTACGAGTTGGGGCACCCAGATTTTGCAACCATTTAGTGACTTGAGGGTACAATGGTGTACGGTGTCGGTGGTGGATCCGATCGCAACGGTCCCATTCTTGGTTTTGCTTTTAGTGGCTTCTCGCATTCCAAAATCGAAGCCTTCTAGGTCATGGTGGAATATGGCAGGGCTGACGTGGTTTTGCGGCTATTTGTTACTGTATACGTTGTGGCACAAAAGCATCGTAAACCGCACTTTTGAAGAAACTTTAGCGGCAAAAAACATTCATTATCAACGGTATTACACCAATCCGAGCCTTTTTAACAATATTGTATGGAACGGTGTGGCGGAGGGAGATACAGCGTATTATTTTGGACTTTATGGCTTCAATGATTGCCGCCGCGAATTCAGCCCAATTTCGGTCATTCCCAAAAACCACCAATTGCTGAATGTGGTACCGCCCCATTCGCGCGCGGGCTATTTTCTGCATTGGTTTTCAGATGGATACTACAATGTCCTGCCTTATCGAGGAGACACGCTGCAAGTGAACGACCTTCGTTTTGGGCTTTTAGGCGATTCATTGCTTGGCAGGAATTATGTTTTCCCCTTCCTTGTGTTCAAAAATGAAAAGGGAGAATGGGATATCCTCCAAAACAACCGCAATAAAGAAAATATGGAAATGAGTAAACAGTCATTTGGCGAACTCTGGCGGAGGGTCAGGGAGGGCAAATGCAGTAGCAGTTTTACTCGCCGTAGCCTTGGCGAAGGAGGAGGGCAGGGGCAGTAAGCAGATTGCAAATTCATCATCATTAACCGCTATAGCCGCAGCAGTCGGCGAGCATCACTTCATCACTTCATCACCCCATCAAAGAATGCGTCAACGTACCATTACTGCTTTCTTTTTTGCCGCCGTTATGCTGATTGGCATATTTGGTTATGGTGCAGGCTCCATATATGGCTTGTTTCTAGTGATTACAGTGGGGTGTGTTTGGGAACTTATGGGACTTCTATTGGCTCAAGAGGAGAAATTTCGGTTTGCAAGAAGGATAATGGGGTGTTTATTGGCAATTCTTCCTGTGTTTTTTGCAGCAACGAGACTTTTTTGGCCGGGCAATTGTGGATTTAGCACCCCAGAGGAGATTTTACTAAGTTACAAGGACGACCTTTTTTCCGTCGCAGTCGAATTGATGTTGTCGCTGGCCCTGATTTTCCCTGTTTTATTGGCTTCTGAACTATTTTTAGAGAGTAAATCACCCTTTCAGAACATCGGTTATTACCTGACGGGTGTGTTTTATATCGGAGTGCCCGTAGCGCTTCTCTTTTCCATCGTAACGATGAATGCAAGTTTTTCGCCACATCGCATCCTCGGACTACTAATTTTGGTCTGGACGAACGATACAGGAGCATACCTAACCGGAAAGAAGTTTGGAAAGCACAAACTTTTTGAGCGTATTTCACCTAAAAAAACTTGGGAAGGTACCCTCGGCGGCGGCTTGCTCACCGTGTTGATGGCCTGGGGAATCTCATTCCTAATCAAAGATTTTACGCTTTCTCAGTGGCTCGCGTTGAGTCTGGTAGCGGCCATTGGCAGCAACATCGGCGACCTGGTCGAAAGTATGCTCAAGCGCAGCGTCGGGGTGAAAGATACAGGGACATTTATGCCCGGGCATGGAGGGTTTCTAGACCGCTTTGATGCGTTCATTTTCTGCTTGCCGTTTTTCTGGCTGGTATTGCAATTCGTTTAATCGCTTGGAAACCAATGAGGTTTTCAAAACCTCACAGGTTTCAAAGGGATCAATTTTGTACCGCCTTCCCTGCGCTTTTCCAGGCAGTAATTCCCCCTTTCAAGTCATAGACTTTGGTGAATCCCAATGTAGAAAATTGGCTCGCCGCATTCGCACTTCTTCCACCCACGGCACAATAGACCATGACCGGACGGTTTTTATCCAACTGACCGATTTTCCTGGCAAAATCTGCATCATAGATATTCAAATTTTGCGCTTTGGCGATGTGGCCACTTTTGAATTCATCAGGTGTACGCACATCCACCAATTGAATGCTGGAGTCTGGCCTGAGCATGGCTTCAAAGGCATCGGGAGAGAGTTTGTTTTGGCCCCTGGCGGTGTTTGGGGAGCATGAAAGCCCCAAAATCAAAAAAAATAAACTGAGTAATCGCATTGTATTGTGAAGTAGGAAAATGTATGTTACGTTTAACAAACGGCAAGATAGTTCATAGTTCATAGTTCATAGTTCATCGTTCGTCTACGCCATTCCAAATAACCGAGCACCGACAACACTAGAAAAACAAGGTATTGAAAACTGGTGAACACATAACCCTTGACAAAATAAAGTGGGATGGAAGCAATATTGGTAATGCCCCACCAAATCCAGTTTTCCAACTTTTTTCGCGCCATCAGCCACATCGCCGTGTAAGCCGCCGCCGAAGCAAAACCGTCTGCGAGTGGAACCGTACTGTCGGTAAACTTTTTGAGCACAAAAAAGAGAACAGCCCAGCACAAAAAGAAGAAAACCAAGGAGTTGCGCCATTCAATCCGGGTTGATTGGCTGATATGCAAGACGGGTTGACCTTCGTTTTTTTTCGACCACAAGACCCAACCTATCACACTCATCACGGAATAGTAAAAATTCACACCCGCTTCTGCGTAAAGCCCCCCTAGAATGCACAGGTAAATATAAATCGTGGTATTGATGATGCCCGTGGGATACACCCAGATATTTTCCATGCGCGAAAGCATCACACTGGCAATGCCAAATACCACAGCCAAAAATTCCAACCAACTCGTGGCAAAAAGACCATCCAGAAACTGTTGCCAAATATTCATGAGAACTTCCAACTTTTGTGCTTGAATTTTGCAACCACATAGTTCACATAGCACACATAGTTTTTATGACCTGTTGTCTTTCTAAACTATGTGTGCTATGTGAACTATGTGGTTAATAAGAATCTACGCTTAATTATTAGGTGCCATAAAATACTAAACGTTACGTGCTGAGATGCGGGTTGATCATTTTGATTTTGTCGTAGTTGGCGGGGGCATCTTCGGGTGCTACGCCGCCTTGCACCTCGCCGGACGCGGGGCAAAAGTGGCAATTTTAGAGAAAGAGGCCAGACTTTTTCAAAAAGCGTCACTTGTGAACCAGGCTCGGCTGCACAGCGGCTACCACTACCCGCGCAGCATTGCCACGGCGGCTATGAGCGACGAACACAAAGCCCGATTCACGGAGGAGCATCGCCCATTTGTGAATCAGACTTTTGAAAAGTTTTATGCCATTGATCGCTACGGTTCTTTTACCGATGGAACCCAATTCGAGCGTTTTTGTGCATTCCTCGATATTCCCTGCGAGCGTGTGACCGAACACAATTTGTTCAATTTCGAGCGTTTGGAAGCCTTGTACCGCACAGTGGAGTACTCTTTCGACCCGGTTTTGCTTGGTAATTACTACCGTGATAAAGTAGAAAACACCCCTGGTATCACCGTTTTCAAAAAATCCCAAATCCAACGCTCAGAAGCAATTGGCAACGAATGGGCTATTGACGTGCAGGTTGAAACGCTCAACTTTCAACTTTCAACCCCAACAGTGATCAATGCCACCTATTCTGCCACAAACGCCATAAATCAGATTTTTGGAGTGAACGAGCTAGCACTCACCCACGAGATTTCAGAAATTGCATTCGTCAGTTCGCCGCAGTTTGGGTTACGCGGCCTAACCGTTATGGACGGCCCATTTGGCTCCATTATGCCCTTCGGTTTGAGCGGGCTTTTATCACTTTCCTCCGTGGCCTACACACACCATAAAATCTCCTTTGACGCGCTGCCTCGTTTCGATTGTCAAATGCCAGAAATAGACCCGGCCTGTCGCCCGGAAGCGCCGGGCATTTGCACCGAATGTCCCCGCCGACCTGTCTCCAACGCCCCCAAAATGCTCGCACAAATGCAGCAGTATTTCGCTGACAATGTACAGTTTGCGCAGATGTTTTCCTACTACACCATCAAGTCGAAGCTCAAAGCCAGCCACATTGATGACGGGAGGCCTACAGAGATTTCGCTATTGCGCGAAAGCCCAAAGTTCTACTGCCTTTTTGCAGGGAAGATCAATTCGATTTATGAGGTGGAGAAGATTGGGTGAATTCCCTCCCATTTTTCTATTCCAATTATTCTTAGGATGTTTGCCTCCTACAAAACGAATCCTCTCAGAATGAAATTCCCTCTATTGCTTACCCTCAGTATTTTCCTTCTCTCGGCGAAAGTTGTTTTTTCACAAACGTACTCTTCTACAGGAGGGGGCAATGGGGAAGCAAAAACGCCCAATGAATTCTTGCCTCACAAACTGGGTGAGCAGTTTACCCCGCACTATTTGCTGAACGCCTATTTCGAGCAACTTGCGGCTGCGGCACCTGCCACCATGCGATTGGAAAAATACGGGGTTACAAACGAGTCCCGGCCTTTGCAAATCGCTATTTTCTCCTCTGCTGAAAACATGGCTCGGCTCGAACAAATCCGAATAAACAACCTTCGGCTCGCCGGAATGGCTGAGGGGCAACCCGATATGAGCAACCCCATCGCCATCGTTTGGATCAGCATGAGCGTACACGGCAACGAGGCTGCAGGCTCTGAATGCAGCTTGGAATTGGCCTATCGCCTTGCCACTCAAACCGATGAAAAAGTAAAGGAATGGCTGAAAAACACAGTCGTCATCCTAGACCCTGCCCTCAATCCGGATGGCTATGAACGCTATACACATTGGCACAGGATGGCCGCTAACCTAATTAAAAATACTGACCCTGATTCCCGTGAGCATCTTGAACCTTGGCCGGGTGGCCGAGTGAACCATTATTATTTTGACCTTAACCGCGATTGGGCTTGGGCAACGCAGGTGGAGAGCCAACAACGGCTCGTGGCCTACCACCGTTGGCTGCCGCATGTGCACCCCGACATACACGAGCAGGGGATAAACGAGCCTTACTATTTCGCCCCGGCTGCCGAACCGATGCACGAACTCATCACGCAGTGGCAGCGTGACTTTCAGGGGGAAATTGGGGAAAACAACGCGCGTCATTTCGACAACAATGGCTGGCATTATTTTACCAGGGAGGTTTTTGACCTCTTTTACCCCTCTTACGGCGATACCTATCCAACTTTTAATGGCGCCATTGGGATGACATACGAGCAGGGAGGGGGGCCTCATGGTGGTCGCGCTATTGAGACGGACAATGGTGATACGCTCACGCTGCACGACCGCATCGAGCACCATCTCACCACCTCACTTTCCACCATTGAGGTATGCAGCAAAAGCGCGATACCACTGGTTGAAAATTTCCGCGAATACTTTCGGCAGACTTCAATACAGCCTCAAGGGCAGTACAAAGCTTTTGTCATTCGCGAGGTGAACGACCCAAATAAGTTGCGCACACTCTGCCAATTGCTCGATCAACATCATATTCGGTATGGCCGTGTAGGTGTTGGGCTGAGCGGGGTAAAGGCGTTCGACTATGCGAGCGGTAAGGAAATTAGCGCTTCCATCAATCCCAATGATTTGGTTATCAGCGCGTACCAACCACATTCGGTGATGGTACAGGCCTTGTTTGAGCCAGAAGCGAAATTGGCCGACTCAATGACCTACGATATCACGGCGTGGTCGCTGATTTTTGCACACGGATTGGAGGCTTATGCATTGAAAGAGCGGTTGGAGCCAAAAAAGCAATACGAATCTTATCGTCCACAAAAAGATATGGCTATAAGCTCGCCATACGCATGGTGTGTACATCGCCGCTCTTTGGCAGAAGCACATTTTGTGGGAGAATTGCTGCAAAAAGGGGTTCGTGTGCGGACGGCCACGGAGCCATTCACCTTGGCCGATCAACAATACTCGGCAGGAGCGATAGTAGTCTCAAAAGCCGATAACCGAAGCCTGCAGGGAGAACTTGATAGCATTGTGACCAAAGCGGCCGAAGCGGCAAACGTGCGGCTTTATCCAGTATTCACAGGATTCGCAAAGACTGGAAAAGACCTTGGATCAGACGTTTTCGATTTACTTAAACATCCTAAAATCGCAATGGTGTACGGCGATGATGTGAACGAAAACTCGTTTGGCCATACCTGGTTTTTCTTTGAGCGCGAATTGGGCTATCCCGTCACGCCCATCCCATTGGATAAGTTGCGGAAAATAGATTTAGGCAAATACACCACCTTGATTTTCCCAAACGGGAAGTACAGTCTGGAGGAAAAAACCTTGGAGGTCATTACCAAGTGGACTGAGAAAGGCGGTCGGCTCATAGCCGTTGAGGGAGGCGCGAAGGCTTTTGCCGACAAGGATGGATTTGATTTGAAAACAAAGGAGTCTCCTAAAAGGGACTCCACGGCGCATCGAAAGCCATTTATGACCCGTCAGCGCGACGGTCTCAGCGACGGGTTGCCTGGGGCAATCGTGCGCGCTACGGTAGACAATACTCATCCGCTGGCGTTTGGATTTCCCAATTATTACCATTCGCTCAAGACACTTTCGGATGCTTTCGAAATGCCCGAAAATGCCGACACTCCAATTTATTTAGAGGAAAATTACCAGACTTATGGCTTTATCGGCAGCCGCGTGAAACCACAGTTGAAAAAAACGCCTATTGTGATTGTTCAAAAAATGGACGAGGGCGAAGCGGTGTTTTTTGTGGACAATCCACTTTTTCGAAGCTTTTGGCAACAAGGGAAAGTTCTTTTTGCGAACGCGCTGTTTTTTTAAAAATGCCGTATTCCTACCGCCAACTTTTTCTGCCAGACCTCAGCCTAACCCAAAAGTTGGGCCGCGATACCTACGAGCCTTACTACCCACATATCTGGAAACCGGGCGGTTTGGATTGGTATATGGAACATTGTTTTGGCACAGAAACCCTAACATCCGACCTTGCTGACCCAAATATTGAGTTTTGGGTAGCAAAGGATGAAAAGGAGCAAACGCTTGGTTTCCTGAAGTTTATCTTGCAAAAGCCTGTTCTTGACCAACCAGTCAAAAATGCGCTTTACCTCGAGAAAATCTATCTAATGCCTGCTTTTTTTGGGAAAGGTGTAGGGCAACAATTGATGGCGTTTGTCAAGGAACGTGCTGTCCAGCTTGGCCGAGCAGCCGTTTGGCTGATGGTGATGAAAAATGGTCCTGTATGGGCCTACGAACGAGCCGGCTTCCAAACTATAGGGGAAGTGCACTGGGATTTTGATTTGCTGAAAGAGGAAGAACGCGGCGGTTGGGTAATGCTTTGTCTCTTGGATTAATAAAAAGAGGCTGCCTCACACTTGTGAGGCAGCCTCTTGCATGGTTACGCTGAAAGGAGTTTTACTCCTTTTCTTCCACATAGCGCCACTGTATTTCATCTTGCAGAAATTCGTGCGCAGCAATGATAGCCGTGTTGGGCAGGCGTTCGTAGAACTTGGAGATTTCGATCTGCTCCTTGTTTTCCTGCACCTCTTCAATGGTGTCGGTGTGCACAGCGAACTCTTCGAGCTTGCGCTGGATTTCCCATTTCAGATCGCTGGAAATCTGGCGGGCACGCTTGCTGATGATGACGAGACTCTCGTATATATTTCCGGTTTTGTTCACCAGTTCGAGTACGTCGCGGGGCTGTACATTGGCGTCGAGGCCTTGGGCCTTGGTTTTGATATCGCTCATTTTTTTACTTTTTACTTTTGGCCATTGGCCTTTATTTACGATTTAGTCTGACAAAAGCTAATGGTCAAAAGCCAATAGCCAATGGTTGTCAAGTATTTTTCAATTTTTTCTTTACGGCCTTTTGGGCTTGTGTCGCGTTTTTTAGGGTCTCTTTAATTTCTTTGTAATATTTGCCCGAAGGATATTTATCCAAAAAATCGTTGCAGCGGGTAGCAGCTTCTGCGTAGCGTTCTTCCTTCTTTTCTACCACAGAGTTTTCTGCCAAAAGGAAACTTGCTTTGGCAATGAGGTAACGAACCCGCTCCACGTCAGGGCTTTCAGGGTAGTCGCGAAGGAGGTTGTCAAAAGAGATGACCGCCGATTGGTATTGACGAAGATCGTAGTAAAGTTGGCCTTCTGCGAAGGCTTTTTGCTCGAGTTTGCGGCGGAGTTCGTCAATCAACTTATTGCACTCTGCCACTTTTTCAGATGTCGGAAAAAGGTTGACAAACACCTGAAAATCTTCAATGGCTGACTCTGAAGCCTTTTGGTCCAGACGAAAAGAGGGCGAAAGCTCGTAGTTGGAATAAGCCGACATAAAAGCGGCATCTTCTCGCAGCGGTGAGCTGGTAAAGGTGTTTGAAAAATTCTTAAAATAAAAAGCCGCCAGCAAATACTGTTTTGTTTTGTAATGGCATTGGGCGTATTCGTAATAGGCTTTTTCAGCCCGCGCATCACCACGCAACGTGTTGATAACCAGTTCGAACAGCGTTAGCGCGCGCTGGTAGTTCTTCTTCTCGTAGTATTTGAAAGCCGTGGTAAGGATCAACTCTGCGTTGCCGCTCGTGCGTGTTCGCTCGAAGTTGCTTTTACAGGAGCTCGCCAAAAAGATAAGGGCAAAAAGCAGCGGCCAGCCAGAAATTTTTCTCATAGGGGCGCAAAGGTAAATATTGATGAGCGATTATACCGCAAAATTTAAAAAAGTGACTTGTTTCGCTTAGGTACTGATGACCCCAAACCGTTAAAGTCTGGAAGCTATGGATGCCTTTAGAACGTGGAACGTTGCTTTAGCGCGGCCTTGAAACCCAAAAAAAGGTGCTGGGAAAAAGTAATGTTTGACACTTTTGGGTCAAAATTCATGTCAATGTGTGCCTTGTGCATCAGCTTAGAAGACTACCTTTGCCGCCGATTTTCAAAAAGCCGCGTGAATTGCCTACATCCGCAACTATATTGTACCGTTGGCAGATCACGATAAATCCGACTCAAAACACATGGCAACCAGTGAACAAAATGCTCTTGTAATTTCGCTTGAAGAGCAGTTCCAATCCAAAATTGACGCAGACATTCGCATCGAGCCGAAAGATTGGATGCCCGATTCGTATCGTAAAACGCTCCTTCGCCAAATTAGCCAACACGCTCATTCTGAAATAGTTGGGATGCTCCCCGAAGGGATATGGATCACCCGTGCTCCCTCGCTCAAGCGCAAACAGATCCTCCTCGCAAAAGTGCAGGACGAAGCCGGGCACGGCCTTTATCTATACGCCGCCGCCGAAACCCTTGGTATGGGCCGCGACGACATGTACGAGGAGCTCCACTCAGGCAAAGCAAAATATTCTTCGATTTTCAATTATCCTTCCAGTTCCTGGGCCGATGTGGGCGCTATCGGTTGGCTTGTGGACGGCGCGGCGATTTTGAACCAAATACCCATTTGTCGTTGCTCTTACGGCCCTTATGCCCGTGCCATGGTACGGGTGTGCAAGGAGGAAAGTTTTCACCAACGACAGGGCTTTGAGGTGTTGCTAACACTGGCAAACGGTTCTGCGGCACAGCGTGCCATGGCGCAAGACGCCATCAATCGCTGGTATTGGCCTTCGGTAATGATGTTCGGCCCTTCTGACGGAGAATCTACGCACAGCGAGCAAAGCATGCGCTGGAAAATCAAACGATTCAGCAATGATGAACTGCGCCAACGCTTTGTAGATATGGTAGCCGAACAAATCAAAGTGCTCGGACTCCAGCATCCCGATCCGGATTTGAAGTGGAACGCCGAGCGCGGGCACTACGATTTTGGCGCAATTGACTGGGACGAGTTTTGGAACGTGGTGAAAGGCAACGGCCCATGCAATCGCGAACGCCTGGAAACCCGACGCAAGGCATGGGAAGACGGTGCTTGGGTGCGTGAAGCAGCGGTGGCTTATGCGGAGAAGAAAAAGCAACGAACAGAATCAGTGGAAAAAATCGTCGCAAAAGCCGCTTAAATACTACCTCGACACTTTCGCTAAAGTTTCGGCGGGTAACCCTCCCCACTCCTCATGTCGCTCCAACAAGCACCCATATTCGTAGCCTATTCAGAATTGCACGGCAAGGGTGTTTTTGCTGGCCGCGACATCGCAGAAGGCGAGGTGCTTGAGATTTGCCCGATCATTTTGTTCCCAAAAGAAGAACTGTCCGATGTTCGCAAGACCGTGCTCGACGACTACTATTTTGATTGGGGCGAGCGCGGCGAATGGTTTGCATTTTGTCTCGGCTTTGGGTCACTTTACAACCATTCCTACGATCCTAATGCCGAATATGGGATGGACTTCGAAGCACAAACAATTGATTTTTACTGTATTAAACCCATTCCTGCTGGTTCGGAAATACTGATCAACTACAATGGCGATGCCAACAACCACGAAAAAGTGTGGTTTGAAAAAGAATGATTGAGAAGAAGTCAGAAAGCAGAAAACCGAATTGTTATGAAATTAACCCAGCTGTACAAAGAGTTTTTCGAGAGCGAGAAATCTGGGGGGATTGTCTTGATAGCTTGCACCCTTCTTTCTTTGGTGTTGGCCAACTCAGCCTTTGCTGAGCAATATTTCCATTTTTGGCACCATGACTTGGCTGGGCGGCCCATTGAGTTTTGGGTCAACGATGGCTTAATGGCCATATTTTTCCTTTTGATTGGGCTGGAAATTGAGCGGGAGGTATATGTAGGAGAACTCTCTAGCTTCAAAAATGCCATGCTCCCAATGGCCGCCGCATTAGGAGGGGCGATTGTACCCGCTTTAATACATTTTGGTTTTAACCACGGAACGGAGTACCAGAATGGTTTCGGGGTGCCGATGGCCACCGACATCGCTTTTTCTCTCGGTATCTTATCCCTTTTGGGCAAACGGGTCCCCAACACTTTGAAGATATTTTTGACGGCAATGGCGATCATTGACGATTTGCTGGCCATCATTATCATTGCCATTTTCTACTCAAAGGGATTTTCATTGGGGTATTTCACATTGGCCATAATCGTATTTGGAGTGATGCTCGCACTCAACAGACTTAGAGTGAAGTACTTATGGATTTATTTGGTTTTGGGGGTAGCAATGTGGTATTTTATGCTCCAATCGGGCATTCATGCCACCATAACGGGTGTTTTACTCGCTTTCGCCATCCCTTTTGGTAGTGGCGACAAATTGTCGACTTCCTATAAACTGCAACACCACCTGCACTTGCCTGTAGCATTTGTTATCTTGCCCTTGTTCGCGTTGGCGAATACAGGGATTCGGTTGCCCACTGACTGGGTTGGCGGCTTGCTCTCCGCGAATAGTTTGGGTATTGCATCAGGCTTGGTCTTTGGAAAACCCATAGGCATTTTGCTCTTTTCTTTGCTTGCGGTCTTCACGGGGTTATGTGCCCTTCCTTCTCCAATAAGGAAACGGCATATTTTGGGCGTTGGCTTTTTGGCAGGAATCGGGTTCACCATGTCCATATTTATCACACTTTTGGCATTCGAAGAGAATGCAGTAATCGTTCACTCAAAGATTGCGATTTTGGTTGCTTCTTTTATTGCAGGAACAATCGGATTCTTAATATTGAAGGCCTCACTACCTCGAAAAAACGAAATCATTGAAACTGAATAAACACACAACATCAAAAACCAAAAATTTTACCATCAACTTGGACATGAAAAATCAACAACTAGAAGAACCTACTTACCAATCGGCTTGGACAGAACTGCAAAGGATTGTGAATGACTTACAAGGCGGCTCGGTGGGTATTGACGAGCTCACGGCCAAAATCGAGCGCGCCGCTGAGCTGGTGCGTTTTTGCCGCGAAAGGCTTCGTTCTACGGAGGATGCTGTGGGCAGATTGGGGCAGTAATTCAACGCTTACTTTTCTTTTTGCCGCCCACTTTGTCCCAGATTTTCCAATCTTTTATTTTCTTGCGTTCGCGCTTTTCAATAATGTAACGCAAGGATACTGATGCTCCGTTCCATTCAAATGGGTGGGATTGATCCCCTGACAAATGGAGTTCTGGTTTCCAGTCCACCGCAAGATTGATCCGGCCCAGAGAGACTTCGAGGCCTGCTATGCCGCTCAGCCCCATAACGTTTTCGTGCAGTTCATTGGCATCGCGGACGGAATTCTGCTGCCAGTAGTAGTGGGCGCCCACACCTGTGTAAAAATTCGTGCCCCGGAACAGGATTTTGCGGTGCTTCTCTGCAAGCAGGGTAACGCCAATGTCTTTTGAGGCAATAAGCGGAGTGTGCAAGATTCCTTCGACCGTCCAGCCGTTTTTGATGTATTGTTGTGCGGTGAGATTTAGGCCATTGTCGAATCGGATACCTGCGGCGGTTTTGTATCTCTGTGAAAAGGATGGTGTGGCTAAGAGGAGGGTAAATGAAAGCGTGCTTAGGAAAAAACGAATCTTTGTCATGTGAATTTTTGTCTCGTTTTGTGTGAAACTGTTGCCCAAACGGACTGGATCGCGGGCTGTTTTTGAAGGAAAAATCGTTTAATGAATTTTTAACCGAAACCCGCCCTATTTTGCGCCCAAGTGTTAAAACGTCCAATGAACTTCTTCCAGATCGGCGAATTTTTCCGCTTTTACCGTGCTGCAATTACAAAATATCAACTCCACTCTCCTTTTGTGTTCGAGTTGGCCTGTGCAGTGTTGGAAGACGAGCGCTGGTTTTACGCTTTCCGCGACGTGGAAACAGTGCGCGAAAAAATGTTGTCGAGCGATGTGATAGTGACGCTATTGGATTTTGGAACGGGTGGTGAGCATGCGCAGTTGCCAGTAGAAAAAAAGAGAAGCGTTCGCAGCATTGGAAGGCAAGCCGGAAGTTCGGCGGGGCAAGGTCAAATGCTGTTTCGGTTGGCCAACCACCTGCGGCCAAACACCATGCTCGAACTCGGCACATCCGTCGGAATTGGAGCAATGTACCTGGCTTCGGCAGTAAGGGAAACAAGGTTCGTCACGCTGGAAGGAAGTCCAGAATTAGCCAATATTGCGCGAGTAAATCTAGATTTGTTGGGGCTGACAAAAAATGTCGAAGTAAGAGAAGGTCCATTCGAGCAAAGCCTGTCATCCGCGCTGCATGATTTGCAACAACTTGATTTTGTGTTCTTTGATGGCAATCACCGCTCAGAACCTACCCTTCGTTATTTCGAGGAATGCCTGGCTTTTGCCCATGAAAAAACAGTGTTTGTGTTCGACGACCTGCATTGGTCGGTAGGCATGGCCGAGGCTTGGCAAAAAATTAAAAGCCATCCTCGCGTAACGATGACACTTGATTTTTTTGAACTTTCACTGGTATTCGTTGACCCTGATTTTCGAGAAAAACAACATTTCGAAATCTTGCCCGTCCGCTGGAAACCGTGGAGGTTTTTTTGATGGAGTGATGCCCTCCTTCGCTAAAGCTACGGCGGGTAAAAGTGATGAAGCGATGAAGTGATGAAGCGATTTTCACCCAAATGCTCAAATCAACAAATCAACAAATCAACAAACCCTTGCTACTCGACCTTTCATATCGCCAGATTTGGAAAATCTCTGCACCGATTATGCTCGGCTCGGCGGTACAGAATGTGATTGCCCTGAGCGATGCAGTGTTGTTGTACCATAAGGGCGAAGTAGAATTTGCAGCAATGGGTTTTGTTGGGGTTTTTTACATCACTATTGCTGCCATAGGATTTTCGTTTTCAAGAGGCGGACAGATTATGATTGCGCGGCGAATGGGAGAGATTAAGTCTGCTGCAGTAGGCCATATATTCCATACGATGCTGCTTTTCGAGCTGGCTTTGGCTTTGCTCATGTGGGCATTTATGCGTTTTGGAACAGACTGGTTTTTCCAGTTTTTCTTGGAAAACTCTCCAGAAGTCTACGAAAAAAGCCTTGAATACATTCATTACCGATCCTATGGGGTGTTTTTTAGTTATGGAGGAGTGGCGCTTATCTCACTTTACTCTGGCATCGCGAGGCCGCGTATCATTTTGGCTTCGACGCTGTTGTTGGCAGTGGTGAACCTCGCACTAAACTACGCGCTTATATTTGGGAAATTTGGCCTGCCGGAGATGGGCATCGGCGGCTCCGGGCTGGCGAGCAGCATCGCAGAAGGAGTGGCGTTTGTATTCTTTGTGGGTTACATGATATTTGATAAAGCAAACCGCCCGCTCCGCATTTTTTCCTTTCCCCAACCTGATTGGCCAATGACGATGCAACAACTCCGCATCGCGCTACCGATTGTGGCGCAGGCGGCGGTAGGGCAGGGGAGTTGGGTGTTTTTCTTTGGCATGGTGGAAAATTTGGGCGAACGTCCACTGGCCATTTCGAACCTCGCCCGAATGGTGTATCTCTTGCTTTCCATCCCGCTATGGGGTTTCTCTACAGGCGTCAATACATTGGTCTCTAATCTGATAGGCCAAAACCGGCGTTCTGAGGTATTGGCCGCGGCCTGGAAAACAGGCAAATTGTGCTGGGCTGTAACAATGCTATTGGCGGTTCCCATTCTTTTGTTTCCAGGCCAATTACTGTACCCACTTTTGGGAAAGGATGATATGAGTCTGATCGAAGAAACGCAGCCCGTATTCTATTTTCTGTTGGGCTTGCTTACTTTCTCCACCTTTGGGGCAGTAATGATGAACGCGCTGTCGGGTACCGGTGCGACCTGGTTCGGGCTGAAGCTCCAGGCACTTTGTGTGGCCGTATACCTTGGTTATGTTTACTGGGTTACGAATTTTACGCAACTTGGTTTGTTGTGGGTTTGGGCATCAGAGCTGCTCTATTGGGCTTTAATGATCGTGTTTGTACTGTTTTATTTGCGGTCGGAAAAATGGCACGAGATGCGTTTTTGAATCAATCCATTCTTCTTCCCGCTCCGCATGCGCAGTCAGGATTGCATTTGATTGTGGATAAAATGGACAATCCATCGTGGCATTTTACGATAATTATAAAAAAATTTGGATAGATGTCGTTTGGTTTTGGCAGAAAGCCTTTGTTTCGCGCTGCGAACTCATTTGACCCACAACTCGGAATGAGCCTTTTTTCCAAAAACTTTTTTAAGAAAAAATACCTACCTATGAAACAATTGATCAAGTTTATTGCCCTCATCGCAGTTTTATTCGCTTGTTCCTTTACGGCCACTGCGCAAATTGACCCTTGTTTAAGGGTAAACGGCGACTATCTGACTTCATGCCCTGCCACTAACGACCAAGATTTGCTCATTAATTGTAATTCAAATCGTTTGCAGTATCAGGTGTTCAATGCCGAGAGCACATTGGATAACCTCGATTTTGGAGCACGTTATAAGGCTTTTTGGATATTGGGAGATGGCAACTTTCGGCATTACGAATTCGGAGACCTGGAGGATGATCTTGCCACTTACCTCTATACCTATGTTTATCCTGCGGCGGGGGGCTATAATCCCGTGGTTACGCTGACAGAGCGAAAGAGCAATACATCGCCGCCAAGAGGTTTGAGGCGGAACATAAATATTGAAAACAGAGATGTAAATCCAGGTATTCCTGATACTTTTTCGGTCAGAATCCGTGGCGTCCAATCAATGGACATCTTCAATCATGAGCGCAATCGCCCTCATTATCCAACAGTATTTGCCATTTCTTCTTTAGCCTCTGACAAATTGGCTGACTCTATCTATTTCTTTTACAACTGTGAGAAACTTGGGGGAGCATACCAGCGGTTGAAAATCCACGATGCCTTGGATTTTGTCAGCTTCCCCAATTATTTCCCTCCCGGACTCAGCCCTGTGGCAAAATCTACATCCGTTTCAATACCCGGTTCGCTTTCCCTCCTTGCGAGGGATTTGAGCATGCGTTTTGAAAATTATCTGGAAGTAGGCGTGGGGTTTGATGAAAATGCAGATAGATTCACGGAACAGAGCACCAGCTCGAAAAGAAGTGCAGCAGTGCTTCGATTTCTGCCGACCAACCCATTCAATGAACTGCGGTTTTTCCCGTCTCTAATCTCTATTTGGAACAGAGATTGGATCAGGGCAGAATCTGGAATGCCAGACACAGTGCTTCCTGTCGGCCATTACTTAGCATTGTCGGTCGGCAACGAACCCTTGCTAAGATTGACAAATCCGAACGACCCTGCAAGTATAAATCCAATTTATACAGAAGTACTCCGGTATTTCCCAGGCCTCAATGCTGCAAACCTTCAGGTTGGGCAGCAAAAATTCATACGCGGTATCGCTACGCGCGAAGTGGAGATGGTGGCAGGTATTGACCCTAATGGATTGAAAGTGCTACAAGTGTGTCCGCTTGGCCAGAACCGCTATCAAGTGAAGATCAGGATGGAAGTGTGCAATGAGGGCTTTATGCACGAACAGAATTTTGGTTTCAGGATTATTGACCATACTGGCGTGATAAGCGAACCAGAATTTATCGCAGGGACAGCCCCCAGCACCGTTTCATCTACTGAACCAGGTTGGTCCTATAAATGGAACGTGTTCTTGGACGGGCTTCCGCTCCCCGACGCTACGGAATCAGATTTGGCAGAAGCCCGAAAAACCTGTGATACGCTGATCTTTACCATCAATACCAACTGGCTCGGCGTACAGCGTTTGGCAAGAGGCAGTGGCTTAGAGCTGTGCGTTCAATTCACCCATGCCAATGAAGAGTGCAACTACAACTACGATTTGGACGAGCGCAAACTGTCGCCCATTACAGGCTTTGAATGTGGAGAACTGCCTCCGACTTCAGGGTCATGTTGTCTGCCTATTTACATTATCTTGATTTTGGCAATAATCATCCTCGCGCTGCTCATTTGGATTGCATGGTACTTGAAAAGGAAACTTAAATAGAAATGCGCAGCGTTTTATCCCTACTGCTTTGCCTTTTTTGGGGCCTGCGTATTGCTGGTCAAAATGCTGATTCCCAAGCAGCTGAAAAACATTATGAGCAGTTTTTACAAGCACTTGGGGAAGAAAAACATGAAGAAGCACTCTTGTCCTTGGACCAGGGAATCGCTTTGTTCCAAAAGGGAGACAACCTTGAGCGCTGGCTTTTTTTGCAAGCAAAAAAGGGCTATCTGATTGCGACCGTCAAAAACCAGCCCTTCGAGGCTATGCAGTACATGGATAACTGTATTGCTAATAATATGTGGCGGGTTCCGAAGACTCGTGCGGAGTATATCGAGTATTGCTTTTTCTACTTGGACCAATCCTTTATCGCCAAGCAGGATGCCGAAGATTTTGTTCAGGCCAAAATTTCTTTAGAAAAAGCCTACGATATCTTTCACAAAGGTTTGAGCGGCCATCAAGATACCATTGCCAAGTTTATGTATTTCCAATTGGGCAATACTTACATCCGATTGGGTGAATTCAACAGCGCAAAGCGAATCTTTGACGAAGGCCTGGCATACAGCATGGCGAACAATGCCCCAAAAGTGGCCAAATACAGCGATTTCGGCGGCCTCTATGTCACTTTAGAAGACTATTCAAGCGCGAAGCAGATTTTCCAGGAGGGCGTGGCCAGAGAAGGGCTGCCGGAAGAAGATTTGATCTTCACCAAAATTGCGCTAGGGGAGTGCCTTGCCCTGATGAAGGATTTTGAGGGAGCGATGAAAACCAACAAAGAGGTGGAGGCGCTGCTGAAAAAGCCATTAAAGGAAGCAGCCGCCAAGCTCCCCGAATTCCGATTCAACCTTCAAGAAACCAATGGCATTCTTTATACAAAAAAAGGAAATCCCGAACAGGCTTTGTTTTGGTACAGGAAAGCGTTAAAGACGGTACAGGCTTACCCCAAGGGCACAAAACGACAATGCGCTTTTTATCAAATCTGTATCGGGAATCTTCTGCTTGAGCATGATAAACCACAAGAGGCTTTGATTTCTTTTCATGCTGCGCTCAAAACCATGGTGCCAAAATTTCAGGCACCCGTAAGCGAAAACCCTGCGATTGAAAGCCTCAAAGCCGAGAATGTGATCCTTCGCGCCCTTTATGGCAAAGCCCGCGCTTTCAAAGCCCTCGGCCAGCTCGAAAAGTCCCTAGAATGTTACGAACTCATCCCAATCGTAGAGGCCAAGCTTCGCGCCACGCACGTTTATGAGTCGTCTTCGTTGCTTGCGCTTAAAGATAGTCGCGAACGTTTCCATGAAGCCATTGACATTGCCTGGCAACTGTATGAGCGCAGTGTTGGCAACCATCAATATGCCGAACGCGCATTCCGACTCACCGAACTTGCCCGTGGGATGTTGCTGCTCCAAAGCCTTGTGCAAGCAAGACAATACCTCCCCAATGAAATTCTGAACCAAGACAACGATCTCCGTGCGCGGATGGCCTGGCTCGAAACCGTGATCGCCAAAGAACGTGATAAAGACACTTCAAATGGAGCGGCAGACGAGAAAACTTTGGCGGTGTGGGAACGCCAACTTTTCGATCTGAAACTCCAACGGCAAAAACTCTTGGCCGACTTCCCCTCTTACAACAACCCCGATTCATTTTTTCTTCAGGTGCAGGATGCCAATGGAGTGCACAAACTCCTTCGCTCGGATCAAGCCCTGGCCAATTTTTTCCTGACTGAAACGGACGCTTATATTTTCAGTTTTGACTGCAAAGGAGGTTTTTGGTGGAGAAAGGTCAACTTACCCCAGGATTTTCGAGAAAAGACGAGGGCCTTGGCCTCATACCTATGGAAAGGTGAAGACACAGGGCGCGAGCAATTTCTGCGCCAAGCGTGGCTGCTCGATAGCCTCTTGTTAGAGCCTGAACGAACGCGCTTTTGTGATGCCAAAAGCATGGTCATCGTGCCAGACGACGTGCTGATGCTTGTTCCTTTCGAGGTTTTGCTCAGTCGTCCCCCAAACTCAAGCCGGAGCACTTGGCGAGACCAGCCTTGGCTTTTGGCAGACTACAACTTTGGTTATGCCTACTCTGCCACCCTGTTGAACATTCAAAAAAGCATCAGTGAGACATACGAAAAGACTGCTCAAAAACCGGCTCATGTTTTTGGAGGATTTGCGCCAAGTTATTCTAAATCAAGCGCGTACAAACTTCAAAACACATGCTCGATGGTGAAAAATGTGCGTAAAATCCTCGGCGGCCACGCTTGGTGCGAGGGCAGTGCGACCGAAGAACGTTTCAAAAATTCGGCTGCTAATTACCGTACAATTCTGCTAGCCATGCATGGCATTTCTGACAACGAGCACCCGGAGCTTTCCCGCTTGCTTTTCGGCGATCCAGGGCCGGACTCTTTGATCAACAACAATATTCTTTATGCCTCAGAGCTTCAAATAATGCGCCTGCAAGCCGACCTCGTGGTGTTGAGCGCCTGTCACTCCGGCTCCGGCAGGCTGGAGCAGGGAGAAGGGGTGTACAGCCTTGCCAGAGCTTTTGCTGCAGCACAGGTGCCGGCCACCGTAATGAGTCTTTGGCTGCTCCATGAGGGCACTGCTCCGCCATTGGTGGAGGCATTTTTCAAATATTTGCAACAAGGCAAGACCAAAGACGAGGCACTCCGGCTTGCGAAGCTCGATTTTCTGAAAAACGACGATAATTTTGAAATGACGCACCCGTTCTTCTGGGCGGGCCTTGCCGCGTCGGGCGATATGCGGGCTTTGGATTTGCCTGTCAAACCCCCGTGTTGTTGGGGTTATTTACTGGCAACGGCTTTGGTGGCTGCCGGGCTTTGGTGGTGGAAACGGAGAAGAAGCGAATAGTAATTCAGGTTTGTTATGGCTCCAATTCAAATGTATCAGAAAACCAATTCGCTAGGCGAGTAGCAAGCAGATGTTTTGCATCCGCCCAATTACTCTTTAGTGCAACACCCATTGACCTGCCAGGTTCTTTTTGCCAAGCCAGCCAAGTGTAGGCTTCGGCTTTAGAGCGGTTTGAATCGCTCATCAAATCAGGTTTTTGTGCTATTAACTCGCCGACTGATTTTCGAGCGTGATTTAAACGAAAGTCTTCATTATCAATTATTTGCAGAAAAAAGTCTTCGATTTCACCGGGGGTTTCGTTGTCTGGCATTATCCAAATCCCAACCTTGGGCAAGTCAGGGTTTGCGCTTATGACGACGGTGCCTTCAGGATTAGGGGTAGTAGGTAGATCACTGTAGCCAACCTTTTGTAAGACGGCAGAAATTGATTTCCAAGTGGAGATTACGGATTTGTCTGCATCAACGACTACTGCAATTGCTTGCAATTCCGATTCTAGCAAAAGCCCAGGCAGGTAGCCGATTAGTTCTTGCTTCCCTGGTAGACCGCTCTTTTTGCTTTTAAATGCAAAATTATTTTCAAAGTCTTTTTTATCCGAAAAGCCATTAGGAACGCGGCACCAATAAGTTAGTCATTTTAGGTCAAGCATTTTTTCATCAGAC
>CAZPTQ010000064.1:0-25357 GCA_964589365.1 uncultured Saprospiraceae bacterium
GGTAAAAAACCGCAAAATGGAAAACAGGAGAACCGCAAAATTTAAAATCAATCACCACGATCCAAAAAGTTCCAAAATCTTCCCATTTTTCGAGATCAATCATTCACGATTTTAAATTTTGCGGTTCTCCTGTTTTAGATTTTGCGGTTTAATTAAAATCCCCCCTTTTTTGAAAACTCATCTCAAAAACGATTTTCATACCTTTGCGCCTCTTTTCCAAAACCTTGGGCGGAAATAATCCAAAACAAGACCTCCGGTTACCGCAGTTTTCAAATCGAAAATAGGCGCTTCCGCTTTTTTTGGCCTGCTTTTTGCCAACACTCCTTCGTTGTTTTAATCCTTCCGTTGCAAGAACGGATTTCCCGGTAACGAGCCATTAATCCAAGGCTCAATTTCTGACATCACCAATTGTTATTTTACCCATGAATGTTTGCATACGCAACACATTTGTAAGCCTTTGGCTTTTATTTGGAGCAGTGTCGCTATCGGCGCAAGGGGCAAGTTTCTACTTTCCTTTCATCAACAATGCCGCGCCTGGCAGCAACAAACTGATGCCGCTCAAAGTGCTGAACTTTGACAGCGTGGTGGCCCTGCAAATGGTCGTCCGTTGGGACCCCAAAGTGCTGAAGTACCTTACAATAGAGAACTTCGGGCTCGACGGTTTGACTCTGAGCGATTTCAACACTGCCCGTGCACTCGACAGCGGCTTCGTCCGCCTGCAATGGGAAGGCTCTAATTTCCTTCCCCCCGGTATTTCAGAGGCCGACAGCAGCACCCTCTTTCGAATGCGATTTAATGTAATCGGCGCTGACAGCACCTGTTCGCCCGTTGAAATCACCGAATTACTCACGTTCCCACCCTTGAATTTTGAACTGGTAAAGGTATTGCCCGACACGAGTAATGTCGGATACAACCTGGACGAATGCCCACACACAAATGGTTTTGTCTGTGTCGGATTCACCCTTTCGGCAGACGAGCCAGTTACCAACGAGATTCCGCTCTCGCTCTCGCCTAACCCATTTTCGGTATCCTCCCAACTAAAATTTGATTTGGACGAAACGGCTGATGCTCAGGTATTTATCACTGATGCCCTGGGTCGAATCGTGTTTAAGAAGGACTTTTACAGACTTCCGCCAGGCCAACATGGCATGGTAATTGAAAATGGTATGCTCGGTACGCCGGGGCTTTATTTTCTCACGCTCCGAGCCGGTCGGAAGACCGCCACACGCAGCCTCGTTCTTTTCTGAGTCATAGACATCTTAACTTTTTCTCCCTCATCCATCTTCTCTCACCCACCCACCGCAGTTAAAGAATATGAAACCGATTCTAACTCAATTTTTTGCAGGGTTATTCCTGTTGCTTGCTTCGCAAGCCTTCGGACAAGCCATAACCACCAGTTTTGTAGTTACGCAGCCTGTCGCTCCACCTTACCCGATTGGCACCCACATCGTGGTTGAATTTCGTGTGACCAATTTTACCAATATTGAGTCCATGCAGTTCCCCATCACGTACAACAGTGTCGCGATGCGCTTCGACTCGCTCACCAATTCGGCGTTTGCCAACTGGGTTTATCCACCCAGTCTCGCAGCCAATCACCAATCTCTCGTTGCCCAATCGCGTATTGGTATCTCATGGTCTGCTGATCTTGGCAACAACCCAACAGGGATGACCCTGAGCAACGGTGCTACCGTTTTCAAACTCCACTTCACCACTTTGGCAAATGGCGTTTCGCCGGTCAATATCTCTGGCATTCAGGGAAGCAATCCACCTATTCCGCTGGAAATTGCGCGTCAGGGCCAAGGCCCTATCACGGTAAACTACCAAAACGGTGGTACAGAAATCACTGTAGGCACGGGCAACCCGCCGCCTCCGCCCTTGGTAGGTTTCAAAATCGTGGCCAACAATATCTACATCCCACAAGGCGAGCGGGGCTGTATGCCCGTGACCGTCAATGACTTTGACCAAATCATAGCCATGCAGTTTCTGCTGCACTGGAACAACGCTGTGCTGAACTTTGAATGTGCGCGCAACTTTAATATCCCCAGCTGGGCTGCGAGTGATTTTGCTCCGTTTGCCCCCAGCCCGGGCACTTTAGTGGTGAAATGGGACGATCCCACCCTTGCGGGTGTTACCAGACCCGATGGCGGGCGGATTGTGGATGTGTGTTTCAAAGCAATAGGGGCACCAGGGTCACAAACTACCCTCACCATTGATGGTGTTGGCGGGCCGCCAACTTTCGGCAATGCAGAAGCCTACAACGCTTCAAGCATAAACGTGTGGTCGCTTAGTGGACCCAACGGTGCATCGGGCGTGAGCGCTCCAATCAATATCATTGTTACGCCGCCGGCACCTACGTACGTCACCTATACCGTAGATACGGTTCAGGGAGCTCAAACTGCGGTTAAATGCGTGGCCGTGAAGGTTAAAAACTTTACCGCTATTACCAATTCAGAGTTTGCACTGTCGTACAATCCATCTCAACTGACCTATAGTTCTGTGGATTTTGGCGTCAACCCGCTGAGCTTGATAGCTGCCAACATAACAGTCCCGTCATTCCCGCCGCTACCTGTACCACCTCCAGCACTCAACTACGTCAAATTTCTTTGGTCAAACACCAACGGCGTTACAGTCGTTAATGATTCCACGATATTCAAGGCTTGTTTTACCGTTGTTGCCCCGTCCGGCACTACCTCCAATATCAACTTTACCTCGACCGTCTGCCCCGGTATCACGGGCATAGGTACTGCCAAGGCTACTGGCGGTACTCCGATGGCAATGAACAATGGTTGGATCAAGTCGGTTACAAACGGACCTACGCCTGCTGTCACTAATGTCAGCTGCAATGGAGGCAACTCCGGAGCCATCACGCTCGACAACGGTACGGGGCCTACGCCTTCTGCCTATTCCTGGGCAGGCCCTAATGGCTATACCTCCCCTTCTCAAAACATTACGGGCCTTTTTGTTGGAACGTATACTGTAACCGTTACTTATTCCGGTGGCAATACACTTACGGTTACCGCTACGGTGGCTCAACCGCCTGCACTTTCTGAAACACACACCACCAATACGATCTCTTGTTTTGGGGGTAGCAATGGTGCTATCAATCTCACGCCCGGAGGCGGCACCGCTCCTTATACCTACCTCTGGTCAAACGGTTCTACCGCACAAGACCCCAGTGGACTTACCATAAACGTTTACTCCTTAACCATTACGGACACAAAGCTTTGCACCCTTAAGGTCCTCAATATTCCAGTTTCAGGCTTTTCGGACATCACGCTTCCCAATGGCAATCCAGTGGTAACCAATGTCACTTGTTTCGGGCTTTCAACCGGTGGAATTGTCATCAACCCCACCGGTGGTGCAGGTGGTTACACCTATCTGTGGAGCAACAACTCCACGGCAAAGGATTTGGCCAATGCGCCCGCAGGCACCTATGCCGTAACCGTGACTGATGTAAATGGATGTACCAAGGTGTTCTCCGGGGCGAGCTTTACCATCGGTTCAGCGCCAGTTTTGACCGCCGTTTTTGACAGCAAAACAAATGTAAAGTGCATGAACACTCCAACGGGCACAGCCAGCATCACCGTTTCGGGCGGCACACCTGGTATGAGTTATTGTTGGAGCACAGGAGCTGGACCATGCTCAGCGCAGGTAGAAGATCCGACCAGCCTTGGAGCAGGCACTTATACCGCGATTGTGACCGATCAAAACGGCTGCACCGCTACTGTGGCAAATGTGGTGATCGCCAACCCAGCCAATGCGTTGGCTATATCAGGTACAACAACGAATTCTCCTTGTTTTGATCAACCTTCAGGTGGGATCAATGCTGCTGCAGGTGGTGGTTGGGGCAACTACCAATACGCTTGGTCAGGCCCGATTGGCAATATTCCTCCCGTACCGAACCCTGCTCCACTGCCAGGTGGTCTTTACACCGTCACCGTCACCGATGGAGGGCAATGTACTGGCACCCAGACCTTTACAATAACTGGTTCGCCTGCTATTGTAGAGAACAAGCAGATTCAGCACGTAACCTGCTTTGGTACGAACAACGGAGGCATCAACCTTCAACTTTCGGGTGGAAACCCACCCTTTACAGTAGTTTGGAGCAGCACAACGCTCACAGGAGAATCTATTGGCAACCTCGCACCCGGCTCCTACCAGCCTACGGTAACGGATGCACAGTTCTGTACCAAAGTTTTTGCTCCAGTAGTTGTTACGGGTCCGCAATTGCTTACGATTGACACAAGCATCACAGCAGCCAATCCGAGCAATGGCACCATTGACCTTGAAATCCTAAACGGTGGTACGCCAAGTTTCACATACTTATGGAGCAACGGAGCGACTACGCAAGACATTTCGGGGCTGTCAGCAGGAACCTACACCGTGGTGGTGAAAGATGCAAACGCTTGCGAGCGGACGTTCTCGTTCGCAGTTCAGAGTGGGAACGTTTTGGGCCAACCAACAGTGGCCTTTACCAAAAACGCTTGTGACCACGACGGTCAAATTTGCCTTGAAATTGCACCGACTGCGACCAATTTCACACCCTTCACAATCAACTGGGGTTTTGGAACCCTTCAGACGGATTTGCTCAACCCATGCATACCTGATTTAGGTGCCGGTCTTTACAATGTGACCATCACTGCTTCTAATGGCAACTCATCAGTGCTTACGGGCATTCAAATTGGCCAAGACGATCCTGCAAGTGTGAACAGCAATACGACAAACCCATTTGATGAGTTACAAAATGGCAAAATCACGCTGAATCCTGCACCCGGAGTGCTCGGCCAGTTGACCTATGTATGGGGGCCGCCACTCAATACTACGGGCAACCAAGTCCTCAACTTGGACTCTGGCTTGTATATCGTTACCATTACGAACCAATTGTCAGGCTGTGAATCGGTACTGGAATTTCCATTGATTCGGGAATATGCGCCATTTGTATTTGTTGCCCTGCAAGGCTCCGTCACCCAGCCCACTTGTGCCAGCGCAACAACAGGTGCTATTAATATAACATTACAAGGTGGCAATGCACCTTACCAATATCATTGGGTAGGCCCTAATGGCTTTGATGCAACCACTGAAGACATAAGCAACCGCGGCCCAGGTTTTTATAGCCTGACAGTCACGGACGAAAATGGCACTGTTCTGGATTCAACCTGGACACTCACTTCTCAATCGAACCTCAACATTACGAACGTTAACGAAACCTCGCTGTATCCAAGCGGCCACCAAGTGAGTGGTGCTATTATGTGCGACGGTGAAGCATCCGTGGTATTTATCGCCGGCGTAGGCAGCACCAGCATCGTTTGGAGCAATGGCGTGACCGGCCCTGACAACACTACCCTTTGTGGTGGTGCTTACTCGGTCACGGTGACCGACGCAGCGAATTGTACTTCTGTCTGGTCTGACGCATTGACTTTCCCTCCTGCAATTACTTCCACTTCGGAATTCGTTGGCGCGAGTTGCTTTGGAGATTGTAATGGAAGCGCTAAAGTCATTGTAGCAGGCGGTTTTGCTCCATACGCAGTTCGCTGGTCAACCGGTCAAAACGATCCTGCTGTTTTCCCGAATGGCTTCTCGCAAGCAGTGAACCTTTGTGGAGGCAACTATACCGTGACCATCACCGATAAAAACGGCGTGGAGAGCATCACGCAAGTCAACGTGCCAGAGCCTGCGGAAATCGTGGCGACTTTTGCGCCGACCACTCCGCGCAACTTCAACGCTTGCGATGGCGCTCTTTTGATAGACTTAACGGGTGCAGTAGATCCCGTTATCTACGTTTGGTCGGGTAGTTTTGGCCACACGGGCAATGGCGAACGCGCAGACAACCTTTGTTCTGGCGAGTTCGTGGAATTCTTCATCACCGATGCCAATGGGTGCACCGCTTACGCTACCGATAGCGTACCGTATCCTGAAGACGGTTGTTTCCGCCTTAGCCCGGTCATCACGCCCGGTCAGCAAGACGGCAAGAACGACAACGTGTACATCACTTGCATCGAAACGGCACTGGAAAATCATATCGAGATTTACAACCGTTGGGGTCAACTCGTTTTTCAAACGGACAACTACACCAACGAAGACAGTGATCGCGAACACAACTGGAACGGCCTCAACAATTCAGGTGTTGCACTTGCTGAAGGGGTGTACTATTATGTGCTCACCTACACTTTTGTAGACGACCAAGGTCAACAACATGAAGGCGTTCGCAAAGGCGCCATCAATTTGCTTCATTAAATTTAGCAGAGCGCTTGAGGGTGTTGAGCCGTTGGGAAACCAACGCTCAATGCCCTCAACATGCACAAACCTCTTTTTACCCGCCGTAGCTCTAGCGAAGGCGGGTAATATTAACACTCACCCGAGCTTTAGCGAAGGCGGGTAAATCATCCACACCCGCCAACGCCTTCACCACCGTTAAAACATTGACGGATAAAAAGGTTACGGCGGGTAAAAACTCGGTTTACAATGAAAAAAATACTTTTTACCCTCCTCTTCGGTTTCAGCGCGCTGGCCGCCTTTGCTCAAGAGCAAGCCATTTACTCCCAATACCATGCTTTCCCGGTGCTCGTCAACCCTGGTTATACGGGTTTTGAAAACCAGCACCAGTTCATTGCCAATTACCGCAGCACATGGACCACGTTCCCCGAAAAACCCAGCACCTACACGCTGATGTACAACGGCCCTGTGGGCGACAAGCTTGCGCTCGGTGGCGCGCTTTTCTCCGATAATGCAGGCAAGGTGAGTACCACCAAACTCCAGATCAACTACGCATTCCGTTTCCAGATCAAAAAAGTGCGCATTGGTCTTGGCCTGTCTACCGAGTTCCTTAATCGCAAAGCCGACGCTGCGCTCCTCAACGATCCATTGGTGGAACGCAACGACGACGTGCTCGAAAGTCTCGTGGACGGTCAGCAAATCTTCGATGCGTCGCTTGGTGCCTACGCTATCCACGACAATAAGCTCTTTATCGGACTTTCGTTGCCCAATACCATTCGTACCCGTTTGGACGAAGCACCCGTGGCTGGAGAAGAAGAAAATAGCGGCAAAAATTTGTTCGAGCATTACATCTTCCAGATGGGGTACAAATTTGATAATGTAGACCAAAACTTCAAGATCATCCCCAGCATCACGATGCGCAAAATACGAGACACCCCTTATCAGATTGACCTGAACATTCAGGGGCGTTTTCTGGATGAGAAACTTATTGCCGGACTAACATTTCGCCCCGGAAACAGCGGTGCTGCGGTGTGTATGCTAGGCACAAAAGTCAGTCAGTTCCAATTCTTTTACTCCTATGACCTCTCGTTGTCCAATTTCCAGCGTTACACGGGTGGCTCGCACGAATTGAGCATGGCTTACACGTTCAACCGGAAAGCAAAGGTGGTTTCGGTCACTCCTTCAGCGTCAGATCCGATGAAAAAATAACTCAAGCAACTTGTTTGTGTAAAGAATAGATGTCTTTAACAATTGGTTTTTGGGATGGCCTCTCTGCGAAAAGTCGCACGGGAGGCTTTTTTATTCCTGAAACTTGGCTAACTTTGCGCTTTCAAAAGCGTACTTGCCCGACTGACAATGCCGCTTTTATTGCGATGCTCTTCTTTTTATCCAATTTGGCTGCCGACCCCGCTCGGCAAATGGAGCAGCCGCCCCGATCTTAAAAAATATCTCCCGCTCGCTTTCTTTTTTACGGACATTCGACAATGGGGCTTTCCTGTTGAAAGATGTTGTTTTTGCAGATGAACGCCCAGCGTTTTGTCTTTACTAATCTTTTAGCCAATGGCCAACGGTTAACGCATATAAGATTTGACATTCAATATTCACAATCCAATAGCAGAAAAATATGTCCCTATCTCGTTTCAACGCACTCCAAACGATGGAAAATCGCGTAGAACCATTCCCTCTTGATATGGAGGAAGGCGCAGTGGAAAACATCGCCTCTTATTTTGGCGAAAACGTTTTCAACGACGAAGCCATGCGTAACCACCTCCCCGAAAATGCCTACCTGACGGTGAAAGCCGCAGTGCAAAATGGTCAGAAACTTAGCCGAGAAATCGCAGATGTGGTGGCACTCGGTATGAAAAAATGGGCCGAGTCTCATAATTGCACCCACTTTGCACACTGGTTTCAGCCGCTTACGGGCAAAACAGCCGAAAAGCACGACTCGTTTTTCACGCTCACGCACGACGGTCGGGTCATTGAGGAGTTCACAGGCTCGGCACTCGTGCAACAGGAGCCAGATGGTTCTTCATTCCCCTCGGGTGGCATGCGCAGCACTTTTGAAGCACGCGGCTACACCGTGTGGGATCCTTCCAGCCCAGCGTTCATCATGGCCGTGGGCGAAGGGAAAACCCTTTGTATCCCAACTATTTTTGTGACCTATGGTGGGGAAGCGCAAGACTACAAATTGCCCCTCCTGCGCTCGCAATCGTTCCTTGACAAAGCCACTGTGCCTGTGGCACAGATGTTCGACAAGGAAGTGGCCAAAACCTCAGCGACGCTGGGCTGGGAGCAGGAATACTTCCTCGTAGATGAGGCGCTTTACAATGCACGCCCCGACCTCGCCATGACGGGTCGTACCCTGCTGGGACGCCCTGCTGCAAAACACCAACAGCTTGAAGACCACTATTTTGGCTCTATACCTGAGCGGGTGTATTCCTATATGCGCGACCTCGAAACGGAGTGCCACAAACTGGGTATCCCTGTGCGCACTCGCCACAACGAAGTAGCACCGAGCCAATACGAACTTGCACCCATTTTTGAGGAAATCAACGTGGCTGTAGACCACAATCAACTCTTGATGGACTTGATGGAGCGCATTGCGCGTCGGCACAAATTGCGCGTATTGCTCCATGAAAAACCTTTTGCTGGCATCAACGGATCGGGTAAGCACAACAATTGGAGTTTGGGTACCAACACAGGGGTGAACCTGCTCTCGCCCGGTAAAAACCCTGGCACCAACCTTCGTTTTCTTACCTTTTTTGTGAACACCATCGCGGCGGTGCACAAGTATGCCGACGTTTTGCGCGCAAGTATCGCCCACGCGGGCAACGATCACCGTCTGGGAGCAAATGAAGCACCTCCTGCCATCATTTCAGTTTTCATTGGCGAGGCGATGAGCAAACTGCTCGACCAAATTGCAAAGGGCAAAGACACGGACGCAAAAGAGGTGAAACGCGCGCTTGACCTGATTTCCAAGTTGCCTAACTTAGAGATGGACAATACGGACCGCAACCGCACTTCGCCGTTTGCTTTCACTGGCAATAAATTTGAAATCCGAGCGGTGGGTAGTAGCCAAAACTGCGCAGGCCCCATGGCCGTGATGAACGGGATGATGGGTTTGCAATTGGTGGAGTTCAAAACCGACGTGGATAAATTGATCAATAAAGGGACGGGACAAGACGAAGCCATCCTTGCAGTGCTGAAAGGGTACATCCGAGAATCAAAAGCGATATGTTTCGAGGGAAACAACTATTCCGATGAATGGAAAGCCGAGGCCGCAGAACGTGGCTTGAACAATTTTGCGACCACGCCCGAGGCACTCGACGTGCTGGGCCAAAAGTTGGCGCAAGATTTCTACAGCAAATCCGGCGTGATGAGCAAGGTAGAATTGGAGGCATTCCACGCGGTTCAATTGCACAGTTACTGCACCAAACTTGACATCGAAGCAAAGGCATTGGAGGAAATCGTGGTGACGCAGGTGCTCCCTGCAGTGATGCGCTACCAGACGGAACTTGCACAGAACATCAATGCCTTGCGCTCCATTGATATGGTGCAAAGCAGCCGCCTGCAGGTTGATTTGGTGAAACGTGTCATTGTCAACGTGGAGGCTATTCATAGTAGCCTGAAAAAGATGAACGAGGCGTACGACCGCGCCCATCATGCCGATGATATTCGCGTCGAAGCGGGCATTTTCTGCCATGAAGTGAAGCCGCAGATGGACGCTATCCGCGCTGCCGTGGATGATCTGGAATCCATCGTAGACGATCAGTACTGGCCTTTGGTGAAGTATCGGGAGTTGTTGTTTTCGTTGTAATGCTTTAAAATCTGCTGTGCCATGACGCATTCGCGCGCATGGAATATTTAGCCAAAGATGAGTCACCTCGAATTTTTGGGGTGACTTATGTCATATTTACGGCAATTTAGGTGCGTAGCACCCTAAACGTCTGTAGAAATGGTACATTTCGCAGGGAAAAAGGTGCGTAGCACCAGAACTCACACGCACAAGGCGTATTTGTTCCGGTGCTACGCACCTCCTAACCGATTGAAAACGAAAGCGCTACAGACGTTTTGGTGCTACGCACCTAACTCGAAAAATTCGGGATGACTTATGTTATTTCCTTTGTGGCTAATTGCACAATTTTTAAATATCCCAATATCCCAATATCAACTTTACAACCATGCCACTCTCCGAACAAGATGTCTTAAACCTTCAACGAAAGGTGGAGCGCTACAAAGAGGCACTTCAAAACACCCAGAATTACCGCAAAATTTGGAAAAAAGGACTTAAAAAAAACATCGCCGAACATCTCCGTCTCTTGGCTGAGGCGGGCGGGTTGCCTGCCAAAGTGCAAGCGGTAGAGGATATTCAAAACCTTGAAGCTGTGGTACTTACGCTTGGTACCTCAGAAAGCGGGCTGGGGGAATCCGTTGGCGACGACCTTAGACGCGACCTCATCAAACAGAATGGCTCCTTGGTGTACCAACAACTTTTCAACGGCAAAATCCTGGTGCTCATCAACCTGCCGTTTATCGAGAAATACGGTCAGCCGCAGCCTCCAAAGACCATTGCCGTCTACAGGCCCGAGGAGTTGAAAGAACCCTATTTCCAACGCCATGTCGAAACTTTCGTGACCGATGTAACTGCTTGGGAAGACTATGACGACGATGCGGTGTCAGAGCCAAACCAACGGATTGGGTTTAAGATGAATTTTGAAAACGAAGAGGGGAAGTAGTTGACTAAAGTTGGAACGTTCAACTTTCCCCCTAATACCTCCACGTCTTCAAATCCACGCCCTCCGGCGAGCGTTTCTGAATTTCCTCCGTCCATTTCGGGATAAAATAGCGGTGATAACGCAGGCGTGAAATCGCATTGGGCTGGGAGTGATCTCCATTCCAGCAGTGCTCGGCGCGGTCGCCGTAGTCCACCTCGCCATCGAAGGGAGGATTGTCTTGTGCCCGGAGCATTTCTTCAGCGAGATAGACTGCGTTGTTAAGGTAAAAATTGTCCATATCGCCGCAGTATAGGTGGATTTTGCCCCGCCATTTTGCGCCATTTTTTGGCCAGTCGCGCTTCATTATCCAGTTTAAATCATAATTTTCTTTCCAATAAGCCGCTACGGCAGGATTTATCTCTCCGGTCAGTTTGTCCCAAATCCGTTCCGGATAGCCGTCCTTCCCCAGAGGCGACGACACAGCTTCCCATATATCAAATTGTTGTCCGCTGCGGCCTTTGGTGCCCAGGGCGAGTTCATAATGGTTGGCACTCTCCATGGTTGCGCTGAGGTGGCCAAGGTAATTGCGCGTTGCCGGACGTTTTATTTTGGAAAAACCGCCTTCTCGATAATAAGCGTTCTTGTCTGCATACAGGTCAACCGTTACAAAAGCCCGAAAATCAATCGGATCGGGACAAGCCGCATAGCAGCCATTAAACTCGTCCGGGTAAAAAACCTGTACTGCCAGAGCCTCCCAACCACCTGTGCTGCCGCCATAAGTGAGTCGTGCCCAGCCTTGTCCGATGCCCCGGAAACGGCGCTCGATTTCCGGAATGAGTTCGTACATGATCGCGTCGCCATAGGGGCCGACATTGGCTGAGTTGACCGCATACGAATCGTCGTAAAATGGGCAGGGATGCTGAATCTCTACCGCTAGAACGCGAGGAAAATCTGGCCCTGTCCACATTTTGTAAAAATCGTAGGCTTCTTGTTGAACGATGCGATTGTAGCCATGCAATTTGAAACGTTCGCTATAATCAGGCACTAAATTCGGATCGGGCAGCTCCGTGCGGAAACCATCGAAATCTGCCGGGAAATGGCCGTGGTAAATCGCCAAAGGATAGCGGACATTGGGATGATCGTCCCAGCCCTCTGGCAAAAGGACGTGCGCGCCAAGGGTCATCGGGCGGCCCCAAAACTCTGTGAGCAACTTGCTCTCGATTTCTATGTGCTTGATGTATTTCGTGTCGGCGGGTTTCTGGATGAGGGGTATTTCCTCCGTAAGCTCAATTTTCAGGACGATCTCCTTTAGCATATTTACCGTGATTTTCATCGGTTTGGAAAAGAGGTTCCCGGGTGCACGGTTCCATTGTTGGCCTTCGCCACGGTCCATTGGCATCTTGAGCGTATGGCCGTCTTTGCGCTGGAAAGTTTCGTACTTGTGCAAAACTGCCTGAACAAAATACTCCCCGGCGGGTATGTCCTGCAAACCCTGTATGGGGTAACCAAACGCTTTGCCATTGAAAAAACGAATGTCTCCTGCCTCCCAATTTTCTACGTCCTGGCCGAATATTTGGGCGGATTGATAGTCGTCTCGGACTTGAAAACGGGGCTCTGTGTCATCGTTTTTGGCAAAAATGAGCAACAAACGGCCATCCAGCGGTTTATTGGAGAGATGAGTGGGGAATGTGACTGTAAACGCGGATTGAGCCATAACTGCAAGCGGTAAGCATATTACAAGGAGAAGGCAGAGTCTTTTCATAGCCGAAAATTTGCCCAAAAGTACATTGCCATAAGTACATGGATGGCCATTTAACAAAATGGGGTTTATGCCAAATTGGCATAAACCCCACAGTACACGAACTTCAATCGCGCGTTATTTCAGGAAATAGCTAAAGCCAACCCCTACCCCAAAAACAGAGGTGGTGGTTTTTATCGTTCCCTCAAAAAAGTCGTCCTTGCTTGAAGTGCCGCTATAATCTACGAAAAAATCAAGGGAGGTACGGTCGCCGATGAATATAGCCCCTCCGACTTTTCCTCCGTAAAGCGTTGCAGAATTTGAATCATCGTCATCACCGTTTGTGTTTATGGTCAAAAAACCTCCACGGGCTTCGGCATAAGGGCGAACCTTGCCGGTCTGCTTGAAATAATAGCGGAGCATCGGGCTTGCGCTGAAAATGTTCACGCGACTTTCGTCATCATCTCCCTCCTCTTTACTGCCTAACGAAAGGAAGCCAATGCTCGCGCCAAGCATAAAACCATCGGCCACAAAGTAACCTGTATTGAAAAAAGAAAAGCCCGTTAGGGCGCATCCGAACGGGCTTTTCCATAATAAATGAGCAGATTTAGTAGTCCACCACCGTCCCAACCGGATTGGTTTTTTTCTTGTGTGCCAGTACCAATTGGCTGATTTGCTGGAGCATCACTTCCTGGCCCTCGTACCGGGCGTAAAGTGTGACGGGGAAACTTTTTTGTTCGGGAAAAATGCAGTTCACCACCCCGTCTACGAATGGGCGGCGCGGTTTACCATCGCCCAAATCCAATTCATAGCTCGGCCCGGTGGTAGATTCGATGAGGTAAAATTTGAACGGCTGCCCGGCTTCGGGTAGTTTGTCGGTGTCCATGATTTTGCCTGTAATCTTCTGGAACTTCGCCGAAGTCTGCGCATCGCTGCTGACCTGTTGGCCTTCGGTCTGCACGAGGGCTTTATCATCAGAATCAGAGGGGCCTTTTTGTGCAAATTGCAACACGGCCAAGCCTGCTAAGCCGAACACGGCGACCACGACGAGTAGGATAGTTTCGCGATTTAGACCCTTACTTTTTGTCATAGTTATTTTTGAAAATGCAGTCCAAAGGTAGCAAGGAATTTGAACTGCTACTTGATTACTACCTTCCCAGCTGATTCACCATTCACTTTCAGGAAATAAAGTCCGGCAGCTGTGCCGCTTGTTTCTACTTCCCAACGGTTCAGCCCTCCGATGGCGGGGATTGTTTTTTCAAAAACGATTTTACCCTGAACATCCAGCATTTGGATAAAGCAATCCGCTGCATATTCAATGGTGGATTGGATTGAAAAGTGACCGCAAGCAGGATTGGGCGAAATGAAATAGCTATACAGTGCAGGAATAACCGAGAGATGAATCGGGTGAATCAGCCCCTCCGAACTATAGGCTTCGGGCGCAATATTGAATGCTGCAAGTTTGAGCAAATCAGAGAGCCTGCCGCCTTGAGGAGCCGTGAGATCGAGGGTCAACAATGGAGACTCCGCCGCAAGGTGTTGGCCTTGTGGTTGAAGCCAGGAGAGCGCAAGGCTGCTTTTGCTCAGGTGATAAGATTCGGAGTCAAAACCTTCTAGCGTTTCTGCATCAATACTATTGATTTTCAAAAGATAAGGGTCAAAATCAAAGGCGCATTGCAGTCCGTCGAGATGGGCATTTTCCACAAAAGACAGCGAAACACGTGCCCTCTCTCCGGGCTGAAAATTATGTTCGGGGAAGTACAGGTTTTGTGGCTGCGCGCGACTTTCTGAAGGGGTCGAAAGGCTGTCGTTGCAGGGGCCGGCGTTCACGTCGCCAAGTTTTACCCCTACAAAATCTTGGCAATTACCGTTGGAAACCGAGGCAGAATCTGGCATGAATCGCCAAGAGCCATAAGGGAAAGTATCTACGATGCCTAAGATGACTTTTCGCGCGGTCACAATGTCGAATGTGGTGATGCTTTCTGAGCGGTTTATATCGGCCGCTATTATCTGCCAAGGGCAGTTGAACGGTACTATGTCGAGTATGTGTTTGGAAATCAGCACCAGATCATAGGTAGTGAGTCCGTCGTAAGGGCTTCCGGTTTTGTTGGGTATAAGTGTGTAGGAGCTGTTTTGAAGTGAGGCGATTTGAGAAAGGTCGTAGCTGCTGTTGGTGTAAAACGAGGTGTCGAAAGCAGGCCCGTCCACCGTGATTTGCACCGCATCGAGCGGGCTGCCAAATGGGTTTTCAAGGCTGCATTCTTTGGGAAATAATTCTTCGATCTTTTGTTGGAGCAAGGAAATGGTCTGACTGGGCGTGTTGCCGCGAATGTCAAAAAACACCTCCCCTGTACCAGGGGCGATGACAATAAAGGTTGGTGTGCCTTGAAACTGCCCGTACAATCCGTTTAGGTAAGGTTGAAGGGCGGTAATACTTCCTCCATTGTTTCCTACGCCGGGCATGGTTAGACCCTTGCTGGTTTTGTACTGCGCCACTTTCAGGTTGGTATCGCTGAGAAGTGTGCTGAGCAATATGAACTCTATCTGCCCCTGATGGGCGGCTTGCATAGAAGTGTAAAGGTTCTGGAACAGTGGGGCATGGGTGGCACAGGGCGGACAAGTGGTGAAAAAGGCTTCAATCACCACCAGTTTCTGCTGGTTGATATAATCTTGGTAGAGCTTCTTAATCTGTCCGTCTGAAGTAGTAACGGTGAAATCCGGAGCAGGTGCTTGACTGTAAAGCGGACTAGCAAAAGTCAACACTCCAATAAAAAGCAGGGAGAGGGTAGATATCTTATTCATGCGGATCGGTTTTGAAAACCAAAATTAAGAAACCTACTCAAAATCAAATGGTTTGATAATGCTGAACACTTGATTTGTCGGCTATCTTACCTTTGCAATTATGCAAAACCGCCTGCTCTTTTCGGCTTTTTTCTTGCTGGCACTCCTGTTGTTTTCCTTTGCTAATCGGCCTATCCAAACGCCGGAACAACTGGGCGAGCGCCTTTTTTCTGATCCGATCCTTTCGCTCGACAGCACAATCAGCTGCGCAAGTTGTCATATCCCGGAATTTGCTTTTTGCGATACCGCATTGTTCAGCCGTGGCGTTGGTGGGCGTTTGGGAAAGCGCAATTCGCCCAGTATCACGAACATGGGAGCTCGCCCCCATTTTTTTTACGATGGCCGGGCGGCTACACTGGAGCAACAGGTACTTATGCCGATTCAGGATACCTTGGAAATGCGCGCCACACTTGCGCTCGTAACCGAACGGCTGCAAAACCACAAAGAATATGATGCAGCATTCCACCAATTATACGGCGTTTCAGCAAATGCCGAAAAATTGGCGGAGGTATTGGCGGCCTTTGTCCGCACTTTAGAAACCTCTGATACGCCTTTCGACCGGTGGATGAATGGTAAACCCAACCCGATGGGTGAAGCGGCAGTGCGAGGCCGAGAAGTTTTTATGAAAAAAGGGAAATGCTTCGACTGCCATTTTTCTCCAGATTTCACAGGCGACGAATTCCGCAACGTGGGGCTGTTCACAGGCCGTCGCAACTTGGCCGACCGGGGCAGGTTCGATGTTACGCACGACAGCACGGATCTAGGCAAATTCAAAGTCCCCGGTCTGCGAAACGTGGCACTTACCGCGCCGTATATGCACAATGGAATGTTCCAGACCCTCGAAGATGTCATTGAATTTTATGACGTACCCAACCAAACCGTGCCGGGTGGTATTAACCGCGACACACTGCTCAATACCCCCCTCGGGCTCAGCGTGGAGGAAAAGGCAGACCTGAAATCGTTTTTGGAGGCACTGACGGACGACCGTTTTAGACGCTGAGGTTTATTAAATCTCCACCCGCAGCATCCCCGTCTTACTTTTGAATTCTTCAGGAATCCCTTCCATTATTTCTTCCCGTAGCACAGCAATCAAATCGTTTTTCAAAAAATCGCGATGCGTGGCAAGGCTCACTTCGCGCATGGGCACAGGTGCGCAGAAGGGAAACACATGAAGCCGTTGTTCGGTGCTGAGCGTCTCAACGGCCATGGCAGGTAGAATGGTCACGCCTTGCCCGGTACCCACCAAGCGCATCAAGGTTTCGAGGCTGCCGCTTTGGTAATTGAGCCGGCTTTCGGCCCGGCGTCGGAGCTCGCAAAGATTCATGATTTGTGAGCGCAGGCAATGCCCTTCTTCGAGCAGCAACAATTCCTCCGGTTCGATGTCTTCGGGCAGTAAATAGTGTTTTTCATAGCCATGCGAAGAGTACACAAATAAGGGTTCGTAAAACAATGGCGTTTCCCTTATCGCAGCATCATTGAGCGGGCTGACGAGGATGCCCACGTCCAACTGATTCTTTTTCAAGCGTTTGAGAATTGCCGATGTGACGTGCTCCGATACAGAAAGATGCACACCCGGGTATTTTTCCAAAAAGCGATTGATAAAACGGTGTACCAAATACGGGGCAAGCGTAGGGATGATGCCTACACGCAAATTGCCTGTGAGCGAACTCTTTTGCTGACGTAAAATATCGTGCAATCGGGACACTTCCAGTAAGATTTTTCGGGCTTGTTCAATGATGAGTTCACCGATAGGGGTTGGTACAACAGGCTGTTTGCTGCGGTCGAAAATCTTGATTTCCAGTTCTTCCTCCAATTTTTGAACCATCATGCTCAGGGTTGGCTGCGTCACATGGCACGACGCGGCGGCTTTTGCAAAATGACGGTGCCGTTCTACTGCCAGTACATATTCCAACTGTTGAAGGTTCATTGACGATATCTATTTGATGATAGAAAATATCAATTTGATTGATGTTGCAAATAGACGATGTTTGCAAATCAATTCAACAAACAATTCCGCTTTTTATGGAAAATAAGAAAAAACTCACCACTGCATCCGGTCGTCCGTATACTGAAAACGAGAATACAATGACCGTTGGGCCGCGCGGCCCAATCTTGTTGCAAGATTTTATTTTGCACGAAAAAATGGCGCATTTCAACCGCGAACGCATCCCTGAGCGCGCAGTGCATGCAAAAGGTAGTGGTGCGTATGGAACGTTCACGGTTACGCATGATATCTCGAAGTACACCCGTGCCAAGATGTTTTCCAACGTTGGTAAGCAAACCAGAATGTTCTTGCGTTTTTCTACCGTCGGCGGAGAAAAAGGCTCTGCTGACACAGAGCGCGACCCCCGTGGTTTTGCCATGAAATTTTATACCGAAGATGGCAACTGGGATTTGGTGGGCAACAACACCCCGGTTTTTTTTGTCAAGGACCCAAAGAAGTTTGGCGATTTCATCCACACGCAAAAACGCGACCCATTTACCAACTGCAAAAGCCCGACCATGATGTGGGATTTTTGGTCGCTCAACCCGGAGAGCCTGCATCAGGTGATGATTCTGATGAGCGACCGCGGTACGCCCTTTAGTTATCGCAACATGCACGGTTTTGGCAGCCACACGTTTTCACTGGTAAATGCCAAAAACGAGGTAGTTTATGTGAAATTTCACTTCAAAACGGCCCAAGGGATTAAGAACTTCGACAATTCCAGTGCTACCGAAATGAAAGGCAATGATGCTGATTGGGCGCAGCGTGATTTGGTAGAGGCCATCCAAAAAGGAGATTTTCCCAAGTGGAATTTGAGAATCCAGGTAATGACGCACGAGCAGGCCAAATCTTTCCGTTGGAACCCATTTGACCTGACCAAAGTATGGCCACACGGCGAGTTCCCTTTAATTGATGTGGGCACGCTTGAACTCAACGAAAACCCCGACAATTACTTCGCCCATGTGGAACAAGCGGCTTTTGCACCTGCTCATATTGTGGACGGTATCGGCTATTCGCCCGACAAAATGCTGCAAGGCCGATTGTTGTCATATCCTGATGCACACCGTTATCGCCTCGGTGGCAACTACGAGCAGATACCTGTAAACAAGTGCCCATATTTGGTGACCAACTACCAGCGTGACGGCCTGATGGCTGTTAACGGCAACGGTGGCAGCGCTCCCAATTATTTCCCCAATAGCTTTGACGATATCGTCGTAGATGAATCGTACAAAGAGCCAGCAGAGCAACTGGAATCCTCCCTCGCTGACTGGTACGACCGCAATGCCCCTGGTGAAAACGACCACTACACCCAACCAGGAGCGCTTTTCAACCGTGTGATGACCGAAGCCGAAAAACAGGCTACCGTGTCCAACATCGTCGGCGCCATGAGCGGTATCAGTGGCCCAAAACGCGATTTGATCATCAACCGCCAACTTTGCCACTTTTTCCGGGCGAGCATTGACCTTGGCACACGGGTGGCACAAGGACTTGGCGTGGACATCAACGCTGCGCAAGAGCACATGGCGACCACGGCTTGAGCGTCTCAAACGCATTTACATCACGCGCTCTATACAAGGATGTCGGTACGCCGACATCCTTCTTTTTTGCAAAAAAACGCAGCATCTTTTTAGTGGGTTCTTTGTTTAATTGTCCACTAATGCAGTATAAAAACATGGGAAACAACACTCAAAACTGGAACACCCTCACGCCCGAAGAGGAGTACGTCATTGCCCAAAAAGGTACAGAACGGGCTTTTACGGGGGAGTATAACAACTTCAAAGCAAAGGGACATTTCATCTGCCGACGCTGCAACGCGCCTTTGTACAACTCCAGTGACAAGTTTGACAGCGGCTGCGGCTGGCCTTCCTTTGATGACGAGATACCCGGCGCGATCACCCGTCACACCGACATTTCTTTTGGAATGAAAAGAGTGGAAATTGTGTGTGCCAACTGTGAGGGTCACCTTGGCCACGTGTTTGAGGGAGAACGCATGACGGAAAAAAACTCCAGGCATTGCGTGAACTCGCTTTCCATTCGATTTGTGGCGGAGTAGCGTGAAATTCATTACGCTTTTTTAAAAAAAGACAAGAGCCATCTCGCGGAATCGGGACGGCTCTTGCAATTTTTTGCGAAATAAATTTTGCCCTACAACATTGCTTCGATAATATTCTCTTCCGTTACGCCTTCTGCCTCGGCTTTGTAGTTGCGCACGATGCGATGGCGCAGCACCAGGTTGGCGATGGCTTGCACGTCCTCTATGTCGGGCGAGTATTTGCCACGTATGGCTGCGTGGCATTTTGCACCGAGTGCGAGGTACTGGCTGGCGCGAGGGCCTGCTCCCCAACCGAGGTAGTTGTTGGCCTCTTTGGTGGCGCGAGGGGTTCCGGGCCGTGTTTTGGACGCAAGCGCGACGGCATATTCCAACACATTGTCGCTTACGGGTATTTTTCGGATAAGTAGTTGATACTCTTTGATCTGTTCGCTACTTAGGATGTGCTTCAAGTTTACTTCACGCGAGGATGTTGTGTTTTTCACCACCTCTACTTCTTGCTCGTACGTGGGGTAGGTGAGCGGGATGTTGAACATAAAACGGTCCAGCTGCGCCTCAGGGAGCGGGTAGGTGCCTTCCTGTTCAATGGGGTTCTGGGTAGCGAGCACGAAGAATGGCGAGGGAAGTTCGTGGCGTTGGCCGTTCACGGTTACAGAGCGTTCCTGCATGGCCTCTAGCAGCGCCGCCTGGGTTTTGGGCGGAGTACGGTTTATCTCGTCGGCCAGCACAATGTTGGAGAAAATCGGGCCGCGAAGGAAGCGGAAATGGCGGCTTTCGTCCAAGATTTCGGAACCAGTGATGTCAGAAGGCATAAGGTCGGGAGTAAATTGAATCCGCTTGAAATCAAGGTCGAGCACTTCGGCTATGGTGCTGACGAGGAGGGTTTTTGCCAAGCCCGGGACGCCAACGAGGAGGGCGTGGCCATTGGAAAAAAGAGAGATGATGACTGCTCGCACCACTTCGTCTTGGCCTACGATAACTTTGCCGATTTCTGCCGAAAGGTCTTTGTAGGCCTGCGCGAGCGCGTCCACAGCTTCTACGTCCGATATTTTCTTTGCCATTTTATTAGTGAGTGGTTTGCCCGCCATAGCCTTGGCGAAGGCGGGTAGATTGGTGATTGGTGATTGGTGACTGGTGACTGGTGATTGGTGATTGGAGACCCGCCTTCGCCCTAAACGGGCTATGGCGGGTGAAGCGGCAAAAGTAGCCATTTGGAGCATCCCTAAAAACGTTCTGCAACAAATGACAAGTTAAAAGCACGGATTTATCGGCGAACGATCAACCTGCGTATAGTTTCAGACAATTTTGACAGAGACAGGTGGTGTCATATTGGCGCTTGAGTGTCTCCAACGTTGCGGGGTGAACGTTGTTCAATTCTTTGCACCAACAAGTGTCATCGGCGTAGCAGAGGAACGGCTTTTTGCAGCGTGGGCAATCTGTGACAAATTTCGCTTCGTCTTGCACCCAAGCGGCCCCGGTCCTGCCGCTGATGGGCTGATATTTTTCAGGGTTTTTCAATGCCCGCATTTTGGTGCCAATGGCTGGGTTGAGTTTGCGCACCTGCACTTTTATGCCTTTCATTTGAGGGAATTGGCGTTTCATCCGCTGTATAATATTCGTCACCACCGTTTCCAACAGATTACACGGCTGTGCCATTTCGGCCATACAGATTTGAAACACGGTTTCATAGTTGACCGTGGCCGCTTCAATGTTGTCCGTTTTTGCGGCCAACGCTATGCCGGTTTCCACTTCCACATTCACCACATACTCCGTACCGAGCACCTGCTCCTCTGGGTACACCCCATGAAAAGCATGAAAACGCATTCCTTCGAGAACTACGAGTGCCATGTGTATTTTTTGTAGTGTTCAAAATCAAATTGCTTTTCCATATACCAAACTTACAAGTTTTGTCTGACAAAGCTCCATGAACACTCTCCTGTATCTTCTTAAAAAAGTAAACATTAAAGTATGTGGTTCCTCTCACGCCTCTCAACCCCTCACTCTCTCACCCGCGTAAGCTGCCGCGCCAATAATCCCTGCATTGTTGAGCAGTTTGGCCGGTACAACGCGGGCTTGGGTAATTAGTTGATGTTTGTATTGCTCAAAAAATTTACTCTCGCCGCCGCCAAGGATGAATAGGTCGGGCGAAAAGAGCAATTCCAGGTGATTCAGGTACTCGTTGAAACGGTCGGCCCACTCGCCGCGGCTGATTTTGAGGCGCGACCGCGCGCCAGAAGAACACCAGGCTTCGGCAGGTTTTCCATGTTTCCAAAGCAGGTGTCCTAATTCTGTGTTCGGTATCAACTCGCCTTTGTAAAAAAGAGCCGAGCCTAAGCCGGTGCCGATAGTGATGAGCAGTACAAGTCCGTTTTCGCCTTGTCCAATCCCGTGACGCATTTCGGCCACGCCCGCTGCATCAGCATCATTGGTAGCAAAAACAGGGCAGCCACAGGCTTCCCCAAACACCTTTTCGATGTTCGTGCCGATCCAACTTTTGTCAATGTTGGAAGCAGAATTTGAAACACCGTTTTTTACGATGCTTGGAAAACCACAACCCACGGGACCTTTGTAATTGAAAAATTCAACGATCTCCGAAAAAGCACCGGCCATCGCTTTTGGGGTGGAGGGCTGCGGTGTTGGCACGCGAAATCTTTCGCCTTGCAACCTCCCATTCGCCACATCCACCACAGCGCCTTTGATGCCCGACGCGCCCACGTCAATTCCTAATATATGCTGCATAATTTTTAAGCTACTCTTCTGGTATCACATTTTCTTCTTCCACTTCTTCACCTGCTTCGGTAATGAGTGATTTTTGCTTGCGGCGTTCGAGTGAATTTGCGTGCATTTCGAGGTATTCGGCACGGTTGTGCACAATCTCGGCAGCGAGGTAAATGGCTTTTATCATCGAAGTCTCGTCCGCTTCGCCTTTGCCCGCAATATCATAAGCAGTACCATGATCGGGCGATGTGCGCACGGCGGGTAAACCTGCGGTATAGTTCACGCCCGCACCAAACGAAAGCGCTTTGAATGGCACTAGCCCTTGGTCATGATACATGGCAAGGATTCCGTCGAATTTGTGGTATTGTCCCGAACCAAAGAATCCATCAGCAGGGTAGGGGCCAAAGGCCAACACACCTTTTGCCTTGGCTTCTTCGATGGCGGGACGCACAATTTTGTCGTCTTCGTCGCCGATCGCGCCTTCGTCGCTGGCGTGTGGGTTAAGCCCCAAAACAGCGATGGTAGGCCGCTCTATGTTGAAGTCAATGTGGAGCGTTTCGGCCATTATGAGGATTTTCCGCAAAATTTTTTCCTTGGTGACGGCCGCAGCGACTTCACGCAGGGGAAGGTGGTTGGTAACAAGCCCTACGCGCAATGAATCGGAGACCATCAGCATCAGCGACTCTTTTGCCTTGAATGCGCTTGAAATATACTCGGTATGGCCCACAAATTGAAAGCCAGCCAATTGCATGGCCTTTTTGTTGATGGGTGCTGTTACTAGCGCATCTATTTCACCCGCTTGGAGGTCTTTCACCGCTCGTTCGAGGGCCTGCTTAGCACATTCGCCGCCGACTTTGTCGGGCTTTCCGAGCGTTATGTTCACATTGTCGGGCCAGCAGTTAATCACGTTGATGCGCTCGGCTTGGGCATCGGCTGCTGATTCTATGGAGTGAAACTGAATGTTCTCTTCTGTGATGATGTTCTTGTGGTAGGCTATGACCTTGCTGCTGCCATACACGATGGTCTTGAATTTTTTGCCGATGTTTTTGAGGCCGATGGACTTGAGGATGACCTCAAGCCCGATCCCGTTTATGTCGCCGCAGGATATTCCGATGGTTATGTTGCTCATTTATCTTGAATGATAAATGATGAATGATGAATGATGAATGATGACCGCAAGGCAATTCATCATTCATCATTCATCATCCATCATTATAAATAATGTTTTTTCAAAAAGTTATACAAAAGTCTAACCCCCACTCCGGTGCCGTCTTTTGTGCGGTAGCCATTGGCACTGCGCAGAAATGCCGGGCCAGCAATGTCGAGGTGTAGCCAAGGGTAGTCCACAAAATTTTCAAGGAATTTCCCAGCGGTAATCATGCCCGCATTGGAAGAGCCGAGGTTTTTGAAATCGGCGATATTGCTTTTGAGTTCGTCCCCAAATTCTTTCCAAAGTGGCAGTTCTACAAGCCGCTCGTAAGTGGCAAAACCACTTTCTTCCAAGTTGTTTTTTACGTCTTTGGGTGCAGTCCCCATATAGCAAATGGCCTGCGTGCCCAGTGCCCGCACTGCCGAACCGGTTAGCGTGGCAATGTCTAGAGCAAGCAAAGGCTCATATTTCTTTGCGTAATGGAGCGCATCGGCCAGGATGATTCGACCTTCTGCATCGGTGTTCACCACTTCCACCGTCTTACCCGAACCCATGGTGATTACATCCCCTGGTGCAAGTGCGTTCTCCCCGATCTTGTTGTCGGTTACTGGGATAAGCCCGATGATGTAAATCGGAAGTTTTGTTTTTGCGGCCACAGCCATTGCGCCTATCACGGTGGCTGCTCCTGCCATGTCGCATTTCATATAATCCATCGCTTCACTGGGCTTGATGCTGAGGCCACCCGTGTCGTACACCACACCTTTGCCCACCAGCACTACCGGTTTTGCGTTTTTTGCACCTTGGGGGTTCCACTCCAGCACACAAAATCGGGGAGGTATTTGGCTGGCGCGGTTAACGGCCAAAAGGCCGCCCATTTTAAGGGCTTCTATTTTTTCTTTGCCCATAATCTCAGCTTCAAAACCATACTTCTTGGCAGCCAATGCTACGGCATCTCCAAGTTGTATTGAATTGAAATGCGAATGTGGCTCGTTCACCAGGTCGCGGGTGAGGAACACAGCTTCTAGGAGGGCGTTTGCTTCGGCAATGTCGGCGGGGCTGGCGGAATCAGATGGAATTCGGATTTCCTGAAGGGCTTTCTCGGAAGCTTTAGTGAAATACTTGAGGAACTGATAGCTGCCCAGTGCTAGTCCCTCGGCAAAGGCAAGGACGCGGTCTTCTGCACACAAATTTTGGATGCCAAGCGTTTCGATTTTATACCGACGGAGTTCGCTCAAGAGTTCATTGCCAACCAAACGCGCATCTTCAAGTGCGATATAAGGATCTTTTTCAGATTTTAAAATTCTGACAAACACCACACCCTCCGCTCTAGGGAAGGAAAAACTCGACACGTCCTGAGAAGTAGCTTGGCGTAGAAACGCTGTTTCGCCTGGAGCAAGCAGCGGGTCGAGCGCGTCGAGATGGTCTTTGTCGGCCAGCAAGACAAGATTATTATGGATGAAGCCAGCCTCTACGGTGGCCAATTGAACTCGTTTCACAGCGCGGGATGCGATTAGTGGAAAGATATCGGTTTAGAAAAGACACACAACACGTTGACTTTCAAACGCTAGTAAGATTGGCTAAAAGGGGTTGCAAAGGTAGGTTTTTCCGCGCAAAATTTGAGCAATACAACGGAATTGGAGGGAGGATAAGCAGGCGTAGCCTCCAATTGCCAGAATGCGACAATCAAGGTTAAATTTTTCTCACCTGACTTGGTACTTTGGAAGGCTTGATTATATTTGCCCTGCTTACCCGCCAAATCAGAAGGCGGCCCAAAACTCCTTGGCAAGAACCAATAAGATGGTTCTTTGGTATATTTATAGCGTATGTATGATTTAACGACCGCCCAAAAGCGGTTTTTAACAACAGCCCGACAACTACCGACTTGAATTTGGGGCCGCTCCTCAGTGGTCTTATCTTCATCCGAACCGACGCTCATTCGTTTTCTTCG
>CAZPTQ010000065.1:0-25070 GCA_964589365.1 uncultured Saprospiraceae bacterium
AGCTCAGCACCAGTATTTCCAATGGGGGCGATTATGCATTTGCCATCGCCATTCAACCAGATGGGAAGATACTCGCTGGAGGTTCTGCGAGTGGCGCGAATTCTATCTCAGATTTTGCCGTGGCACGCTATCTGGCAGACGGAAATTTAGATCAGGGATTTGGAACCGGCGGGATCGGTTTGGCGGATTTCAACACCGGAAGGGATGGCGCGAATGCTATGGTGCTACATCAAGGGAAAATTATAATGGCCGGATATTCCGATAAAAATTCCCAATCGGCTTTTGCTTTGGCGCGTTTTCTGGGAGGAGCAAGCGTGGGTATTGAGGAAACAGAAGCAGATCCCGGGCTTCAGATTTTTCCCAATCCCGGAAACGAGTTTGTTCAACTCCGTTTTCCAAAAACAGTGTCGGGTGAGATACAGGTGCTGTCCGTAACGGGTCAGATTATGTACAAAGATGTTTTGAATGCAGAGGAGCGTCAGATAAATGTGGCCAATTGGCCCTGTGGCTGGTATTTTGTGCAATGCAACACAGAGAATCAGATTTGGCGAGCGGGAAAGTTTTTGAAACACGGCTACTGATCAATCATTCGCCTCTCCGCCTGCTACCCCAAAAAAAATTACCCAGGTCTTGAAATCCTCCGTGAATTCGAGGAATCGGTGCTCTACCCCCGCCGGCACAAACAGCAGGTCGCCAGGACTAAAAGGGTATTGATCCGGGCCGTTTTGAAACAAACCGATGCCGCTTATTACGACATAAATCTCGTCCTGCAAGTGAGGCTGTTGCAGGTCTTGCTCTTTGGGTTGATAGATTTCGACCGACATGCTCCCATGCCGGAAGAGTTGGAGGAAGGTTTTACCTTCGTGGAGCTGGAGTGCGCTGAGCGCTTCTTTTACCGTTATTTTCATGACTGGAAATGATTTAATCGGCTCAAAATTAGCACGATTGCCACTCGAATTTTATACCCGTATGGATGTGGTGCAAATTGCACGCGAACTGCTGGGCAAACTGCTCGTGACCGAGTTTGATGGTCAACTAACTTCGGGGCGCATCACAGAAACCGAAGCCTATTGTGCCCCCGACGACCGCGCTAGCCATGCTTTTGGCAATCGTCGTACTGCCCGAACCGAGGTGATGTTTCAGGAGGGCGGGCGGGCGTATGTCTATCTCTGTTACGGAATTCACCACCTTTTCAATGTCGTTACCGGGCCTGAAGACACCGCGCATGCGGTATTGATTCGGGCCATTGAACCCGTTGATGGCTGCGAAATCATGCAGCAAAGGCGATATACTTCCAGTAAAAAACGTGTGCGCTCCCTAACCTCGTCTGACGGCTCTAAGCCGTCTGACGAGTATGCCATGCCGAAACCGAGTGTCCTTAAGCCGCATCTAACCACGGGTCCGGGATCGCTCTCACAAGCACTTGGTTTGACCACCCGTTTCACCGGGCAAAGTCTGCTTGCACCTGATTCTCCTATTTGGATTGAGGATTGGCATGAAAAAATTTTAGAAGATGATATTGCCGCGGGTCCGCGCATCGGAGTAGACTATGCAGGGGAATGTGCAGCGTGGCATTGGCGGTTCTGGCTCAAAAACTCGCCGTTCGTCAAAAAAGGAACCCTTTTGAAGTAGCAAGCGCACAAAAATATGCTATTTTTCGCCGCTTAAAAACGAATCTGACCTACTGTGCATCTGCAATTTTTGTTCATCCCCAACTTCCAAAGCTATGGCCAGGAACATCTCCTTTGGCTGGTGGTTGGTGCGGCAAGCGCTATCTTTTGGATACGGCTGGGCAAAAAGCAAACGACGGATCTCGGAGAGCGTCGCATCGGGCTGATTCAAAGCCTTATTCCCGCTGTTATTTGGGTTGCAATGTCGCTCTACATGGTCTTTTTCGAAAGCCCTGTTGACTTGGGTTTGGTGCTTCCTTTCCACATCAGTTATTTCATGAACCTTTTGCTGCCGATCATGCTTTGGCGGCGTTCATTTTTTCTTTTTGAGATTACCTACTACATGGTTATGGGCGGCTGTATTCACTCCTTGCTTACGCCAGCTTTGGATCATGGTTTTCCGCACTACCTCAATTTTCGCTTTTTTTTGGTGCACATGGGGCTGATACAGAGCATTTTGTACGCCATTTTTGTGTATGGTTTCCGACCCACCTGGCAGAGTTTTGGAAGGGCGTTTTTGTGGACGAACATTTATTTCGTGTTCGTGCTGGGCATCAACCATCTGCTGGGTACCAACTTCATGTACCTGAGCAATAAACCTTCACATCCTTCTTTGCTCGACCTGTTTGGGGAATGGCCTTGGTATATTGTCGGCGCTGAGTTTCTTTGTTTGATGATGTTCACCCTCGTGATGCTTCCTTTTGCTTTTGATAAAAAGGAGGACATAAACAGCAAAACAGGAGAACCGCAAAACCGGAAAATATAAAACCGCGAAGCACTTGATCTCAAAAAAGGGAAGCATTTAGCCCTCTTCCGATCATGATGCGCGGTTTTATATTTTCCGGTTTTGCGGTTCTCCTGTTTTGCTGTTTAATTCAATCTTCAACGCTTAACTGTCACATCCCCTTTATACAATACTTCCTGGCCGTCAATAAACTCCACGATGGCGTAATAAACAAACACCGCAGGGTTCATGTCCTGACCTCGGAACCGCCCGTCCCAGCCAAGTGTGGGATCATTAGGCTGGAAGTTTTCGCGCACAAACACCTGTTCTCCCCAGCGCGAATAGATTTGGAACAACTTGACCTGCTTCACCCCACGCATATCCGCATAAACTGTGAAGCGGTTGTTGTCGTCGTCGTTGTCAGGGGAGAAAATGTTTGGTATGTACACGCCCACTTGCTTGTTCACGCGGAGCAACAGAGGCGCCTCGTCGCGGCATCCAGCTTTTGTCACCACCAAAATGCGGTATGCCTGGGTGTGCAAAGGGGTGTCAATCCGGGTGCTCAGACAGGTGTCGCAACTCAGATAAGTCGGTGGGGTCCAAGAGATCTGGGAGATTTCGTCGAGCGATATGTTTACTGTTGCGTCCACCTGGTAACTCTCACCCAATTGCACCGTTATCTGAGGGTCAACGGTCACTTCAAACACAGGGGGCTGCGTCACGGTAGCGTCTACGCTCGTGGAGCAGCCGTTGGCATCTTCAATAAAAATCGTGTAATCGCCCGCCGATAAGTTGAAGAAAAGGCTGCCCGATTGAATGTGCGGCCCACCCGTGAGGGTGTATTGGATTGGTGGCTTTGCACCCAACACCGTATCAATCAGAATGGAGCCTTTTTCTCCAAAGCAAGCCGCGTTGTTCACGATCGGAATTGCCACCGGGTCGTTGGGGGCAATGACCACTACATCCGTGTCAGAGCAGCCATTGCCAGTCGAATTGACCACCAAGGTGTAAGTGCCTGGTTCGCTGATGATTGGAGTGAGCGTGTTGGCGCCCGACAAAATCGCCCCGCCGTTGGTAGTCCAGACGAAAGTCAAAATGCCTGAACCGCCCGTAGCGGTGCCGTTGATCAGGGCCGTTTCGCCGAAGCAATCAATGTTGAACGGTGGGCCAGCGTTGGCTGTAGGATAACTCTGGTCGGTCACTACTACTGTACTCAACGCGTTGTTGCAACCATTTACCGGATCAAACCCAATGAGCAGGTAAGTATTTGGTTGTGTAACAATTGTGCTCGTGCCTGTTCCGACAATTGTAGTGTCTTGTCCTGCCACGGTTGCCCATTGAAACTGGACTCCACCAATCGGCGAACCGCCAGAAAGCGTTACGGAGCCAATGGCGCAGGTAAGCGTGGCAGGAGGGTTGATAAAGAGCGGAGGATAAAGTTGATTTTGCCCAATTTCAATGCTCGCCGTATCGGTGCAGAAAGTTATCGTGTCCACAATAGCGAACCAGTAAGTGCCCGGGTTATCAATTTGTAGCACAGTACCACCTGGGTAAACCACCCCATTTTGATCATACCAAATCGTATTTGCATTGCCAGATCCCTTTATCTCGCCAGCAAGAATTATTTCGTCAATGATGCAGTCCAGAATATCATCTGGGCTGGCTTTGATTTCTGCGACCGGGTCGTTTCGGATGTCCAAAACTTCTGCCGCTGTCGTATCCAGACAGCCGTTGGAATTGACGATCAAGGTGTAATCCCCCGCCTCATCGGCCAGAATACCGGCTTGGCCGGCATTGCCGATTATGGTGCCATTGGTAGTTGACCAAAGGAACGTGGAGTTTGGCAAGCTCGAACTTCCCACAATGCCCACAATCAAGGTTGCACAAGTAATTGGTTCGGGAATTGCTGCGCTCGCCACAGGTTTTTGATAAAACACAATGGGTGTTCCGGTGGCAATAACTGTGCAATAGTGCGAAAGCACCACATTGCCAGAGCCATTATTGTTGCCCACTACTGCTGAAACATAGTAAGTAGTGCCATAGATCATCGTTGCAGGGTTGAAACAGAAGGTCGGCTGGTTGCTGCGCGCTTTTTCACCGACAATCAAAGAACCAGGGCCTAAGTGCAGGATAAATTGTAGGATGTCATCAGGGTCAAGGACTTGTCCCAGTGCATCATAGTTTGCGGTGATACAGCCTGTTCCGCAAAGCGACAATGCAGCATCACCCATAGTACCGATTGCGGATGTGCAAGGCGAGAGCAGGATAGCAAAACCACAAACGGCTGTACATCCGTTCGCGTCCGTAACGGTCACTGCATAACTCCCTACGCCCAAATTATTGAGCAGGAAATTGCCTGCCGGAACACCATTTTGGAGGCCTCCAGGACTCCATAAAACCGTGTACGGCGCAACACCGCCACCAATTTGAACTTGTGCCGAACCATCTGTAAGACCTGGCTGGCTCACAGCATTCAAGGCTGTGCAGGACGCTTGAACCAAGGCACTGGGCTGACTGATGATAAAACTCGTGGTGGCCGTGCAGCCCACAGCGTCCGTTATTGTAACAGCATAGGTACCTGCGGTCAAGCTACCTGGATCTTCAATATTGCCCACGTTGGGCGACCAGTTGAAATTAAAGGGCTGTGTGCCACCGCTCAACATCAAGTCAATGGCCCCTGTATTGTTCCCAAAACAGAGTATGTCGAGGTCAGTACCGGTAGCGTTTACGCCTTGTGTGTTGTTGTCTATGGTGTAGGATGCCGAAGCGGTACAAGCCCCACCGCCGTTGACCGCTACCGTGTAAGTGCCTGGGCTGAGGTTGCTCAAATTCTGGGTGGTTGCGCCAGTTGACCAGAGGATGGTATAAGTCAGGGTATTGGGCGAAATACTTAGGTTGATGCTGCCATTGTGGCCTACGCAGGCGGTATTGGGTTGTGGAATACCGGCGAGGTTGGGCGTTATCACATTTTCCGGCACGTCGAAATTGTCCACAATTTGGCAGCCGTTCGCGCCTGTGACGGTGATGGCATAGTTTCCCGAAGGAATATTGAACAAGTCTTCGGTAGTAAGCCCAGTTGACCAGTTGAAATTGTAGGGAGAAGCTCCACCGATAATGGTCAGGTTGATACTACCACTGCTTTGTCCACAAAGTGCCTCTGTTACGCTCTCTGCTATACCAGGTGCACCCGCAGCGTCATTTACAACAAAGGATGCAGTGTTGGTACAAGTGCCGCCTGCGCTTACTGTAATGACGTATGATCCTGCTGATACTCCGTTCAAATCCTGGGTGTTTTGGCCGCTCGACCAGAGATATGTGTAGCCCGGCCCGCCGCTAGGCGTTGCTGGATTTATAGCAAGGTCAACACTGCCGTTGAGTACAACACAGGAACTATTCGGGACAGCAGTGCCAGAAAGCGAGAAATTCAGGTCGTTTTCTGGTATGTTCAGCGTGGCAGTCGCGCTGCAATTGTTTGCACCTGATACAGTTACATCGTAGGTGCCGCCGCCAATATTGATCAAATCTTCCGTTGTTTGGCCACTTGCCCAGATGTAGCTGAACGGGGCAAGTCCACCCAAAACCGAGAGGTCAATCGAACCGTCGGAAAGGTTGCATAGCTCAGCTGCGAGGCTTTGATTGAGCGTCGGATAAGTGCGCTCGTCTTGCACGAAATAGGTAGCGGAGGCAATGCAAGTCCCTGATTCTGTTACTTGAACTGTGTAAGCGCCCGCTGGCAAGTTGCTAAGATCTTGAGTCGTTTCACCGCCTGACCAGAGATAAGTGTACGGACCAGCGGGCGTGACCGTAAGGTCTACCGTTCCGTTTATGGATGTACAATCACTGTAGTCAGTAGCGGTTCCAGAAAGGCTAAAGGTGGTAGCGTTATTCGCAACGTTTAAGGTTGTATCGGCTGTGCAACCGTTGGCGTCCGTGATCGTTAGCGAATAGTTGCCGGGGAAGATGTTGTTCAGGTCTTCTGTAATGGCGGCATTTGACCAAAGGAAATTGTATGGTGCTGTGCCGCTGGTGGTCGTGATCTGAATATTGCCATTGTTTTGACTGCAAATGGCGGCGGTGACTGTTGGGTCTAATTGCGGGTCAACCGTATTGTTGGTCACCTGGAATGTGGCTACAGAAGTACAGCCCACGCCCGCGCTGGCAGTGACACTGTAAATCCCCGGAGCGATCCCCATCAAATCTTGCGTAGTGGCTCCATTGGACCAGGTGTAAAGATAGTTGTTACCTGCGGGCAAAACACTGATATCAATGTCACCATTGGGTGCAACACAAGAGGTGTTCTTAACAGAGATTCCTGATATGTTCAATACAATGGTGTTATTTACCACTGTTGCAGAAGCCGTGGCCGTGCAGTCGAAAAAGTCTGTCACGGTAACGGTATAAGTGCCAGGCGCCAGATTGCTGAGGTTTTGCGGGTCGTTTGTGCCAGGTATATGCGCCCAGTTGAATCTGTATGGCGCGGTCGCGCCGCTCACGCTGATGGTTACCGCACCATTACTTTGGCCGCAAATGGCCGCGGTAGGCGATATGGAAATACTTGGAGGTTCGGTAGCATCAATGAGATCAAAAGCCGCGCTGGCATTGCAGGTGCCGTAGGTTACCGTTACAAAGTAGGTGCCGGCACCAATGTCGTTCAAATCTGGTGGGTTATTTGGCCCCGGAATGTGCGCCCAATTGTAGACGTAATTGACAGGTGGATTCACATCAATATCAATAAACCCGTTATTGGAAGTACAAGAATAATCGTCGGAGACAACCCCGTTAATGTCAATTTGAAGGGGGTCGTTGGCAACTGGCACAAACAACACTTCAGAACAACCCACCGAGGTAGTGACCGTGACGGCATAGTTGCCTGCGGGAAGATTCATCAAGTCTTGTTGGTTGTTTGGGCCGGGGATATGTGCCCAGTTGTAGGTGTAAGGCGGGATGCCAAAATCTGCCTCCAAATCTATTTCACCATTTGTGAAAGTACACACCGCATTTATGACATCTGCGCTGAGGATAGGGTTTTCAGTATCGTCATCAATAGTGAAAGTCTCACTGGAGGTACAAGTTCCTCCTGCGCTTACGGTGACGGTATAATTGCCCGGTGCGAGATTAACCAAGTTCAGCCCCGTATTTCCCGTTGACCACAAAATGGTGGCATTTGGCGGTGTAATCATCAGGCTAATGCTGCCATTGTTGACCAAACAGGAGGTTTTCGGAAGGACGTTTGCGTCAATGAATACCGGAATGTCATTATCGGCCACATCCACAGTTTCCTGACTCGTGCAGCCATTTGCCCCGGTAACCACCACAAAATAGCTCCCTCCTGTAATATTGGTCAGGTCTTGGACGGTTTGGCCGCTCGACCAGGCATAGGTATAGGGCGGTACGCCGCCGCTCGCGGTCAGATTGATTGAACCATTGGGCAAACCACAATTTGCATCTGTTGCGAAAGCATTGGTAATCGGCGCATTGGGGAGGTCGGGCACAGTGAAAGTTGCGAATTCAATGCACGAACCACCAGCACTTACAGTGACGGTATAATCGCCCGGGGGTAAGTTGGCTATGTCTTGGGTGGTAGCACCGTTTGACCAGATATAGGTATAATTCGTCAAAGGCCCTGCGGTAAGATTGACAAGCCCGTTGGGGCTGTTGTTGCAAGTTGTATTTGGCTGAGTGGTGCCGGTGAGGTTGATGGGGGGATTGTTATTTGCCACGTTTATGTCAGCTGCAGCAGTACAACCATTCGTGGCAGTGACCGTAACCTGGTAACTGCCTGCTGGAATCATACTCAGGTTTTGAGTAGTGATGCCCCCAGGGTTCCAAAAATAAGTATAGGGTGTTGGCCCACCGTTCACAGCAATATTAATGGCTCCGTTGGCAAAACCACAAGTGGTATTAACCACTGTTGGAGTGATTTGTGGCGCATTTGGGTTGTCTGGCACCGTGAAGGTAGCCACCTGGGTACAAGTTCCTATCAAGGTAACGGTAACCGTATAATTCCCTTGTGGCACAGCATTAATGTCTTCCGTTGTTGCACCATTTGACCACAAGTATGTATAACCAGCGTTGGGCGGCGCAACCGTTATATTAACGCTGCCGTTGGGGGTGGTGTTACAAACCGTATTCGGCATGGTTGTGCCGTTGACGGTGATGGGAGGGTTGTTGTTGGTCACGTCCACGGAAACGGATCTGGTACAACCATTTGCTCCTGTTACAGTGAGCACATAGGTTCCTGCTGGTACATTGGCAAGGTCCTGGGTGGTGGCGCCATTTGACCAGACATAGGTGTAGGGGGAAACACCTCCTGAAACACTTGCATCTATACTGCCGTTGGATTGACTGCAAGTAGACTGGGTGGGTACTGCGGTTGGAATTGGGATATTCGGGTTGTCAGGCACATTGTAGGTAGCCGTAGCGGTACAGGTTCCGCCGGCGCTCACGGTTACCGTGTAACTGCCAGGTGTGAGGTTGCTGATGTCTTGTGTCGTAGCACCATTCGACCAGATGTAGGTGTATGCAGGGCCCGGAGGTGCGGCGGTTAAATCAATACTACCGTTCCCACCAGTACAGGTAGTATTGGCAACAATCACCGAAGAAAGGTTGATAGGCGGATTGTTGTTAGTAACATTCACAGTGATGGACCGGGTACAACCATTTGCAGCCGTCACGGTAATTGTATAAGATCCTGCGAGGATATTGGTAAGGTCTTCTGTGGTGGCGCCATTTGACCAAAGGTAAGTGTAAGGCGCCACGCCACCTGTTACGCTGGCATTGATGCTGCCGTTGGGGAGGTCGCAAGTGCTTTGAACCGTAGTTGCTGTTGGGATAGGCACATTGGGACCGTCGGGCACATTGTAAGTAGCCGATGCGGTACAAGTGCCTCCTGCGCTCACGGTAACGGTATAATTGCCTGGGGGAAGACCCGATATGTCTTGTGTGGTGGCGCCGTTCGACCAGACATAGGTGTAAGGAGGTCCCGGTGGTGTGACTGTCAGGTCAATACTACCGTTTCCACCCGTGCAAAGCGTGTTTGGCTGCGTAGTGGCAGAGAGATTGATAGGCGGGTTGTTGTTCCCCACGGTGACGTTTAGAACTCTGGTGCAACCGTTTGCCCCTGTTACCGTAAGTGAATAACTGCCTGGTGCTATATTGGAAAGATCTTCTGTGGTGGCGCCATTTGACCAAACAAAAGTGAAAGGTGCTACGCCACCCGTTATGCTGGCATTGATGCTGCCGTTTGGAAGGTCGCAGGTGCTTTGAACCGTAGTTGCCGAAGGAATAGGCAGGTTGGGGTTGTCCGCTACAGTGTAAGTAGCCGATGCGGTACAAGTGCCCCCAGCACTCACGGTCACGGTGTAATTGCCTGGTGTGAGATTCGTTATGTCCTGGGTGGTGGCTCCGTTCGACCAGATATAGGTATATGGAGGGCCATTAGGATTAGCGGTTAAATCAATGCTACCGTTCCCTCCAGTACAAAGCGTGTTGGCCTGCGTAGTGGCAGAAAGATTGATAGGCGGGTTGTTGTTCCCCACGTTTACGGTTAAGAGACGGGTGCAGCCGTTTGCTCCGGTAACCGTGAGCGTATAACTGCCGGCTACAATATTGGAAAGATCTTCTGTGGTCTCGCCATTTGACCAAAGAAAAGTGTAGGGTGCTACACCACCCGAAACGCTGGCATTGATGCTGCCGTTGGGGAGGTCGCAGGTGCTTTGGGTGGGGGTTGCCGTTGGGATAGGCAGGCTGGGGTTGTTCCCTATGTTGTAAGTAGCCGATGCGGTACAAGTACCTCCCGCACTCACAGTCACGATATAATTGCCTGGGGTAAGACCCGATATGTCCTGGGTGGTTTCTCCATTCGACCAGATGTAGGTGTAAGGAGGGCCATTAGGCGAGGCTGTCAGGTCAATGCTGCCGTTTCCGCCTGTACAAAGCGTGTTTACCTGCGTAGTAGCGGAGAGGTTGATAGCCGGGTCGTTGTTCCCTACGTTTACGGTCACTGTAGCGGTGCAGCCGTTTGCCCCGGTAACCGTGAGCGTATAGCCTCCTGAAAGAATATTAGCGAGGTCTTCAGTTGTCTGGCCACTTGACCAAAGATATGTGTAAGGTGTTACGCCACCTGTTACGCTGGCATTGATGCTGCCGTTGGGAAGGTTGCAAGTGCTTTGCACGCTTGTGGCTGTTGGAACAGGCAGGTTTGGGGTGTTCGCCACGTTGTAGGTAGCAGATGCGGTACAAGTGCCCCCTGCGCTCACGGTCACGGTGTAGCTGCCTGGCAGAAGATTCGTTTGGTCTTGAATAGTGGCTCCGTTTGACCAGTTATAGGTGTAAGGAGGTCCCGGAGGCGTCACCGTCAGGTCAATGCTACCAGTGCCGCCAGGACAAGCGGTGTTTGGTTGTGTTGTGCCACTCAGGTTGATAGCCGGGTCGTTGTTTCCAACGTTTACAGTCACTGGAGCGGTGCAGCCGTTTGCCCCTGTCACGGTGAGTGTGTAGCTGCCGGTCATTATGTTAACGAGATCTTCAGTGGTGGCGCCATTTGACCAAAGATAAGTGTAGGGTGTTACACCACCCGTTACACTGGCATTGACGCTACCATTGGGAAGGTTGCAGGTACTTTGCACGCTTGTAGCTGTTGGGACAGGGCGGCTAGGGATGTCGGCAACTGTATACGAACCTGTAGCGGTACAGGTCACCCCCTGCGTGACCGTAACGGTATAGGTGCCAGGCACGATGTTGGTAAGGTCTTGCGTCGTTTCGCCGCTAGACCAGATATAAGTGTTGTTCGTTGGAGGCGTTACGCTCAGGTCAATCGCGCCATTGCCAGCGATGCAAGTCGTGTTATCGGTGATGACAGCACTCAGCACAGGCGCTGTGATGTTGTCGGTTACCGTGGCGGTGTGCGTTGCAGTACAGCCATTGTTGTCTGTAATAGTAGTAGTGTAAGTGCCGGGTGGCACATTGCTCAGGTCTTGAGTGGTTTCACCGCTCGACCAGATATAGGTATAAGGCGTGTTGCCGCCCGAAATAGAAAGGTTCACAGAGCCATTGTTTTGCCCGCAAATTGCGGCAACAGTGGTCGAGGTAGGGAGGAGCGTCACCAAGTTTATCAAGACCGAGCCTGACACAGTGCCCGGACAATCAGGGTCGGAATCAACACTAACTACACTGACCAAAGTATAGTTTCCAGGCTGTGTTGCAGTTATGATATAAGGAGAGGTACTGGTTGTGATTGGAGCTTGTGGTACGCCAGCTATGGCATATACAAATATCCAATCAGGGTCGCCTGTAAGTGTAACGGTCAAATCAACAGTACCATTTGTGCCTGCACAAATCACCCCACTGCCAGAAAGCGTGGCAGTCGGTCTTGGCAATACCTCTACGGTGATACAAGATTGTGTGGGATTGGTAAAGCAAAGGTTGGAGGTACTTACGCACAGGGTGGCTGTTCCACTAAAACCCGCTGACCATGCTACCGAAATATCATCGTCGTTTCCGTTTATGGTACCTGCACCAGAAGGCGTAAGCGTCCAGGTATAGGTGGTTGCGCCGTTTACTGGAGGTAGTTCGTAATCCTCGGTAGTACCCTGGCAGACCGGGGTTTCGCCTGTTACCGGGCCTGGGTTGTCGGGAGGAAAGCCTTGTGTGGAGCCTTCCAAGACCTGTATTTCATAATCGCACACATTCCCGGAACAGCCATCAATCACAAACCAATATACTTCACCGATTATAAAATCAGTAGCCGTTAGGGTAAACGGATTCTCTGTGCAAGAACATTGTGCATCCATCAGATTGACTGCACACCAGCCACCAGGGGGAGGAAAGGCCGGACAATTGTCATAAATAGCCGCTTGAAGTCCCTGTTGGCCGCCAGATTCACAGTTGGATGGCGTAATTTCAAGGGTAATGGTGGTAGAGCCTGCAAAAAAGCCAAACCACTCGTCGTTGTTCAATTGCCAGCCTCCACAGCATGGGAAATTCCTCGCCTGATTGCTGTTGTTAATGGTGTTGCAATAATCATCCAAGCTTTCACAAATGATAGGGTTGCCGCAGTTGGTACCTGAGTTTGGAAACCCTGGAGGCGGGCAGTCCTGGGAAAAAAGGGAGGTAGATAATGTGAGGCAAGATAGAATGAATGATAAGTAGAATAACCGCATGAGTCAAATCTGGTTAGATCATGAAAAAAGCCATTTCGCCAAAAGAGGATTTGACGGATGTAATCGGCTTCAGGTATCTGCGGCTGGGGATCAAAATACGATGTGCCGCAGGATTAAGGTTGTTATCAATAAATTTTAAGAGGCGTAAATGTAGGTAAATATGTCATAAAACAAGATTCTTTTTGGCAAAAAATACTGCTCGCCCCTTTTAAAAGAGGAAAAGAGTTAGTTGGAGTACTTAAAAGGCAATTTTATTTTAAGCGCATTTTTCATGAAGCCGCTACTTTCGCTCTCCTACTCAACATTTGCTGCCATGAAAAAAAACGGTACATTTCTACTCTTTGTTATTTGCCTCCTTGCCTGTTCCACCGCAAAAAATAGCCCTCAAGCCGCCTATGGCAAGCCGCCCTTCCTCTGGCAAAATGCCAATATCTATTTCCTGCTCACCGACCGTTTCCAAAACGGCGACCATACCAACGATGTAAACTTTAACCGCTCGGCTCCTACGGCTACTTTGCGCGGTTTTATGGGTGGCGACATCAAGGGCATAACCCAAAAAATAGAGGAGGGTTACTTCGATCGTCTGGGCATCACTGCGATATGGTTCACGCCCGTGGTGGAGCAAATCCACGCCCCCGTGGACGAAGGAACCGGAAATACTTATGGTTTCCACGGATACTGGGCCAAAGATTGGACCCGTCTTGACCCTAACTTCGGCACTGAAAATGACCTCGCCCAACTTGTTGCAACCGCGCACCAGCACCGTATCCGTATCGTGCTCGACGGGGTGATTAACCACACAGGCCCCGCTACCGCCCAAGACCCGTTTTGGAGCGATTGGGCCCGAACTGGCCCACGCTGCACTTACCAGGACTATGCAAGCACGACCGCCTGTGCACTCGTGGACAATCTCCCCGACATTTTTACCGAAAGCGACAAGCCGGTGGAGCTGCCCGCATTTTTAAGAGAAAAATGGCGGAAAGAAGGCCGACTCGAAAAAGAAACTGCTGAACTTGATGCTTTCTTCAAACGAACAGGCTACCCACGTGCTCCGCGTTTTTACATCATCAAATGGCTCACGGACTATATCCGCAAATATGGCGTAGATGGCTACCGATGCGACACAGCCAAACACATCGAAGAAAGTGTTTGGGCTGAATTCCGCAAAGAATCCGACATCGCTTTCCAAGACTGGAAAAAGGCAAACCGTTCCAAAGTGTTGGACAACAACGACTTCTATCTGGTGGGCGAAGTGTACAACTATTTCATTTCGGGCGGACGGCTATTCGATTTTGGAGATAAGAAAGTTGACTTTTTCGCAAATGGTTTTGACGCGCTCATCAATTTTGACCTAAAAAACGACGCGCAAAAAACCTCCTACGAGGCTATCTTTTCAAAATACGACTACTTGCTCCGCACTGAATTCAAAGGCAAAAGCGTGCTGAACTACTTAGCTTCGCACGATGACGGCGGGCCATTTGACAAAGCGCGCAAAAAACCCTTTGAGGCCGGCACAAAACTTCTGCTCTGCCCAGGGGCATCACAAGTGTATTATGGCGACGAGACCAACCGCTCGCTCGAAATCCCGGGTACAGAAGGAGATGCTACGCTCCGCTCGTTCATGAATTGGGATGAGCTGACTGCCAACGCCGAGCGAAATGGTTTCAAAACCCAGGATGTACTGGCACACTGGCAGAAACTGGGTCGTTTTCGCAGTGAACACCCCGCTGTGGGTGCTGGCACGCATACCATGCTAAGTGCCAATCCATATACGTTCAAAAGGGCGTATCGCTCGGGTAAATACACGGATGCCGTGGTGGTAGGACTGGATATGCCCAAAGGCAAAAAAACGCTGGAAGTAGCGGGTGCTTTTGCGAATGGGACAGTCGTTACGGAATATTATTCCGGCCAAAAACTGACCGTGAATAATGGGAAAGTGATGCTGGATTCTGAATGGGGGATTGTGCTGCTTGGAAGGTAGGAAAATTTAAATAAACCGCCAACGTGTCTGGAAACTCCAAGCCAGTGGTCTGATGACCCCGACAGGCCTCGAACCGATCAAGGACCAAATCGGTTCGCCGGACGATCCTTTTGAAACCCCCGATTGGTTGGGTGAGCAGCTTCGCGCCGACCCAACCGTTTGGGCTACTTTCGATGCGTTCCCCCCGCACTACAAACGCCTCAAAATTGGTTGGATTACCGACATAAAAGGTGCTAGCCGACAGGCCGAAGCCCAAAAGCGGCTTGAGCACCTCATCAAAATGACACGGCAGGGAAAGATGTATGGGACGCAGCCGCGTAGAGATTAGGATATTGGGATATTAGTGCAATATCCCAATTTCCCAATATTCAACCCACTGGTTTCACCCGGCCAGCCAGCCAAACACTTGCCAGGATAAGTGCAATAGAAAAATAGCCTACCCAATCGTACTGTTCTATCCTGCCTTCTACACTTTTTGAAACAATCGCGCCTCCAATCATGGCTGACACCCCGGTGGCAAGTTGTTGCATGGAAGCATTGATGCTCATAAACCCCCCGCGTTGCTGTGGGTGTACCACGCTCGAAATAAGCGCTTGCGTAGGGATCATCCGCCCATTCACCACAATAAAGAACAGGCCTGATATGGTCAGTACCGCCCAAAGTGGCATTGGCCACAGGTTGGTGATGAGCCAGACCGGGATGAGTGAAAGCAGCGCGAACACCACAAAAACCGGGTATTTTCCGCGCCGATCAGCCAAACGTCCTACCAAGGGGGCGCTGAAAATGGTCAATAGGCCGCCCACGAGATAGATGAGAAAAATATCGTCCTGATGATAGCCCACATTGCCAACGAGCGAAGGCGCGATGAACGGGATAATGGCAAAATGGCCCAGCATCAACACGATGGAGAGCGAGAGGGCGCGCATCTGATTGGGTGTCTGGAAAATGTCGGTGAGCACCTGAAAAGGTTTGTGGGAGGGCTGTTTTTCCCGGATGTGTTTGTTGATGGGCGGCACGGCAAGCGCGACCAATATGAGCACGCCAATTCCCAAAAAACCTATGGCTAAAAACGGCACATGCCAACTGAATTTTGCTGCCAACCATAACCCTAAAGGCACTCCCGCCACCGATGCTGCGGAAAAAGCCGTCATAAGCACCCCCATCGCAGTAGCACGGCGTTCGTATTCAAAGGTATCGGCCACGATGGCCAGCACCTGCGCGCCTATCATGCCGCCGAATAAGCCAGCCAGCACCCGCGCCGCTACGAGCAGTTCGTAATTCGGCGCGAAGGCACAAGAGAAGGTGCCGAACAAAAAACCCACATAGGCAAAGACCAGTATCTTTTTTCGATCAAAACGATCCACAAAAAAAGCAGAGATAAAACTTGAAATGCCAGCGGTAATGGCATACGCAGACACGGCCAGACTGAATTGTTGTGGGTTGATTCTCAGGAGCTCCATGAGCTGAGGGCCCAAAGGCATCATGATCATAAAGTCCATGATGTGGGTGAAGTTTACAGCAGCAAGGGCAAGGAGCAGCAGGCGTTCTTTTGAATTCATAAGGCGCTGAAACAGCGCGGGAGGGGGAGGGTTTAGATCTTTTGAAAAAACCGCAAAATCATTTTATCACAAAATCCCCGTAAGTAAGCCTCGCTTTCACCAGGCCCTTCGCACTTTCGCTGCCGAGATAACCTACCAAAATTTCACGTTCGCCGGAGTCACTACGGTTTTTAACCGTAGCAGCATTGGGAACATGGGCGTCTGCATGATTCACCTCAGCATCAAAACGGTAGGCGGTGCCGCGTTCTACTTCAACGGTGACCCCGGTATATTTTCCCACCACATTCACAATGGAAAAATTGCGGCTCAGCGCGTTGATGCCGAGCGTTCCATAGCACATATCAACATCAATGCCTTCGCGCACGGCGGCAAATCCTATATCTGAATACTGTGCTGTGATATAAGCTGTGCGTATGCTGATGCTTCGCAAATTAGCGTATTTGGTTTGCAGGCGAAGTTCTTCCACATTGCCAAAGTTGAAATCATCGTATTTTGAAGTGATGCGGAGGTTGTTGGCCTTGTCCACTTTGGTCTCGGAATACTTGGTATCCAACTGAATGTCGTTGGCTTCAGTTACGTTCAGGGTACTGTAACTTGAATGGCCTGAGAGATTGTTCACCCGGGTAAGCCATGCCTTGCTATTGTCAATATTGATGTCGGCATCGTTGCTAATAGCCTCTGCACGGAGTTCGCCGTACTTGATTTCGGCGATTAGTTTGCCTTTCAAAGTGCCTACCCAAGCGTTTCCGTATTTGTTTTTCAGGTCCAATTGATTGGTAGCGGGCATCCAGACTTCGTAGTTTATTTTGAAGTCGTCGCCGCAGGTCTTGGCGGGCCACCAGAAGACCCCTCCATAGTTCATCGCTTCGGCAATCATGGTTTCGGCCTTCACATATCCCCAAGTGCTGATAAAGTTCACGTTGAGGTTTTTGAACGCCTCGTCGGCTTCTCGCTGGGTTTTTGCATTGACCACAATGGTCACATCAATTTTTACCGAGTTGTTTTGCCAGGTTTTCACCTTCACGTTGCCGTACTTGTTGTACAAGGCTGTGGTGCCGTCGGCAGCGGTGCCAAACTCGCGGTTGATGGATTTGGTGAATTCTTGCAAAGGGCCATTTGCACACACAGCGAAAGTGTGCCCTAAAAAGAGGGATAGAAATATGGTCGCTCTGATGCTGGCCATAGCTATCGGTTTAAATGTTTTTGATTCCATTGCTTTGTTTACTGTTGTCGCCACCGTTGTTTGATTGCTCCAAGCGTTCCAAAACCCTTTGGAGGATGGCCATTTTGGCCTTATAATTATTGATCATGGCACGCACTACTTGCTCGCGATTCCCGGGCGGCACATTTGCCAGTTCAAGACGGAGTTGTTCCATGATATCATCCAGCTGTTCCAAATCTTCGCCCACTTCAGCGGGTTGGTTGCCTGTGAAGGTCGCCAATTTTTCCTGCTTTACAGAAATGCCACGCTGATAAAACTGTTCCAATTCGGCGTATTCGCCCGAGACTTCGCTCATTGCCATCCCTGACGCTGCGCCGCCTTGCCGTTCGTACCAGATGCCTCCGCCAATACCGACTACCAAAAGTGCTAAGGAGGCTGCAATGCGCATGATCGAGCGTTGCCAGCCTATATGCACCTTTATTGCCTTTGGTTTGGGCAGACTCTTTGATATGTTTTCCCAGGCTTGTCCGCTGGGCAATCCGGTATCAAAGGTTTCGCGGTTTTGGTGTATAAAGGATTCAAGGTCAGTGTGTTGCGTCAGGCGGTCTAAATCCTTCTCAATGCCCGCCCAAACCAGATCAGAAGGCATCGCGGTATCCAACAGCACCCGGTCGCACATCAATTGACGTTCCAGAGTATCGGAATGGGGTAGCCGTTCGAGCATTCGTTCCAAGCCCGGCCACTCCCAAGTACTCGGGACACCCGACACCGCTGCATCGAATGCGTCGCGATGTTTTAGGATGAATATGTTTAGTGAGTCGGTCATTTTTTGTGGATTTGTTTATTTGGGGATTTGGGGATGGTTTCAATCTTGGAATTCGTTTTTTTCGAGAAAAAGGTAGGAATGCCAAGCTTCGGCACCCCAAATAACCAAATCCCCAAATCCTCAAATAAACATCAAGCCAGCATTTCCCTCAACCTCGCTTTCGCCCTGCTATACTGTGATTTTGAAGTCGCTTCTGTGACGCCCAATATTTGCCCAATTTCTTCGTGATCATATCCTTCTACCGCATAAAGGCTAAATACCACCCGGTATCCGTCCGGCAAACCCTCAATGGCCCGGTTGATTTTTTCTACGGACCAAACAGGCTCCTGCGCTGGCTCCGAAAGCTCCGCTCGATCATGGGAAGCAGTCAACTCTGTCAAGGCTAATTTCCTGCTTTTCAGGAAGTTGATAGATTTGTTTACTGTAATCCGTTTCATCCAGGCGCCAATGCTGCTCTCGTATCGAAAGGACTCTAATTTGGTGAAAACCTCCACAAACACGCTCTGCAAAAGGTCCTCCGCATCGTGCGGGTGGCGCACCATGCGCAGCGCCGTGTTGTACATCGCTCGGGAATACAAGCGGTAGAGCTCGAACTGAGCGTCGCGTTGGCCTTCCCGGCAGCGTTCAATAAGGTCGCGGTGCGTTTGTGTGGCGTCCATTTCTTTAGGCAGTAGTATTGACAAATGTTAAAGTGCGAGGTTGCATGAACGGCGTGTTTTTGTCTTTTTGGTGACAGTCATACTTTATGGCCCAGTTTGCTCCAACAACCATTCTTTCTCTGTCAATACTGACTGCGAGGTAAGGTGATTGTATCTAGCGCAGGAAATCACTTTTCTCTCGGGAAGACAGCGTTTTTAGCAAATCAAACAAAATTTCTTTTTTTCACAAAAAACGTTTTAAATAATTGCAATAATTATTCTCGCACAAATTTAAAAATTTGGGTTTGTATGCGCACCGTTCATTTAAGACCTTTGCTTTAATTAAATCTATACACATGAAAAATGTAGTCTGCTTTTTGCTCTTTTGCCTTGGTCTGACCACTGCTAACTCACAGGGTTGGGAACGTTTTTTTCCGGAATTCACCAGCCTGGACTTAGCCTATGGTATAGTGCCTACTCCGGATGGGGGCCTGTTGCTGACCGCAGATGATGAATATGGGTCAGAGCCACACTTGCTGTTGAAAATCGCGCCGGGAGGCGCGCCACAATGGCTGGAACCACAGAGCAATTACTTTACTGCATTCCGACCTACGGTCTTGACACTGGGCAACGATCACTTGTTATTCGCAGCATATAAACCCACAACTGGCACTACAGTTTTGACAGAGACGAATGCCAGTTTAGAGGTTATCTGGACTAACAGTGTCGTTGGTATGCCCTCGAGTAATTACCAGCCTCCGATGGTAAAAGCTACACCGGATGGGTACCTGATTGCCTATCAAATCGGCTCTGATGATAGCCCCGTCAAAGTAAGCAAAACCAATTTGATGGGCGAAACACAGTGGCAAAAGACTTACGACCTCAGTATATTGAGTACTCCGATGCGCTACTTTTTATCAATGGCCGCTGATTCAGAGGGCAATTTTTATTTGAGCGGCGTACAGGATATTCCTTACCGCCCCGTGTTGGCCAAGTTTTCGCCTGCGGGTGATCTGGTCTATAAAGTGCTTTATCCGCAGCCGAACCTGATTTATGGTTTCGGATCGCTTGCTGTACTGCAGGACAGCCTCATTGCTGCGGTCTCCAGCAGCAACACCGCAATCCTAAATGCAGAAAATGGAGCGGTATTGAATACGATATCGAGCCCTGATGGGGGAGGAGTAATCACTTCTCTGGATGACAAATTGTTGCTTTATTCCCGCCCAACAGGCAATCTTTCGGTGCGAAAACTTGAATGGGATGGTTCGCTCCTTTGGGAGCGCGTATTTGACCGACCGGAGAATTTCGAGTTGGCCAATAACCTGTGGTCTCTGCCAGATGGTGGTGTGATGGGCTTGGCCAGAGCCTTTACCGGCGTAGGGTACAGCCCTTATGTATTTCGCACCGATGCCAACGGTGTTACATTTACCAGCCGATTGTACGGCAACATCTTTTCCGACCTGAACACAGACTGTGTGGCCGACACGTCGGCGGCCAAGCGGGTTGTCATTGCAGCCAAAGCTGGCGACACACGCTATGCCACTACTGATTTGCAGGGCAACTATGGTTTTTCAATTGACACAGGGACGTATTTAGTCAGCGTAGTGCCGCCCAATGATTTGTGGACATTGTGCGAAGACTCCTTGAACATAACTATAAATAGTGGGGATACAATCCAATGGAATACCGGCATTACCGCCTATATCGCTTGTGCCTGGCCGACGGTTGATTTGAGCGCGGTGTTTTTGAGGCGTTGTTTTTCCAGTACCTACAACGTGATTTATGGAAACCAAGGTAATATTAAAGCAGATTCGGTGGTAGTCACGCTGTCCCTTGATCCTTTTTTGAGCTTGGAATCAGCCAGTATTCCTTACAGCGATTTAGGCAACAACCTTTATGCGTTTTTTGTCGGCGACCTGGCTCCTTTGGAATCTGGCAATTTCTCAGTCACCGTTTTGGTAAGTTGTGATGCCCAATTAGGGCAGACACATTGTTCTTCTGCTTCCATTGGGCTTACCAATCCTTGTCCTACTACCGGGGAGTTGATCCCGGTCATTGAAGTGGAAGCCGCCTGTGAAGGCGATTCTGTAGCATTTATCATTAAAAACGTGGGCAGTGCGCCCATGACCAATGTGGCAGAATTTGTCATTATCGAGGACTTGATCGTCATGCGGGAAGGTCAGTTCCAATTGCCTCCACAAGGAGAATACGCCGTAAAATGTCCTGCCGATGGCTCAACTTCACGCATTTATGCCGGCCAAGCGCCTGGCGAAGTGCCTTTTTTCGCTTCGACGACCGCTATCGAAGGTTGTAATGGACCTGTTCAACCGGGCTTTTGGAATATGTTCCCTGAAATGTTCGTCACCCAAAACACTGACCGTGACTGCCAACCCAACATTGGTGCCTTTGATCCCAATGATAAGCAAGCCATTCCAACGGGATATAATACAGCGCATTATATCGGTCGTGACGTGGATTTGGCCTATAAAATCCGATTTCAAAACACCGGCACCGACACGGCTTTTACCATTTCAATCCGTGACACGCTTTCCCCTTGGTTGGATGCGTCAAGTGTGCGCCCCGGGTCAGCCAGCCATCCATACACTTGGCAACTGTTGGGCGATGGAGTGCTGCAATTCAAGTTTGAAAACATTCTCCTGCCGGATAGCAATACCAATTTGGCAGGATCCCAAGGGTATATTTCTTTTGATATCAAGCAAAAACACACCCTGCCCTTGCAAACGCTCATCGAAAACCGTGCGGCTATTTTCTTTGATTTCAATGCGCCGGTGCTCACCAATACAACTTTCCATCGGGTGGGCGAAAAATTCATTATCGTCAGTGCCTGGGAGCCAAATCAGAGCTCCGTGCAGGTAAAGGCGGTTCCGAACCCATTTGTTACGGAGACCCGTTTGGAAGTCAAGGGTTTACCTGGCTATGCTGTGCTTCAGTTGCAAATATTTGATTTACAGGGAAAATTAGTGCGAGAGGCGGCCGATGAAGGAGGGGTTTTTTATGTCAAAAAAGGCGACTTAGGCACGGGGGTCTATTTGTTTAATATCAAACAAAAAGGGCTTTTGGTGGGTCAAGGGAAATTGGTTGTGCAGAATTAAACAGGAAAACCACAAAACCAGAGAACAAGAAAATATAAAACCATCATCTAACGCCCCACCCGCAACGCATCCGCATAAGCATCCGGCAGTGGACTATCCTCCACCGCTTTTGCCGCTTTTTCCACGTCGTATTCAAACCGCACAAACTCCACACGGATGCTGTTTTCGTTTTTCAAATTGCTGCGCTCGTCCAGTTCCAACAGTACATAGCCGCCGCGCGGATCGCCGTCTTTGGGCTTGCCAACGGAACCGATATTGATGGCATTTCGGAAATGTGGTTCCGCATCTGTGCCCGAATTGAGTACACGGTGGTATGGCTTGTGCGTATGTCCAAAGCAAAGGATATCCGCATTGGCGCCTTCGAGGATGCGCATCAGGCTTTTTTCTTCCCTGTCTTCAAACAGGTATTCGTTGATTTTGCGTGGACTGCCATGCACCAGCAAGAGCGAAATGGGTTCGCCTTCCTGCATTTCGATTTCGATGCGGATATGTTTGGGCAATTCGCGAAGATATTGACGCTCAGCAGCTTCCACAATTTTATTGGTGAAGGAAATGGACACCGCGCCATTCGCTTTTTCGTCATCAGTTTTGTAGGCACAGCCGCAGTCGTCCGTGGCGCGGCCAATGCCGTAATCGTAGTTTCCGGCAATAGTCGGGATGCCTCTTTGGCGGATAACCTGAATGACCTCGTTGGGCCAGACGTTGTAGCCTACCAGATCGCCGAGGCAAAAAATTTGATCGGCCTGACGTTGGTCAACATCTGCAAAAAAGGCTTCGAGTGCCGGAAGATTGGCGTGGATGTCGGAGAAAAGGGCAATTTTCATCGGAATAAAGTCAGGTTAAATCCATTTTCATCACCACCGACGACGAGGGGCACAGTTCCCTAAATTGCTTGGTTTCAAGGACTTCAATGGGTACATCGAGACGGTCAATCTGCTGAAAGCCATTTTTTTCAAAATAACGTTTGGCGGTATTGGTGATCAAAAACACCTCCTGAACTTCATGGGATCGGGCATACTCCAATGCGGCGGCAAAAAGGCGTTGGCCAAGGTGCTGGTTTCGGCAGGTCTCCGTGACAGCCACCGAGCGCAACAGGCCGATTTCCCCCTTCAATTCCATCCCGGCTGAACCTACAATTTGCTCCCCATCAAAAGCCAGGGTAAAGCCCGACAAGTCGGCTGGCAGATCGCTTGTGGGAAGTTTTACTTGCTGCAAAAAATCGCTCAAAGCCGGAGCGTTCGCTTTGCTGGCGTTTTTCAAAATAATGGACATGGCAGACGTTTTCTCTTAAAGTTTGCTAAACCTCGTAGGTTTTAAAAACCTACGAGGTTTTCTTTTTGGAATGGAGACCTATAAGGTTTTTGAGAACCTTATGGGTCTTATTGTCCCCGCGTTTTTAGCAACACCCACTTCCCGGAGCGCAGCAAGCCTTGCCTGCCTCAGAAGCGAGGTTACGCATTTCAATTTTGCGTTTTTCAGCCCGAACGGTCTTGTTCGCCGAATCACCGCCCGGTTTTTCAGCGTACGCGGTGACACTTAAAATACCTGTCTTAGACGCAACAAATGCTTGCAATTCCACTTCCGTAAGGTATTCGCGCAAAATTTCGTCAGGAATTAAGATCGGTTTTTGCTTTTGCACTTTCAGGTTTTCAAAACCCGTTTTGCGAATGATGTCAAGGTATTCGTCACGTTGCATAGCCCCAGACACACAACCTGCGTACATCTCGGCGGCGTTGCGTAGCGCATCTGGCAACTCACCAACGAGCACGATGTCAGAGATGCTGAAATGTCCACCGGGGCGCAATGCGCGCATGATTTCTTTAAAAACTTTGGGCTTGTCAGGCACCAGATTGAGCACACAATTGCTCACGACCACGTCCACGGAATTGTCTGAAACTGGCAAATCCTCGATGTCGCCCTGACGGAACTCCACGTTGTGGAAATTCAATTTTTCCGCGTTTTCTCGGGCGCGGCGAATCATGGTCGGGGTGAAATCCACGCCGATGACTTTGCCCGTGGCACCTGTTTCGGCACGTGCCACGAAAGCATCGTTTCCAGCACCGGAGCCGAGGTCAAGCACTGTATCGCCCGCTTGAATGTGGGCAAATTGCGTCGGTAAGCCGCAGCCCAGGCCCAGGTCGGCATCGGGGTTGTAGCCTTCTAGCTCGGTGTAAGAATCGGCCATGATTGTGTAAGTGCCGGGTGTGCCGACACCGCAGCAGGAGGCTTCGTTGCATCCTTTGTCTTGCAAGGCGATTTCCGAATATTTTTCCCGGACGACGGTTTTGATCTGTTCAGCAGTTTGCATACCGTAAATTATTTAGTTGTGGATTTGTGGATTTGGTGATTTGGGGATGCGGTGATTTGAATGCTCCGCGCTTGAGTTGATGTTTTATCGTAAAAAGACGATGGTTTTGGGCAAAAAAATAGCCGAAAGTGGCTCAGCAACATTGCTGGCCAGCGGTGTTCGCAAAAAAGGACTTCAGCATTTGCTCAAATTTTTGAAAGGTTGCCCGGTTGATGCAGTAACAGGATTTTACTCCTTCAACCGTACCCTGGATTAACCCGGCTTGTTGCAATTCTTTGAGGTGTTGCGACACGGTACTCTGTGCCAAAGGCAGCACCTCCACGATTTCGCCGCAAATGCAGGTGTTTCGCTTTGCCAGTTCTTTCAAAATGGCAATGCGCGCCGGATGTGCGAGTGCTTTGGCGAGTTCGGCGAGTTCCTGTTCGTCTTGCCCAAAAGCTTCTTTTTTATTGGTGGCCATGAATGTATTTGCTAGATTCATCGCAAAAGTACGATGAATTTTAAAAGCGCCAAATTTCTGGGTAAATATTTATCGTAATTTTACGATAATGCAACAAACCTCACGTTATTCATCATTCATCATTCATCATTCCCCAGTGCCCGCATCATTGCCTCGGCCTTCACCATGCACTCCTCGTATTCCTGTTCAGGCACAGAGTCGTACACAATCGCCCCTCCCACTTGTGCCGAAACGTAACCCGTAGCGGCATTGTACAAAATGCTGCGAATCACCACATTGAAATCAAAATCGCCCTCGGGTGCGAAGTAACCAACAGCTCCCGAATACAACCCGCGGCGGGTGCGCTCGTAGCGTTCTATGAGTTCCATGGACATGATTTTGGGTGCACCGGTCATACTTCCCATGGGGAAACAATCTCGCAGGGCTTGGAGAGCGATGTCGTCATTGGTCATTGCGTCATTGGTCATTG
>CAZPTQ010000066.1:0-24796 GCA_964589365.1 uncultured Saprospiraceae bacterium
ATATTCGTTTGCTGCACTGACCGCAGAGGATATAATTAGTGACGCCCCCAATAGCGGCAGTACAGACAAATCAATTCGCAGTGCAATTGATTATGTCAAAATCAAAGCTCAAAGCCCTTTCAAAGAGAGTCTTAATATTTTTATCCCTCAAATTATTTCAGGTTGTAGCAAGGCCACAATCCGTTTATTGAATACAAATGGCCAAATGGTCATGCTATTCAATCTCGATTTAAATATTTCTCAAATCTCACTTCCTGCGGCATCCCTGCTGCGAGGGGTTTACATCTTGCAGATTGAAACAGATTGTGACGTCCAAATTTTAAAAATCGTAAAATCGGAGTAAGAAATTCCACTTCTTTCGTTGCTTTTTTCAGAAGACCGCAACATAAATTGTCAATTTGCTTACCAGCCGTGAAAATCAGCCAAACTTTTCCTCATTTGCGTTTTAAAAGGCTATTCAAGATGATAAAAAACATTCTACTTACTTTTTGCCTCATTCTATGCGTCTCCATAATAATGGCTCAACCCTCCATCGAATGGCAACAGACATTCGGTGGAAGTAAGTATGATGAGGCAAGATCTATTCAACAAACACACGACGGTGGTTCTATCGTAGCTGGTATAGCAGGTTCAAATGACGGTGACGTTGGGCCTACCAATGGTTACGATGATGTCTGGGTGTTGAAATTGGATAGCTTAGGGGCTGTTCAATGGAAAAAACTCTACGGTGGAAGTCATTTAGATTGGGCATTCGCTATTCAGATAACCACTGATGGAGGTTTTGTCGTGGCAGGTTTTACCAAATCAAACGATGGAGATGTGTCAGGCAACCACGGAGACTATGATGCTTGGGTATTGAAATTGGATAGCATGGGAGGCATTCAATGGCAAAAATGCCTTGGAGGAAGCGGCTGGGAGGAGGCCTGGGACATTCAACAGACTACCGATGGCGGGTACATTGTAGCGGGCAGATCAGGTACTCCAGATGGAGATGTGACCGTAAACCACGGCTCTTTGGATTATTGGGTCGTAAAATTGAGCAGTACCGGGCAAATTGAATGGCAAAAATCATTAGGGGGGAGTTTGCTCGACCTTGCTTATTCCGTCAGCCAAACTATGGATGGGGGTTATATCGTCGCTGGCGAGACCAGTTCGCCGGATGGAGATGTAAGTAATCTTCATGGTGGTTTTGATTACTGGGTGGTCAAATTAAACTTTGAAGGAAAAATTCTATGGCAAAAAACGTTGGGTGGAACAGGTCATGACCGTGCCAACGACATCCACCAGACCAGAGATGGCGGCTATATCGTGGTAGGGCAGTCTCGGTCAAGTGGTGGTGATGTAACAGGGAGTCATGGGGGCTACGATTTTTGGGTGGTAAAATTGAATGAAACAGGGGATATTGAGTGGCAGAAAGCATTGGGAGGGACCGCTGAGGATTACGGGAGTTCTATCCAGCAGACAAATGATGACGGTTTTGTTGTGATAGGGCAAGCTCAATCAAACAACGGAGATGTATTAAATAATGACGGCGGAGCAGATCTTTGGGTGGTTAAATTGATGGAAACAGGAGAAATCCAATGGCAAAAAACGTTGGGTGGTAGTATGGCAGAGCATGGTTTTTCTATCCAACAGACACCCGATGAAGGCTACATCTTGGCCGGAGAATCTTGGTCAAACAATGGCGATGTTTCTGGTGTCCAAGGAAAAACCGACTTCTGGGTAGTGAAGCTTTCCCCAGAATCCTCCTCCACTATCGAAACCCATTCTGGAATACTAAAACTTTATCCCAATCCCGCTGATCAATTCATTTCGCTGCAAACCACCTCACTAGACCTCACTTTAAGGGTTCGTATAACCGACTTGCTAGGCCGAGAACTCAGTCGGCAAACCATCCAAAATGGCGGAAACGCAAACATTGCCTCATTGCCCAGCGGCATTTATCTCCTTACGGCTACCACAAGCTCGGGCAAGTTGTATTCTGGGAAGTTTAGGAAGCAGGAATAAGAGAACTTTGCATCTAGGATGCTCCGTTCTGTCATTTCTTTGAGTCAGAACAACAGCCACTTTTAGGTAGGATTGCGACCGTGTGGCACACCTCGAAGGTGTGCCACACGTTGAGGTCAGAACATCATCCACCTTCAAGAAGGACTGCGACTCGAAAAACCTGAAGATAAAAACCATAATCGAAAAATTAGCCCATATTTTCCGATTTGAATCTGAAAATATCGTATTTTTGTCTTAAAAAGGCGATGATACCACGGATTCAAACGCAAAACATCGAGCAATGGCTCGGCAAAGGGAAGGCAGTGATTGTTATTGGTCCCCGCCAGGTGGGCAAGACAACACTGGTGCGTCAGCTCACACAAAACCTGAACAAAAAGACCCTTTGGTTGACAGGCGACGACCCGGAAACCCGTTCCCTGCTCGACAATATTTCACTGGCTCGCCTGCAAATCCTGCTCGGACAAAATGAAGTAGTCGTAGTGGACGAAGCGCAGCGGTTTACAAACGCCGGGCTGATGCTAAAACTCATCACCGACCATTTGCCACAAGTGCAACTTTTTGTCACGGGTTCCTCTTCGCTTGACATCGCTGCCCAAACAAAAGAAAGCCTCACGGGGCGAAAAATCGAGTTCAATCTCTACCCGCTTTCTTTTGCAGAAATGTGCGATCACCACGGCTATTTGACGGAACATTCGCTGCTTGAACAAAGGATGCTTTATGGCTACTATCCTGAAGTAGTGCTACAGGATCAAACCCGCGCACAAAAGATTCTCGGTGATTTGAGCGATGGGCTGATGTACAAAGACTTGCTTACCCTCGACCAAATAAAAAAACCTTCCCTGCTGCTCAAACTGCTCCAGGCGCTTGCGCTTCAGGTCGGCAATGAAGTGCGTTATCTGGAAGTGGCACAAACCATTGGTGCTGACCCGCTTACCGTAGAACGATATACCGACCTGCTAGAAGCATCTTTCGTGCTCTTTAAGTTGCCCTCACTCAGCCGAAATGCGCGCAACGAAATAAAAAAAGGACGAAAAATCTATTTTTACGACAACGGCATTCGCAATGCCATCCTGAAAAACTTCTCTCCCCTGGCATTGCGCAACGATACAGGAGCGCTTTGGGAAAATTTTCTGCTCTCTGAACGCATGAAACGGAATGCCTATTCCGACTATTTCTGCAATACCTATTTCTGGCGCACTACGGCGCAACAGGAAATTGATTATATTGAAGAAGCGAACGGGCGATTGCAGGCCTTCGAATTCAAATGGCAGTCTAAAAAGCCAGCCCGCTTTCCAAGTACTTTTCTCGAAAACTATCCGAACAGCGAAACTTTCCTTATAAACAATGAAAATTTTGAGGCGTTTGTCGGTTTGAAATAACCCAAACCTTTCCCATGTCCACTATCATCAACCACCTCCACGAAACCGAGCCGCGCTGGTTTGCGATTCACACCCGCTCAAAGAGCGAGAAATTCGTGCAACGTATGTTGACGAAGAAGGGCGTGCATGCCTACCTGCCCTTGCAAAAACTGATGCGCCGCTATACACGCAGCACTCGTGTGGTGGAAAAACCGCTCATCAATTGCTATGTTTTTGTCAGCATTACGAAGGCAGATTACTTGCCTGTGTTGGAAACTGAAAATGTGGCAGGGTTTGTGAAGTCCAGCAAAGACCTGCGCGCTATTCCCGAAGCAGAGATCGAGATACTGCGCCGCATCACCTTGGAAAACGGTTTGGATGTTTCGGTTATACCCGGCAGTTTTTCAGAAGGCGAACCCGTAGAAATCACCGCCGGAAACCTGATAGGGATGAAAGGTCATATCGTTAAAACAGAAGGGGCAAGAAAATTCCAAATAGAATTGCTCACGCTGGGTTACAGCCTCCTCATCAGCGTAGATGGAGCATTTTTGGGAAAATTGCGATAGGGAGGTAGTACTTTTGCGGGCTTGCGCCCTAGATTTGAGGAATGGAACACGGATGACGCGGATTAGACACGGATTTTAAACTTTTATAAGGAAAAAAATCCGCGTCTAATCCGCGTCATCCGTGTTCCACCCCTAACAGTATCGCACTTACGCTTCATACAAAGAAAAAGATGTCTCAATCCGAACTGCTCGACCGACTGGAATCTGACCTGAACGACCTGTTGAAACAAGTGCGAACAAATTTCGCTGACCAAACCCGCGAGGCGCTGCTCCGGCACCCTGCGCCCGGCCAATGGAATGGACAGGAATGTTTTGCACACCTCAACGCCCAATTCGACTATTATCTCCCCCGCATCGAACTGGCGCTCCACAAAGCAAAAGCCCGCAGGTGGATGCCGGCACATGAACGGCAATCCAATTGGTTGGGTCGCCGGGCTATCCATGCAGCTAATCCAGCGTATTTGGCCGAAAAGCACCGTCACAGCCCCAAGGCAATTAATCCTTCCAAGTTGTTGAAAGTTCGGGAAAACGAGGTGAAAGTGTTTCTCATCAACATCGAACTCATGCTGCGGCTGTTGCGTCAGGCGCGTGAGGTAGACACCAACAAACCCTTGATAAAGCCCATGCGCTGGCACGTTTCTTCTTTTCTTTTGGGCGATTTGCTGGAGTATCTGGTGCTACACGCCCAACGTCATTTGCAGCAGGCTCACTCCACGATCGTAGAAACCAGCGTCGCTGAATCGTCCTCCCTGTAAAACGAAAGCAACATCACGACGCTCAAAAAGCAGGGCGTAAGCATCAAATAGATGTATGGCATCTGGATGAAACCATAAAAAAAGGCAAAGTAGAATTTCAGGCTCCCCAACAGAAAAAGGGGGAGGCGCTTCATTTGGGTGCGTTTTTTCCACCAGATAAAGGCGCACAAGCCTACTGCCAACACCGAAGCTGCCAATTGCCATCTTTGCAAAGTGGCCAAGCGCCCAGCCATATCCCCCGCAGCTTCGTCCCGAAATATACCTGCCAAACCCATTCCTTGATACAGCGGGCTACCGCTGTCCGCTTGGTCCCAGCCTGCCAATGCGGCCACAGAATAGTACTTTAAGCCATTGAGGTATATCATTGGGTCTTTAAGTAAAAACGGAAGCACAAAAAGCAGCATCACAAAGCCAAAAACCCAGGCTGCGGTGCTGATCGCGAGCTTTCGGTTTTCCACCCAGACTACTGCGAAACACAGTGGCAGCCACAACAAAAAGGAATAGCGCGACAGTAAGCATAGGACAATAAAGAACGCCAGCAATGCCCCTTTTTTTCGCGGAGACCCGGCAAGGTAAATTCGGATTTTATCCAATTGGAGGGCAAACAACATATAAAACCCTGCGATCATGATCTCCACCGTATTGCCAAAGGTGGCATCGGTGCCTTCTTCGATCATGATGAAGTGGAAAAATGGCAGCGCTGTAATGAGCCATTTGGCCTCTGTGCCAAGCCCCCAAACATGTGCACGTCGAACCATCGAAATCGTCGCGATGCCCCAAATGGCAAACGCTACCCAACGCTCGTCAAAATGGAAAGCAGCCGCCGGCAAAAATGGCAGCCACATCATGGGCAGATAAGTGGGCGACAGGTCATAGCCAAAACTCTGAATGAGGTTGTAGGGGAACTGCCCATCCAACAGTCGCTGGTTCATTATCTGGATGGTCGGCAGGATGTCAGAAAGGCGTATATCTATTGGTATGACGCTTATTTCGCGGTTAAAGTGAAAAATGCACAAGCCTAAACCAGCGACAGTCACAATTCCCAGAAGCCAGTTTCCCCAAGAAGCAACTTTGGCTTTTTCGCGGTTTTTTACGCTTTCAAAGGCTGCCAATACCGCAAATATGCCCATGGCCGCTGCCAAAATGGTCAGCACGATGCCATTTTCCCGTTGTCCCATGTAGCGGAGTCGCTGGGAGGTAATGAGCAGTATTTCGCAAAAAAGGAAAACGACAAATAGGGTTCGGTAAAGCTGGTAACGCATTGTAGGGATGATTGAGTCACGTCGAGGGTGGCAGGCTGCTTTCCTGGACAATGTATGGCGGACGGCCTTTTGCCTGTATAAATAAACGGCCTAAATATTCTCCGATGATGCCGAGTGTGAGCAATTGCAAGCCGCCCATAATCAGCACGGAAAGCAGCACTGATGTCCAGCCTTGCACGGTCTCTTTTAGCACGAAATGTGCATAAATCGCATAAACGGCGTACAAAAATGCAAACCCGGAAATGATGACCCCCAGAAAAGTTGCGACGCGCAATGGTTTGACTGAAAACGCTGTAATGCCATTAAGGGCCAAGCGCAGCATTTTTCTCAAGGTGTATTTGGATTGCCCGGCATATCTTTTGTCGGGCGTGTATGGAATGATGTACTGCCGGAAACCCACCCAGGGGATAAAGCCCCGGATAAACAAGTCGGTTTCTTGCGACTGGCGTATCAGGTCCACCACCTTTCGGTCCAACAATCTGAAATCGGCAGCACCCGGTTCGATGCGAACATCGGAAAAGCGGTTCATCAGCCCGTAAAAGTATTTGGAGCTGAGGCGCTTGAACCAGCCCGTCTTTTCATCGTCTTGTCGGCTGGTGAACACGATTTCGTAGCCTTCTGCCCATTTTCCCAAAAAAACCGGGATGTAAGCCGGCGGGTGTTGCAGGTCGGCGTCCATACAGATCACGGCCTGGCCACGCGCATGATCGTAGCCGCAACGCAGTGCGCTCATGTGGCCAAAATTGCGCGAAAAACTGAGGTAATGCACCCAATCTGGATATTTTTGGTGCAATTGGCGCAGCAAACCCAAGGTTTTGTCGCTGCTGCCGTCGTTCACGAATATGAGTTCGAAAGAATATTGTTCGCGGAGATTTGTCAGGGTCTCAGAGATTTTCTGAACTGCTTCGGCCAGGTTTTCCTCTTCATTGAAAGCGGGGACTATTATGGAGATAAGGGTTTTGTTTTCCATTTTAAGTTCGAAAATTAAGTATTCAGCAACCCTTTCTGTAACATTTTCAAAAACTCATCTGTAGAAATTACCTTGACTTGGGGGAAGGCGATTCTTTGCAAAACTCGAAAATGACGGTCATCAGGGACAATAAAATCAGCATTTCCAGCTATTGCTGCGGCGATACGGAGTGCGACGATGTTTTTTCAAAATCTCCTTTGCATCAAACCCTTTTTCTTTCCACACCTCATTGGCGCGTTTTGTGGCGCGGTCTGCAAAAAAACGAGCGAGCATATCTCGGACTTGCGGTAGTTCTTCGTCTGAAATATTACGAGCGTAAAGGCTCAACAATTCTAATTGCAGATTGCTAAACAGTTGTTGTACAGTCTGTTCAGGCATTGATATCGTCAATTTTTGTACAAAAATAGTTTTTCTTGGTCATTTCTTCCCCGCAATCTTCACCAATTCGTTCAATTTCCAGAGCGCATCCATCGGCGTCATGGTGTTCAAGTCCAGCGAGAGCAGGGTTTCCTTGATTTTCAAGGTATAGTCGTCCACGTCGAAGATGTGCAGTTGCAGGGGCGTAGAGATGTTTTTGACCTTTTTGCGGATTTCGGCCTGGGTCTCTACTTTTTGCTCCTTACCATTTGCTCCTTGCTCCCTGCCTTCTACGGACTTCTCTTCCAAGGTTTTCAAAATCTCGTTTGCGCGCTGTACAATGGCCTGTGGCATACCCGCCATGCGTGCCACATGGATGCCAAATGAGTGGTTGGAACCGCCCGGCACGAGTTTGCGGAGGAAAACCACTTTTTGGCCTACCTCTTTAGTGCTGACATGGAAGTTGTGGATGCGCTCGTGGCTCTCGGCCAGTTCGTTGAGTTCGTGGTAGTGCGTGGCGAAGAGGGTTTTGGGGTGGGCGCGTTCGTTGTCGTGCAGGTATTCGGCCAGGCTCCAGGCAATGCTGATGCCATCGTAGGTGCTGGTGCCGCGCCCGATTTCGTCCAAAAGAATGAGCGAACGGTCGCTGATGTTGTTCATAATCAAGGCTGTTTCGTTCATCTCAACCATGAATGTGCTTTCGCCGCCACTGATGTTGTCGGAAGCGCCCACGCGGGTGAACACCTTGTCCACCAGTCCGATGCGGGCACTTTTTGCTGGAACAAAACTGCCCATTTGTGCCATCAAGGTAATGAGGGCGGTTTGGCGCAAGAGCGCGGACTTGCCCGCCATGTTCGGCCCTGTAATGAGGATGATTTGCACCGATTCGCTGTCGAGGAATACGTCGTTGGGTACAAACTGCTCACCAATAGGCAGTTGTGTTTCGATGACGGGATGGCGACCTTCGCGGATATCCAACAGCGTGGAATCGTCCAGTTCGGGGCGGGCGTAATTGTTTTTTTCAGCCAATTTGGCAAAGGAAAGCAAGCAATCAATTCGAGCTACCAATTGCGCATTGTGCTGGATCGGCTGGATGTAATTTCCAATCTCCTCCACCAAGGCGCGGAACAGTTTTTCCTCTAATTCTAAAATCTTTTCTTCCGCTCCTAATATCTTGGCCTCCAGTATCTTAAGTTCTTCGGTGATAAAACGCTCCCCATTGGCGATGGTCTGCTTTCGGGTCCAATCTGGTGGCACCTGGTCTTTCCATTTGGAAGTGACTTCGATGTAGTAGCCGAACACGTTGTTGAACGCCACTTTCAGGCTCGTGATGCCCGTGCGCTCGATTTCGCGCTGCTGGATTTCGAGCAGCATTTCGCGGCTGTTGCGCACCACATTCCGGAGCTCGTCCAGAGATTCATCCGCTCCATCGGCGATGGCGCCGCCTTTGCGCACATCGGCAGGTGGGTCGGGGGCAATATCGCGTTCAATACGGGCACGGAGGGTCAAACAGGGGTTTAAGCCTTCCGCGAGTCGGGCAAAAACGGCAGATTGTTTGCCCTGAACGCCGGCCTGCTCTGCGAGGAGTTTTTTCAAGGCTTCAATGGCCAGCAAGGCACGGCGCAATTGCATGGCTTCCCGTGGGCTGATTTTTCCCACAGAGGTTTTGGCCATGAGCCTTTCCAGATCGCCTATGTGCCGGATGTGAGGTTCAAGTTCTTGCGCAAATTTTTGACTTTCAACAAAGAACTCCACAGCATCGTGTCGCTCGTTGATTTGAGTGAGTTTGGTGAGCGGCAACAAAACCCATTTTTTCAGCAGTCTCGCTCCCATGGGCGATACTGTTTTGTCCAACACCTGCAAGAGCGAAACACCGTTTTCATGATTACTGCTTACAAGTTCCAGGTTGCGGATGGTAAAGCGGTCAAGCCAGACGAATTGCTCGGTTTGCAAGCGACTGAGCGCGGTGATGTGGGCTAACCGCGTGTTCTCCATCGCTGCGAGGTAGTGCAAGGCAGCTCCGGCAGCTGTTTGCGCGAGGTCAAGTTCTTCTACGCCAAAACCCTTTAGGCTGGCCGTCTGAAAATGGCTGAGCAGTTTTTCGCGGGCAAAATCGCGGGTGAAAATCCAGTCCTCGAGCGTATTGGTGTAAAACTTGTCGCCGTAAATGGCCGCAAATTCCTTCACGCGGCTTTTTGGCAGGATAACTTCTGCTGGTTTGAAACTTTGCAGGAGTTTGTCCACAGTCCCTGAATCGCCTTCCGAGACAAAAAATTCGCCCGTGGAAATGTCAAGGAAAGCAAGGCCGTGTTGCTCATTGGGGCCATAAGCCAAAGTTGCCAGAAAGTTGTTCGCGTTGTGGTCGAGCAGTGCGTCGTCGGTGGTCACACCGGGCGTAACTACTTCTGTGACAGCCCTTCTTACCACCCTTCCTGGCACAGGTTTTTCCATTTGCTCGCAGATCGCCACGCGATAGCCTGCCCGCACAAGGCGCGGGAGGTACAGGTCGAGGGAGTGGTATGGGAAGCCCGCCAGTTCGATGTCGGAGCCGCCGTTGTTGCGGCTGGTGAGGGTGATGCCTAGCGCTCGGCTGGCCTTCACCGCGTCTTCGCCAAAGGTTTCATAGAAATCGCCCACACGAAAGAGCAGCACCGCATCCGGGTATTTGATTTTCACCTGAACGTACTGCTGCATGAGCGGCGTGGTAGGTGCGCCGCTTGTGTTGGGTATTCCGTCTTTTTTTGTTCGCGCCATTTTAATTGTCAATCATTTCCAATGGATTCCATGAAAAACACCAGTGCGTTCAACTGCCGTGGTGTTACATCGCCAGGGCATAGGGCTTTGATCTCGCTGAATATGAAAACATCGTCTGGGGCGGCCTCGTTTATTAGTTCGATCGCTTCGTCGCTAAAACGGGCACCTTTGTTTCTTACCGAATGAGTGAACATGACGCCTTTCTCGTAATCTGCTCCGATATGGGTGATTTTATACTCGATCATATCACATTTCACGTCAAAATCAAAATTTTCGAGCAGGAGTGCTATTCCCGCCTGCGCTTTGAATGCTCCAAGGCCAATCGTGTCGGAGCGGGTAAATTTTGCTCCTAATGCAGGCACTGGGTCGGGGATTCGTTTCACTCTAAACGTCTTTTTCAATTGGGCAGGGCCTGTTTTGGTGTACACCGACAGGGTCACTTCGCCCGGCAGCGCGACTTTCAGGTTGTATTTGCCTACCCCTGTATTTATCAGAGAGCCTTTGTCCGTTTGTACTCTATATCCAGAAGACGACAGCCCAGCAACGGAAACTTGAATGGGATTGTCAATTCCCACATACAGCACATTCATGTTCATTAATTCAATTGAAATATGGGGCTGGTCTACGTTGTTTTGTGCAACAAGGCTACCGAGCAGGATGCAGTACCCAAAAAGTGCGAGGACAAGTTGTTTGGCCATGGCTTGGATTTTGGGCAAAAGTAACAAGCACAAATGCTTTCCTTTCATTTCGTTTTCCACAGCTTATTTTTGCCCAATGAAGCACTTAATGTTTGTTTTTCTTTTGGGTCAAATTGGCCAACTACAGGCCAAGATATGGCAAGTAGGCCCAACACGTAGCTACCTCGTCCCTTCCGCCGTGGCGAGCCTGGTCGCCGATGGCGACACCGTGGAAATTGATGCCGGGCTTTATACCGGAAATGTGGCTAAATGGTTTGCCAACAATCTGGTTATCAGGGCTGTAGGAAATGGATATGCCCATCTTGCGGCTGGCGGCAACTATGCCGAAGGCAAAGCGATTTGGGTGATAAAAGGGGCCGATTGCACCGTGGAGGGCATTGAATTCTCCGGTTGTCAGGTGCCGGACCACAATGGTGCAGGCATTCGTCAGGAAGGCCAGCACCTGACCTTGCGAAATTGTTTTTTCCACCACAACGAGATGGGCATATTGACCTCGAACGATGGGGTGAGCGACTTTGTCTTCGAGTCTTGCGAGTTCTCCCACAACGGTTACGGCGATGGTTTTTCGCACAATATCTATGTCGGTGCTGTGAACAGCCTGACGATGCGCTATTGTTATTCGCACGATGCGCACATCGGGCATTTGGTAAAAAGCCGCGCAAGGTTCAACAACCTGTATTACAACAGATTTACTGGCGAAAATGGCGATGGGAGTTATGAGGTAGACATGCCCAACGGAGGCCAGGCCATTTTAATTGGGAATATCATTGAGCAGTCGCCCAACTCGCAAAATGGGGGCATAATCTCTTTTGCGCTTGAAAATCAAAGTCACCCGGAACAGCAGATTGTCTTGTCGCACAATACCATCGTGAACAATCGTTTCAGTGGGCGTTTCCTGCAATATTCTAATTCAACGGCGCTTGTCAAATTGGTCAACAATCTTTTTCTTGGCCCTGGAACGCTCCTTCAAGGGACGACGGCTGTTCTGGATACTACCCACAATATTTGGCTTACAATCATCGCGGAGGGTATGCTGAGCGATCCTGCAAATTATGAGTACAGGCCAACGTCCAGTTCTCCTTGTGTAGATGCCGGCACTGATGCCGGTTATTTCAACAATATACCATTGACCGCTTTGTATTCCTATTTGCACCCGATGACCCGCACGGCTCGTTGGTTTTCTGGCACGGCACCCGATGTTGGCGCATACGAGCACCTTACAGTTCCATATCGAACGGTAGAAGACGAGGCTTCTGTGATGGGTTTTACAATAGCGCCCAATCCAATTGGGGTTGATCAGGTTCTGAGGATTCAAACTACTCAGCCGCTTGCGTCTGAAACCACTGCCTTTTTGTTTGACGCTGTGGGAAACCTTTTGCAAAAGTTAGAACTTCCTCGTGCTCAGAAGGATTTTCAGGTGCCCTTGTCAGCACTGGAGCCAGGAATATATTTCCTTTATATTCAAGGAATTGGGAAGGGGAAGTCTATATCAGTGTTTTGATTCAGAGGGTGTATAGAGCCTCTGAATCTATTTTTCGAGCAACTGCCACAACTTAATTACTTCCATCGCTTCCCGAACATCGTGTGCCCGAAGTATGCACGCACCTTGCTGAAGCGCAACCATGTGCAAGGCAGTAGTGCCGTTCAATGCCTCGGCGGGTTTGATTCCAAGCGGTTTGCAGACCATGGACTTTCGGGAAAGCCCGGCAAGCACGGGCAAACCCAGCACATTTTGAAAGACGTGCAAGTTTTTTAAAAGCGCGTAATTGTGTTCAACCGTTTTGCCAAAACCAAAGCCCGGGTCAAGCACAATGTCTATAACCCCAAACCCACGCAACAATTCTATTTTTTTTATAAAAAAATCTAGCACTTCAGTTACAACATCCTCGTAATGAGGTTTTTGCTGCATTGTGTCGGGAGTGCCTTGCATGTGCATTAAGATGTAAGGAACGCCCAGTTCGGCCACGGTTTCGTACATTTTGGGATCGAGATTTCCGGCAGCAATGTCGTTGACGATACTTGCGCCAGCCTGCACGGCAGCGTTGGCTACGCTTGCCCGCCAGGTATCCACAGAAATGATCGTATTGGGGAAATTTTTTTGAATGGCCTCGATGCCTGGAAGGATACGCTGCATTTCCTCCGATTCGCTCACTTCAGCGGCACCTGGTCGGGAAGATGCTCCGCCGATGTCAAGGATGCTCGCGCCTTCACGAAGCATTTTCTCTGCTTGGTGCAAAATGGCGGCATCATCGGGGTACTTTCCGCCATCGAAAAACGAATCGGGCGTGATGTTGAGGATTCCCATCACTATTGGACGCGAAAGATCGAGTAGCCGGCCTTTGCAGTTTATAGACTTTGGATATTGGACATTGGACATTGGACTTTCGACCTTGGAAATTGGACTGATTAGACGTGAAAACAGGATAATAGGTTTTAAAAGGCCCAACATCTAATGTCCAACCTATAATGTCCAAAGTCCAACATCCAAAGTCTAGCGATTCCGCCTGGGAAAAAGTTTGCGCAGCAGGGTCATGGGTGAGAAATCGGACATTGTAAAAGTGGATTCCACGAACACCAGCTTTAGGCGGCGTTTTGCACTCGAAACGGCGATAAGCAGCGAACTTTTGCCTTCTTCCTGAACCTTATGCACCGAATCCAAACGCCAGTCGTTCGACTGGATGGATGCTTCAGGTTGTTCTTCGAGTGCGTCGGCGGGATGATATCCTTGGGCTTCGAGGGTCTGGAGTGCTTCGGAAACAGATTGATTTTGTTGCATAGTTGGACGGCAGGACGTTGGCCTATAGGGGTTTTTGAGCTTCTCAACTCAAGGATCCCTTTCAGAGTCAAATGAACGAACTTATTCTAAAAAACGCGGCTTGTCCCTTAGAAATAAATTTTCAACATTTTTGTTCCGGGGCTGCTGAAGAACCCCGAACGGTTCCAGATAACTAAACATTGCATCCCCGGAAATAAATCTCAGATTCTGACTTGGATATGTATTTTTGTGCCAGTTTGTGGCCTCGTATGATTGATTCAGCGATAGTTTGCGATATGCTTTGACCGAGGCCATACCTTCGCACCACTTCTTTTATCCAATCAAATCAATAACGAAATGGCAAAATTAACATCGTTCTCCAAACTACTCCTCGCGGTTCTGATCGTCGCAGGGATCTTCCTTGTCGGAAAATACGTGTTTAATAACACGGAATTTGGCAAAAAAATCGTCGAAGACAGCGCCCAAAACGGTACTGCCAACGACAGCAAATCTGATTCAGACCCCAACACCATCAATGTTGGTGTTGTGACTTGGGGGGGGTATGCCGGTGGGCAGTATTTCAATGAAGGCTTTAAAGCGAACACGCAGTCCCGTTTCTATAAAGATTACGGCTTCAAAGTGGATTTCAAAGTGCTGGACGATTTTGAAGCCAGTCGAGCGGCCTTTAAGAATGGGGACGTGCAGCTGCTCTGGTGCACCGTGGATGCTCTGCCGACCGAGATGGCGGCACTCCAAGCTTTTGACCCGCGCATCGTGTTCCAGGCAGACTGGTCGCGGGGCGGCGATGCCGTAGTAGTTAGAAGGGGGATTACCTCGGTTGCTGACCTGAGAGGCAAAAAAGTGGCTGTGGCTGAATTGACTCCATCGCATTCCTTTTTGATTTGGCTGTTGGAAGCAGCCGGCATGAAACCCTCTGATATCGAGATTGTCAAGCAACCCAGTGCCATTGATGCGGCACAAGTATTCAAAAGCCAACAGGTGGATGCAGCGGTGGTGTGGAGTCCGGACGACGAGCTTTGTGTGCAAGCAGTGCCAGGATCCAAGATATTGGAAAGCACCCGTTCTGCGTCCAACATCATCGCGGACGCTTTCATTGCCAAGGGCAGTTGGCTTGAAAAAAACCGGGACAAGGCCAACAAACTATACGAAGGTTGGATGAAGGGTGCTGCCGAAATTAATGCCAGCGACGCAAACAAGCGCAAAGCCGCCAAAATACTCTCCGAGAATTTCGACGGAGTGTCTGAAGATGCCGCCCTCAAAGCCATCGAAAATGTCCGGCTTTGCACCCACGGTGACAACCTGAATTTTTTTGGCATGAACCCCGACTATAAAGGCGTGACTGGTGAAAATCTATACAACCGTATGGCAAGCACCTATCAGCAATTGGGTTATATTGAAGGCAAGGTGCCCAGTTGGCGTTTGGCCATCAATACAGAGGCCATCAAAGCGGCTACAGCATTGGCCAGCGCTCCCGGTCAGGCCGCCGAAGGCCAGAAGCAATTCTCTGTTGCCTCGGCTGAAGCCAAAACCAGAGACGCCATTGCCACCAAACGGGTGAGCATTACATTCCGAAGTGGCGAATTCCAATTGGATGAAAATGCCAAGTATATCATTGACAAAGAATTTGTGGACATTGCCAAGGCGTTCTCCAATGCCCGCATCAGGATCGAAGGCAATACCGACAATGTTGGCAATGCCGCCGGCAACAAGTCACTTTCGCAGAAAAGGGCCAAATCAGTGGCCGATTATCTGATCGCTACTTACAACATGCCCAAGAACCGCTTCATCATCGTAGGGAACGGCCCCGACAAATCGGTCGCAACCAACGATACAGAAGACGGACGGGCCAGGAACAGAAGAACCGATTTTGAAATTGTTGGTGAGTAACTCGCCATTCATAAAATAATATGTCGCTATTCAAACTGAGGGGTGAATTGAGCTATGCGCACCGGATCGTGCTGGCCGTGCTGGGAGGACTGATTACCCTCGCAATTTGGTGGATATTGGCGGAAGCCTTGTCCTCCCAGCGCCCGGTCGTGGAAGGGGAGTTGCGAGTGCTACCCTCTATCTTGGACACCACCATCACAAAGGTTCAACGGGATTCTATCCTTCGTCAGGACTCCCTGCTGACGGCCAGCGCAAGCACCTTTGAGAAGGTCTATCCGGTATTGCCACCGCCGAGCAAAATACCCGACGCATACCGCCAACTCTTAGCACACGACGATCTGATAGCCAATACCAGCCGCAGCATCTGGCTGAATATCCAGGGCTATCTCTGGGCCTTGCTCATCGCATTGCCATTCGGTTTTGTATTGGGCTTGATTCCGCTGTTCCGGGGACTTTTCAGTCGCCAGGTTGATGCGCTTCGGTATCTGCCCTTGTCAGCCCTCACCAGTTTGTTCATCGTTTGGTTTGGCTTGGAAGACACCATGAAAATTGCGTTTCTGGCCTTTGGCATCTTGGTCTATTTGTTGCCCGTGATCGTGCAGCGAATCCGGGAGGTGGAAGAAGTGTATGTCCAAACGGCTTTCACGCTTAGTGCCACCAATTGGCAAACGTTCCGTTCGGTCTATATTCCTGCAGTGTTTTCCCGGCTTATGGACGATATTCGGGTGCTGACTGCCATTTCCTGGACCTATATCATCATCGCCGAATTGTTGAACCGTCAGGGCGGGATCGGAGGGCTGATTTTCATCAAAAGCAAAATGGGGCAGATTGACCGGGTATTTGCCATGCTCTTGCTCATCATCGTAATTGGGTTTTTGCAAGACCGTATACTCTCCTATATAGATACCCGGCTAAACCCGCACAAGTACCTGAAATACAGGTGGCCCGGCGTTCAGGATTGTCAATACGGCATCTTTTTCATCCTGTTGACATTGCTTGCCAAAGCATTGCTGCCATCCCAAATCCCGGAAGTTGTCGTCTGGATCGCAATGGCTGGCGGGATCCTCATGATCGTGATGGGCGAGATTAAGTTGGCGGGCGCTTCAAAATTAAAATGACCATGGTGCAATTTAAGGATACCCATTTGCCCAATATCATACAATTGGAAAACGTGAGCCAATCGTATGATGGGGGTAAATCTTACCTCATTCAAGATTTCAATTTGCTCATAGAAGACCACCCCAGTCGTGGGCAATTCGTTGTCCTCCTGGGGATGTCGGGCAGTGGCAAGTCCACCATCTTGCGCTATGTGTGTGGGTTGCAAAAACCGAGCAGTGGAACCATCAAAGTGCACGACAAATTGGTCACCGACGAATCCCGCATCAGCATGGTTTTTCAGCAATATTCCTCTTTCCCATGGATGACTGTGCTGGAAAATGTAGCGATCGGGCTAAAGTTCAAAGGCCTGGATGAAAAAACTCGCCTGCAAAAAGCCCAGGAAATGATCGAACTGGTAGGGCTGGCTGGCCATGAAAAAAAATATGCACAGTACCCAACCCTCTCAGGCGGGCAATTGCAGCGGGTAGCCATCGCCCGTAGCCTGCTGGCCAATCCTGATATTCTGTTGATGGACGAACCCTTCGGTGCGCTGGACATCAAAACCAGGTTGCAAATGCAGGAATTGCTGATCCAGTTATGGGAAAAATTTCATTCCACGGTGATCTTCGTTACCCACGACATAGCAGAAGCAGTCTATCTCGGCGATGACATCTACATAATGAAAGCCGCACCATCAAATATCGTGGAACACATCAAAGTAGACATTGCTTACCACCGCACCCGGGAACTCAAGCGCGAGAAACATTTCACAGAATTGGTGCAAGAGGTGGAGGATAAAATGGTGCGGGTGGCGAATATGGGGTAGTGGCCACACTGCCCAGACTTTCCAAGTTTCTAAACTTGGAAAGTCTATCTCCGCGAAAAATGTACAGTAGATTGGTCGCCATCCGACTCAAGCCCTCTACAATAAATCCGGGCACTAGTGGTGTCAAAGCATTTGCCTACCAAGCTGTTTATGCCAATGCTGATGCTATTTGGCACGACATAAACAATAAGGTAAATATATTTCCAATATGGGACGCTAATCTATTAATGTGTCCTTCCTATGGCGATGTTACAGGAATATCGGGTTGTATGAATTCGATAATTAATGGGCTTTTTAGTTCTCCTCGTTGCGATTGCTATGCAGAGCACCAGACCTATACTACAGACGACTGTCCTAGATGCGATGTCAAGATAACACAAATGACAATAGACAATGCTCAACCTGTACAAGGTTGCATACCTGAATCTGATATCATGAATATATCAGCTACGATAAAGGGCGGGTGTAACCCTCTTTTACAGCAACCTATCCGAGCCAGATTCAGACAAGAACTAGCGCAAATTGAAGTCGGCGATGATGAACGTTTTAGCGATTACTTTACACACGTTAAATTAATTCCCAGTTTACATGATGTTTTTGAACTGATCGCCCGTGAAGATCCTTTTGGCCCTAATGATGGAACTAACCCTGAGATAAAATATGATTTCCCAAATTTAAACGCTTTGCTCAACATCAATTTTAAACTACGGTACACTCCCAGCAGCACAATTGAAGAAGTGACACATCATATCACTCTCTTTATTGGGACGAATCAATTTGCTTCCTCCGATGTATCTATTGATCCGTTCATTCCCATTACTGTACAACCTGGCCAAACAGTCCGAGATCTAATAGCTCCGTTTGGGACTGCCCGCAATTATCACATCAACGGCGATTTGGATTTTCAGTTCGTGATTCCTCCAGTTCCACCTATCCCAGGTGACTTTTTGTATGATCCTTCTCCTCCTGCGAATTCCTCTGGAATTGTAGGGTACAATTTCACTGACTTCGATTTTCTGATGAATCCAGGGAACAAATTCCACATAAATCCAGATGTTAAATTGAAGTTGATCAATGGCAGCGTGAAAGGCTGCGAATCCATGTGGGAAGGGATAGAACTTGAGGAAGGAGCGAGTATTGAATGTGTTTCTTCAACCTTGGAGGATGCTCAATTTGCTATTCGGCTAAAGGGTAGCGGCATTGCTGACATAAGACAATCTACTTTTGAGAACAACAACTTTAGCTTTCAGGCACTTAAGCCAATTGGCTCTTCGTCCCCAATTTTAGTGGTATCAGGAAATACTTTTATCAACACAGCGGCATTAAAACCTTCTTATTCAGGCCAATCGCCCCTCCCCTTTGGAGGAAGAGGTTATGCAGGTATATACATTGACCGCATACCGTCTCTGAATATCAGCAGCTCAGGAGGATCGAACAATCTGTTCAAAAATCTTCACAATGGCACGGGCATCCTGCCGACCGATCCCTCAAATTTTACGAATTGCCATACTGCTATCGAGAGTTTTCAATCTTCACTCACGGTCACCAACAACATGATGACAAGCGTACATAATGGCGTGATAAGTAATATCGGCATAAACAAAAAAGTGTTTGTTTCAACCAATGACATACAGGCCCAAGACCGGGGCATCGCGGTGTTCCACGCCTTGGCGTTGCCCAATGGCTGTCAGGTGAACAGTAACACGGTACGCATGATCGGCAATGCGCAGGGTGTAGGTATAAAAACAGGCGGTACCGATAATCTTCCGCAGCAGGAAGGTTTCTTTTCACTTAATACCGTGATTCTGACGGATGGTGCAGCGGGCATAGATGTAGGTGCATCCCGCAACTTTAAAGTGACCAATAGCACCATAACACTAAACAATGGCAGCACCTATTACGGTATCGGAATATCAGGTGGCGACCTCAACGGGGTCAATTGCAATACGATCAACGGCGTGGGCCAGAAAGGCATTTATGGAATCATGGCTGGCCGCAGCAACTTTGTGTGCAACACTGCTTCCGGCACCGGGATTGGCTTGAACTTCGAAGGGGTATTTGTGGGCAAGGGTAGTATCCGGGTAGCAGGCAATACGATGCACAGCAATGCTGGCAATGGCCTACTCATAAAGAACAATGGTTTGAGTGGTACAGGCGACTATCGAACCAATGAAAAAACGGTAAACACCATTTATCTTCAAACTGTGGCCTTTGGAAACAATACTTTTTCCGCCACACAATTGGCTGCTTTACATCCAGCCTGTCGGAGCATATACTCCGACGGGCTGGACTATTTTGTTTTGACATGAAAAAGATTTTAATTGCTTTGGTAATATTGATGTCCCAAAATTTGATAGCCCAAAAGGAAGATTATGTATGGGTTGTTGGCCATGATTACAATTTTCAGGACGCTTTATATGGCCGAGTAGAGATTGATTTTATTACTGTCCCCCTTATCACGATATTCTATGCGACGATATTGGTCGAGGTTACACTGCTGGTTATCCCAGTATTATGATATTGCCTGTTCCAGAAAACGACTCGTTGTTTTTCCTCTTCCATTTGAGCGTAAAATACAATCCACCGCCCAACGAATATGGTTATGTGGACAGGTTATTATATAGTATAATGAAAATAAAGGGGAATAAAAAAACTGTTTTAGAGAAGAATATCCTTTTAATGGTTGACTCCTTGTCTGTTGGCGAACTGAACGCAGTAAAACACAGCAATGGAAAAGATTGGTGGATAATCTTGCCTAGAAGGAACAGTAATCAGTTTTATGTCTTCCTTTTACAAAGGATGGTATCCTTGACACGCTTATTCAGAAAATTGGAGATGAGGCACCACCAGAAGAAGAAGGATACGGACAAACTATCTTCTCCCCCAATGGAGACAAAATGGTGCGGTTTTTCCCACATAATGCCTTGATGTTGTATTCTTTTGATAGGTCAACAGGGCATTTTGCGGGATATGACACCATTTCGATTGACTATGGGACAGATTGGGCATTTGAAGGCGGTTGTGCCATATCACCTAATGGGCATTATTTATATGTTGCTGTAATGTTGAATGTTTATCAATTCGATCTTTGGGCATCAGATATCAGTTCAACCCAAACTACTGTAGCGACTTGGGATGGAGTGATTGACCCTATTATTATTACTTTCCTAAAATGTCAACTTGGCCCTGACTGCAAAATATATATTCTTGGCGGCGGCGACACCCGCTACTACCACATCATCCATAACCCTGATGAGGAAGGGTTGGCCTTCAACCTCGAACAGCGCGGGCTGGTGCTTCCTACACCTAGCGGGGCCAGTATTCCGTATTTCCCTAACTATCGCCTCGGCCCCATAGACAATCCGGGAGTGCCGTGTACGGCTACGGTGAGCGTGAGTCAGCCGCATGCAGTACCAACCCAAGGCATTCGTGTGTGGCCTAACCCCGCTTCATCGCAGGTAAGCCTTTCGGCAAATGGCCTGCTGCCCAAAGGCGCAAAGTGGATGATGACCGATGCCTACGGGCAGCTCGTGCACGAAGAAGTGCTGCAAGAGAACTTTTCTGTGAAAGAAATAGGTTTGCGCCATCTTCCCACCGGGCTGTACTTTTGGATGCTGCAAGATGGGCAGGGCAAGCTGCTCGACAGCGGCAAGATCATAAAACTGTAAAAATTCCGTGCATTTATTTCGTGATTAACCGCAATGGTCCCCCTCAAGTCCCCAACTCCAACTGCTCCCTTACCAACTGATAATACGCTCCCCGTTTGTTGGTCAGTTCCTGGTGGGTGCCTTGTTCCAATACCTCGCCTTTTTCCAGCACGATGATGTTGTCGGCATTGCGTACCGTGCTGAGTCGGTGTGCTACAATGACCACCGTTTTCCCATGGAACGCAGATTCCAAATTGCGCATGATTACTTTCTCGTTGTGCGCATCCAAGGCATTGGTAGCCTCATCGAAGAAGATGTATTTCGGCTCTTTGTACAAGGCGCGGGCAATGAGCAGGCGTTGCTTTTGGCCTTGACTGAGGCCCGTGCCGTCTTGCCCGATCTTGGTGTTGAAGCCAAGTGGCAGCATCTCGATAAATGCCTGTACGTGAGCGGTTTTGGCGGCTTCCAAAAGGCGTACCCGGTCAATGTTCTCTTCGCCCAGCGCGATGTTGCGGGCAATAGTGTCGTTGAAAATAAAACCGTCCTGCATGACTACTCCGCAGTTTGCTCGCCACACTTTGTGGTGAAAACTGTCGAGGCTAAGGTCGTTCAAGCGAATGCTGCCTTCCTGCGGGGTGTAGAAATTTAGCAAGAGTTTTAAAAGTGTGGTTTTGCCAGAACCTGAAGTGCCTACGATTGCGGTGGTTTTGCCATGCGGGAAATGTAAGTCGAGGTGTTTCAATACCCACGGATCGTGCGGGCCACCATAGCGAAAAGATACATTCTGCATCGTTAGTTCGCCGGACTTTGGCAGCTCGCCCACTTTTGCGTCTTCGTTTGCATCCTCGTCGGCACGTTGGTGGATCTCGTTCATACGCTCCAGGCTGATTTTCGCCTCCTGCGCGTGGAGTATGAATTGCACGAGCGATTCGAGCGGACCGTTCATGTGTCCAATGATGTATTGAACAGCCAACATGGCGCCGAGTGTCATTTCGTTGTTGATAACTGCTTGAGCGGCCAACACGGAAATCACAATATTTTTTCCTTCGTTGATGAACGCTGCGCCCGCGCGTTGTTGCTGGTCGGTGGATAGATACTGGACGTTCACACGGAAAAGCCGTGCTTGAATGCGCTCCCAGGACCAACGTTTTTGGCGTTCGGCGTTGTGCAGTTTGATTTCCTGCATACCGTTTACCAGTTGGATAAGCGCGTTTTGGTTTTCAGCCATTTGCTCAAAACGACGGTAGTCGAGCGAGCGTCTTCTCGCCAAAAACAACCATACCCAGCCAAAATAACCCGCCGCGCCCAGCGCAAAGACCAAGAAAATCAACTTGTTGTAAAACAACAAAACCCCGCCAAACACCAATAAGTTGACCAAGGAAAAAAGCGTCACCAAGGAGGAGGAGGTAAGAAAACGCTCCACCCGCTCGTTGTCGTAGATCCGTTGAAGCAAATCGCCCGTCATCTTGGAATCGAAATACGACATGGGGAGCCGCATCAGTTTCAACAGGAAATCCGAAACCAGATTGATGTTGATCCGAGTGCCGATGTGCAGCAAAATCCAGCCCCGAATAAACTCCATGGCCACTTGGCTGGCAAATAGCACCCCTTGCGCCGCGAGGATAAGATAGACAAAATTGAGGTCGCGCAACAGGACCCCTTTGTCTACCAATGCCTGCATCAAAAACGGGAAGGCCAACTGAATGAGGCTCCCAAGCAAAAGACCGATAACGAGTTGCCAGATCAGTCGCTTGTGCTGAAGCAGATATGGCCACAAAAATTTGAAGCCCGAGCGATTCGTTTTCTCGCCTTCGCGGTCAAAAAACTCCGGCGTAGTTTCCAACAGGAGTAAAATGCCCTGCGGCTCGGTGTTCACCACATCGCTGATCCAACCGTTCAGGAAGTCCTGTTCTTTCATCTGGACTTTTCCCGAAGCGGGATCTGCCACAAACACCTGCCCGCCCGAAATTTTGTACACCACCACAAAATGGTCTTGTTTCCAGTGGGCCACACAAGGCAGTGGAATGTCGGTAGAAAGTCTGCTAAACCCCGTTTTAGCCCCCAAAGTGCGAAATCCGATCTTCTCGGCAGCCTCGGAAATACCAGCCAGCGACGCGCTCACCTTGTCGGTATGCGAAAGCTGGCGCAAAAACTCGATCGAATAAAAACGGCCATAATGCCGCGCAATCATGCGCAGACAGGCCGCACCGCAGTCGGAAGAGTCAAATTGTTTGTCGAAAGGAAAGTTGTCCACGATGAGAATTGGGCGGGGTTTGGCTGCAAAAATAGGCGAATGGTTTGGTAGGAAAAATGATTGCAGGTTTTTGAAGGCGATTGTCTTGTTTCTGGCCAATTTTGCACCGACGATAAAGGGGAGATATTGGTAATTTTTTTGACAGGATTGACAGAATATAGAGGTGGAACACGGATGACGCAGATGAGACACGGATTAACACAGATTGTCAATTGTCAAACCAAAAATCTGTGTTAATCCGTGTCTCATCTGCGTCATCCGTGTTCCACCTCTATATTCTGTCAAAAAACACCTGCTAGTAATCTGAATATCAACACCATGATACAAAAAGAACAAATAGCCGAACGTTTCCGCCAATTACAGGACGACATCTGTCGCGCCCTCGAATCCGCCGATGGGGGCGGTAAATTTTTAGAAGACAATTGGTTGCGCCCAGAAGGTGGCGGCGGCAGGAGTCGTGTACTCGAAGGCAAAACCATCGAAAAAGGCGGGGTCATGTTTTCTGCCGTACACGGGCCTTTGCCGGAAATCACCGCCAAAGCCATGAACCTCGCGCCTGCCGATTTTTTCGCTACGGGGGTCTCCATTGTGCTTCACCCGCACAGTCCGATGGCGCCAATTGTACACATGAACGTGCGGTATTTTGAAACGGCGGACGGCGAACGCTGGTGGTTTGGGGGCGGTATTGACCTTACGCCGCATTATGTGGTTTCTGAAGATGCTCAATTTTTTCACCAACAATTGCGCAACACTTGCGAACGCTTTTCCCCGAGTTTTTATCCCGATTTCAAACGACAGGCCGATGATTATTTTTTCCTGAAACACCGTCAGGAAACACGCGGCATCGGGGGGATATTCTTTGATTACCACGATGAAAAAACGGGTTTTTCACAAGAAAAACTTTTTGAATTCGCGCTTGCGGTGGGCGAAACCTTTGCGCCAACGTACACGGAACTGCTTCGTCGTGCAGCGACCCGAACCTTTGGCGAGCGCGAAAAACGCTGGCAAATGCTTCGCCGTGGCCGCTATGTAGAGTTTAATCTCGTTTGGGACCGAGGCACCAAGTTTGGCCTTGAAACCAATGGCCGAACGGAAAGCATTCTCATGTCCATGCCACCCACGGCGCAGTGGGCATACAATCTCCAGCCTGAACAGGGGAGTGCGGAGGCGGAGACTTTAGGCTGGCTGCGGAAAGGGGTAGAATGGTGAACTTGGTCATTGGGTCATTGGTCGTCATTGAGCCAATTGTCATTGTAAGTCACTGGTCGTCATTGGGTTATTTGTCAATGTAAGTCATTGAGGCATGCGCGATCATTAATTAACGTGAGTTTTGGGTAGCCTTAAAAACGGCGTAGCCGTGCCATTATGGTAGCCCGCAAGGGCGAAAGGAACGGTGTAGCTGTGACATTTTTAGGTCGAAATAAAGCCATGGCTACGATTTTGTTGTTTTTGTTCCATTTTCAATGCATAATTTTGCCCCCTGCATATTGAAGTGCCTACTCTCAAAACAATATTCGCTTTTTTGTTGCATAGCCCCAATGACCCAATGACCCAATGACCCAATGACCCAATGCCCCAATG
>CAZPTQ010000067.1:0-24790 GCA_964589365.1 uncultured Saprospiraceae bacterium
GTGGCATTTTGGTAGCCCATAAGGGCGTTTAGGGAATACGAACCGCGTAGCGGTGATATTATATCGCCGTAATAATGCCACCGCTACGCGGTTCTGAAAAACATTTAACGCTGACGCTACCGTAATGTCGCCGCGATGCGGCTTTTTTTTGAAACCTATCCAAAACGCACGTTTAAATAACAAACATCTTGGATAGCTCCAGCCGCTCTGCGGCTTTGCCCGACAATTACACTAGCAATATCCAAAACTCAGGGTGCATTATGCAAAACGAACTTTTCGATCAAATTGACCCACTCCCCAACCCTCCAAAGCCCAGGATGCCACTGGGCAAAGTAGTGCTCATCAATTTCGGTATCATGGTCGCCTACATGCTGCTCTCGAGCCTTGCTATGGACAGTGGGCCTGAAGCCGGATTGGGCGTTATTGTCCTAGATTCTGTGCTAATCCTGTCGCAAGTAGGTCTGAACATGCTGATCGGCTTCGTGCTTGTTTTTACCGAGGACAAAAAGCAATTGGGTGGCGCGCTGCTTATTGGGGGCATTATCATGGGGGTGATAGGATTTGGGTCTTGCTTTGCGCATATGGCGTTATTGGATGCTTGATGATCTTCCATGCACTACCCACTCGAAATTCACCTCGGTTCAGCTAAAATCCCTGCTCATCTCCTGTTCGAGATGTTGGCTTATACCATCGGCTACCGGTTGTATGTGTGGCAACGCGCTCGTAGTCAAGACCTTATAAGCGACGAAGGGCGAATGTGGATTTTTCTTGGTGCAGCAGCAGGCGCACTCATTGGAAGCCATTTGTTGGGCATATTGGAAAATCCCAGTCACATTGCCCAACTCAACTGGCAAATTTGGTTGGGCAACAAAACCGTAGTGGGAGGATTGTTAGGCGGTCTGATCGGAGTTGAACTGACCAAAAAAACAATTGGAGTCCAGACTTCTTCAGGCGATTTGATGACCTATCCCTTGATATTTGGTCTCGCCGTTGGCCGTATCGGTTGCCATTTGGCCGGACTCACGGACGGTACACATGGCGAGCCGTCCAGCCTACCCTGGGCTGTTGATTTTGGCGACGGAATTCCGCGCCATCCGGTCAATTTGTACGAAGTTGTATTTCTAACGGCGCTCGCTTTTTTCATTTTTCAAAAAGAAAAAAGTGTGGCGCAAATCGAAGGTGTGACACATGCCTTGCCCAATGGCATGCGCTTCCAACTTTTTATGGTGGGCTATCTCTTGTGGCGATTTATGGTCGAATTTATCAAGCCAGTATGGGTGTTGCCGATTGGTATTTCTCCGATTCAATTGGCGGTGTTGGGAGGGCTGATTTATTATGCAGGGCAACATTCATTTCGCCTCCATTTACGAAAGAATGCGGAATGAATTTCGACCTGCATAACCTAAAAAATCTTGTTGTACTTCAATAAGAAGCTGAAAGTGTTGGAGGGTTTTAGCCCAAGAGTGTAAGGCTCGTCGTCAACTACTACCTGCGTGAAATGGTCGTAAAATACATCATAGAGCAGATCGAGCGAAAGCCCTTTGATAATACCAACGCTCAAGTTGTTTTGCCAAAGCAGGTTGCCAGTTGTAAATGAGCCAACCTTATTTTCAGCGTCACCTGTTTGGGTATAATAACTTGTAAACCAGGCTGCTTTGGAAGAAAAAGCCACCCGGTCCTTGAAATATTTGTTGATATATTGGCCCTTAATCATGGCACCGAGTTGGGAGCGGGCGGCCTTGCCTGGCACGTTTCCGAAAGGTGCAAAATTGGTGTTCAAATCACCACGAAGTCCTTCCTCGTTGACATATATAAGATTCCAGCTGGCTGGGGCAAAGAAAAAGGACAGGTGTGCGGTAGGTTTGTAATCAAGGCCGGGTGAAATGGAGACGCGGAGCGGAGAAATAAATTGGGAGAGCACGGTATCGCCGTCCAGCAGGTTTCCTTGATAGGTTTTCAATAATTGTGTTTCGGCCGTTGCGTCAACAGCAAGGAAAATCTTTTCGCCAATAATTTTGTACCCATAGCGAGAGCCTAAGCGCAATACATCCATGTTTTTCTGAAAAGGGTTGTCGGCCTTTTGCTTGCCAATGCGCTGAACGCCCAATTGGAGCACTCCCACATTGTCCCAGAATGATTTTGCCAGCTTGTTGTTGGCAGTAAAGTTGACAAGGCCGCCGATGCCGACGCGGTTGTCGCCAGCACCTACACGGGGGTTTTTAAGGAAAGTGCCGGCGAGATCGAGGCCGAGGCCGCCGCCGAAAGTCCAGCCGAGTTTTTCTTCAGGCTTGTCGGCATCTGTCTGTGCATAAGAGGAACTTTGTAGGCAGAAAAAAACGAGGATTAGGGTGAATAATGATTTCATGATTAAAGGTTAGTGTTAAAAAGTCTGATATTCAGGCGAAAACATGATGTGGTTGATAAGCCTTTCAAGCGGGATTTTCACCTCTGTCTGGTTGTTGGTTGACAGATAGTTTTGCCATTCGTAAGTCCAATCGGCAGGAGGCAGTCCGTCGAGAAAAACCTGATCATAGAAATAATTGAAACGCTCGGTGCCTATCACTGCGGGCAGCATGTAGTCCAGCAGATCCTTTACCAACTCAAAGGGATTGGATGGATCGGACGATATACCGCTGTTTCTCACCCAAGGCACTATGTCAAGTTTGACACCGATGCTGCTGTTGACAGAGCCGCCGATTACACGTTTTCCCGTGAGAAGCATTTGCGGGAGCTTGTAACGGGCAATGATAGAAACAGAACTGAACCAGTGGCGGCTAAATTCTGGCTTTTGGTAGTAGGCAGGGTAGCCCGCCACGTCGGGTGGGTAGAAAAGGCTCATGTTGGCCAGTCCCAGCATCCGATCGATCACCGCAGCGTTGTAAAAAGTGAAGTAATGCTTGTTGTTTTCTGTGTAAGGATTGGGGATGGTGATGCCAAAAAAGGAGATAGATTGAAGGGCAAGGTCTAGCGGGGAGCGGATAAGACCACCAATGATTTCGTCTGCATTTGTCGAGTCGTCCATGTCGTAGAAATGCTGGCTTTTGAACAATTTGCGCAGCACCGGCATGATCTCATAGTTGTTCGTGCGCAGCGTTTCGGCCAATGGCTCGATGATGTCGTCCTCTATTTCCTGGGTGATATTGGTATGCACAAAATAGCGATAGACGCGACGCACGAAATTGCGGGCAGTTTCGGGCTGCGCAAAAACCATGTTCACAAATGCATCTTGTTCGGCATAAACCCCATTTACAGTTGTACCTCCCTGTATTACCGTATTTTGAAATTTATCACTAAACGTTTTGTTGCCTGTGTCGTGACGGGAAAGAAGAAGCGTGCCCCGTGGGATATTGGTTTCTGGATCGAAGGTGGTGCGGTTCTGCTGCAATCGCCAACCGGTAAACACCCGGGCCGCCTGCACGATGTCGTCTTCTGTATAGTTGGTGTAATCGCCAGGGCCGATTTGCGGGCCTTTACCAATGGTGAAAAGTTCAAAAAACTCGCGGGCGAAGTTCTCGTTTGGGCTATTTTTTGAGTTTTGGTGCCCGTTGAGATAGATGAGCATCGTGTTGTCGGCCACGATTTTGGTTGCCAATTTTTTAAAGTTTCCCAGACAGCCCCAGCGCAAAAGCGACAAATAATCAAAGAATGTGGCGTGGTTGTACGTGATGATGCTGGTAGCAAGATTTTGGTGGAAAAAGAAGCACATTTTATGGCCAATGCCTTCGTCTTCCAAGGCTTCATTAAGCCACCAGCCCGTAACACGCCGCTCCAGAATATACATATCTGTCGTGGGGAAAGCTTGTCCAGCTGGGAGCAGCCACTGTATTTGCTCCACAGCCGGGGTGCTGGAGTCGTCGTATAAAGGCTGATCAAGCCCCAAGGGGTTGAGCGTCAATAAACTGCTCGACGCTTGATCCACATTCATGGTTGCCAATTGATCTACTTGTTGTTTTGTGTAGCGGAAGCAGCAGCGGCGCAAAAGGTGCGCGGCTTTTTTCTGGCCCAACGAGCCTTGGAGTGTAGAGAGGGAAGCCATATCGTTTTGTTATTTTTAGACCTTTTGGAGTTTTTTGATAGGCGGTCGGGGCAGTTCTATGATACAGGATTTGGCAAATTAGAAGCCGGGCGAAGATATGCGTTAGACTACTCTTTTTCTTCAATCAAACTGAGGTAATTCTTTTTCTAAAAATACGGACAAGGGGCAGATACACAGCCCGTCACTGCGGTCGAAGCGCTCGCCCGCTGGTGTAATGACATATTTAAAATCTGGCTTTACGTCCTCAATACTCTGATAAAAGCCTTTCGAGATAATAGGAGCCACAGAAAACTTGATTTCAATGCATACTTTTTTGCCACTGGGTGTAATTATCAACAGATCTACTTCCGCTCCATGTTGCGTTCTGTAATAGTAAAAAGCGGAAAACTCCGGGGCTTCGCGAATGATTTGTTCGATTACATAGCCCTCCCATGAATTGCCTACGCCAGGGTTTCCACGAAGTTGTTCCATATCGAACACCCGTAAAAGAAAATGAAGCAGTCCGCTGTCGCGTAGGTAAAGCTTAGGCGATTTAGTCAAGCGCTTGCCTAAATTGACAAAATAGGGTGGTAATCTGCGAATCAAGAAACTTCCCTCTAAAAGTTCAAGATACTTGTTGGCGGTTGGTTGTGATACCCCCAACGATGCCGCCAAAGTGCTTGCATTAAACATACTTCCATGTAAGTGCGCCAACATGGAAAGCATATTACGCAATATGCCTTCGGGTACTGCAAATCCCAACCTAGAAAGGTCTCGGTGGATAAACGTCTCTGTAAAATCATCTAGCCATTTTCGGCTAATAAATGCTTCCGCAGCGAGCAATGAACCAGGATAACCGCCCCGCAACCAATGTTCCTCTTGAGAAAAAAGATGGCGGATTTCCGAAAAGGAAAACGGTGGCAATTCGTGGTATGCGATGCGCCCGGCAAGCGTTTCGGTGTTCAGTTTTACTATGTGCGGAGCAGCCGAGCCGAGCAAAAAGAAACGAGCAGGTGATCGCTTTTGGTCGGTTAATGCCCTCAATAACGCAAATAATTCTGGACGTACTTGGATCTCGTCAATTATGATGCATTTGTCCGCATGGCCTGAAAGATATGATTGGGCATCTTCCAATTTGAACCAATCCTCTCGCAACTCAAGGTCTAGATAAAGTGTAGGTTTGGCAATCTCCGATTGCAAGTGTTTGACTAATGTGGTCTTACCGACCTGCCTGGATCCGACCAACCCAAGGATTGGAGACCATGACAAATCTCGAAGGATTTTTTTGGCTAGCAAGCGCTCTATCATGTCCCAAAAGTACAATCATCCGAGTAAATTTAAAAATGAATTTTAAATTTACTCGGATGATTTATATTTTCTCATTTTTTCTCCCGCAATTCCCTCCTCAATATCTTCCCCACATTCGTCTTCGGCAACTCCGTGCGGAACTCCACCTGCCTTGGTATCTTGTAGTTTGTCAGGTTTTCGCGGCAATGCGCCCGCACCTCTTCCTCTGTGAGTGAAGGGTCTTTTTTTACGATAAATACCTTCACCACCTCCCCAGAATGCTCATCCGGGATGCCCAAAGCGGCAGATTCGAGCACTTTGGGGTGCATGGCCAGCACGTCTTCTATTTCGTTGGGATACACATTGAAGCCCGAAACCAGGATCATGTCTTTCTTCCGGTCCACAATTTGGAAAAAACCGTCGGGGTGCATAAAGCCCATATCGCCCGTGTAGAGCCAACCGTCTTTCACGGTTTCCGCCGTCGCTTCAGGACGTTGCCAATACCCTTTCATGATTTGTGGGCCACGGGCTACTATTTCGCCCACATTTTCCGGGCCGGGTGGGAGTGGGTTTCCTTTTTCGTCCACGATTCCGACTTCCGTGCTCGGCACAGGCATTCCGATGGTGCCAATGCGCGAGGTATTGTCCACCGGATTTACCGTCAACACCGGGCTGCTCTCGGTCATGCCATAGCCTTCAATCAGTTGAGTGCCAGTCACTTGTTGCCAGCGTTCGGCTACCGCGCGTTGCACGGCCATGGCACCGCCCACGCTAATACGAAGCGAACTAAAATCAAGGGTCAAAAAACTTGATTGGTTCATAAGGCCATTGAAAAGTGTGTTCACCCCCGGCACAATGTTTGGTTTGTGTTTGCGCCATTCCTTTATAAGTGCAGGGAGGTCGCGGGCATTGACAATCAATATGTTGCACGCGCCAACGCTCATAAACGCCAGACAATTCACCGTGAACGAAAAGATGTGATAGAGTGGCAAAGCACAAAGGCTTCGTGCCGATTCGCCCTCATGGCCTTGCAGCACGGGCATAAGCCAGGCCCGGATTTGCATCATATTCGCCAAGAGGTTGCGGTTGGTGAGCATGGTGCCTTTCGATACACCTGTAGTGCCGCCCGTGTATTGCAGGGCGATGGTGTCGTCCGGGCCGCCTTGAAAGGGTGGGATCGTAAATTTTCGGCCTTGTTTCAGGGCATTCAGGAAACAAACAGTGTTGGTGAGGCTGTATTTAGGCACCATTTTTTTGACGCGGCGCACCACGAAATTCACAATTGCGCCTTTCAGTCCCAGCATCTCGCCAATAGAGGTGAGGATTACGGTTTTAATCTGCGTTTCGCCGATAATTTGTTCCAGATTGCCCGCAAAATTCTCCGCGATCAAGATGGCCTTTGCCCCCGAATCCACGAATTGGTGCTTCATCTCGCGGGGAGTATAGAGCGGGTTGGTGTTTACCAGAATCATCCCTGCCCGCAGCACCCCGAACATGGCGATGGGGTATTGCAACAGGTTGGGCATCATGAGCGCCACCCGGTCGCCCGGTTCCAAACCACGCGAGCGAAGATAGGCCCCAAAGGCCATGCTTTTTTCATCCAACTCCCTGAATGTCATGGATTTATCCATGAAAACAAAGGCAGGTTGGTCAGCAAACTTTTGAAAGGATTCCTCCACCATGTCAATGACACGATTGTACTGTGAAGGGTCAATATTGACGGGAACGCCCGCAGGATAGTGTTGAAGCCAAGGTTTTTCCATAACACGCTGGATTGTTTTTTGCGGGTGTAATATTTTGAAAAAAAATTGGCAATCAATTGTTTTGAGCCACTAATTGCAAGAATTTACGTCATTCGAATCAGCGTTGAATTTTGCAATGTTCGGATCAATAAAGCCACGTAGTGGCAATACCGTTTATAGAAAACGAATTTTCCACATTTTCGGAGCCGCAAAGCGGCGGTACCGTGTCACGGCTACGCGGTTCCAATCCTTGTTCTTTTCGCCGTGCGCGGGTCTTACGACCTACGGCATGCACCCAAAGTCATACACCACTATTCCGGTAAAATTTTTAGCAAAAAATACGTCCCCAAAGTTTCCTCCCGCGTCGCCGGGTTCAAAAACGCAGGCTTCAGAAGCGCGACCTGAAAATGTCGGAATTGCCCGGTCTCTTCAAATTTCAACGCTGCTTTTTCTAAGGCTTTCTTGCCATCCTGGGTCGTAAAAACCCAAATGCCACCTTGCGCTTGTGCCGCTAACTTCACTTTTTCGGGCGAGCCCAGATTTTCAATGATATCGCGGTTGTAAAATTCCATCGCATGGCTGCTGCTGTTGAAAAAGTACATTTTTTCTGGCGGGATTCCTTGGGAGCGTGCAAACCGTGCGGCCTGTGGAGTGCTTTGATAGGGCAGCAAGTTGGGGTAAAAATGGAAGTTTAGTACAAAGCCAAAGATGAGCGCAGCCCATACGCCGCGTTGTACAAACACTTCAAAATCAGCCGGAAACGGGTTTTGGAAAACTTTCCAAAGCAGTCCGCCTGTAGCAATGAGGGTGATACCAACCGTTAAAATATTGCCCGTGGGGAAGACGAAAAAGAGGGCGGCATAAGCGATGAGCAGTGCGACAAAAGCAGCGAAATACAATACTCCCCATCGTCCCTTCCCAATACTTTTCAAAGAAGAAGCCACCAGGACCGCCGCCCAGGGCAGGGTGATAAAAATGTAATGCGGTAGTTTGTATTGCGATTGGGAGAGGGCAATGAAGCTGAGAATGAAGCCGCCCAGGGCGTAGAATTCTGGTAGCACGGCCTTCAGGCCGTCGGGATAAAGGGCGTTTACGCCCGAGTTTGCATCATTTTGCTGCGCCGTAAATGGCATATGTCCCGACGGCCTAAAGGCCGTGCTACCATCGAAAAGTGCCCGCACTCGCCGCCACAGAGCCCCAGGCAACAACAAGCACCAAGGCAAAAAAGCCCACAGATATACGTGCATGAAATAAAACCCCGAAGTATCGTTTTTCCACACGTTCTCGCCCGTGATGCGGCCAAAACTCTGTTCCCAAAAGAAAAAACGCAGACCAGAAACATTATGGCGGTCGTTCACCAGCTTCTCCGGATGCAGATCAAATTGTTGCCATAATCCCCAACACATCGGCGCGAGCACGAGGGCCGCGACGGCCAAACCCACCAGCCATTGCCAACGAAAAATGCCACGCCAGTCGCGCCGAACCAGCAAGTGTGTTCCCACCGCAAATGCAGGCATCACCAGCCCAATAGGACCTTTGGCGAGCATGGCCAGACCGATGAAAAAGAAACCCGCCAGTAGATTCCACCAACGCTTAAATTCCAGATATTCAGCAAGTTGCCACACAGCACAGGCGGAAAAACCGAGTAGTATGGTATCTGTACGCACGTCATTGCAAATGACCATCAAGCCCATACAAGAGGCTAGGACAAAAGCCGCGTGGCCAGCCGTTTTTGCTCCATAAAAAAGCAAGCTGAAACGGTAGGTAGCCCACACGCCTGCAAGTGCTGCGAGTAGGGAAGGAAGTTTATAGGCCCAATTGCTTAGGCCAAAAAGCCAAAACGAGGCGGTGGAAAGCCAGAAAAGGAGCGGGGGCTTGTCGAGATAGTCCGCGCCCAGGTGCTGCACCTGAAGCCAGTTTCCGTTTTGGAGCATTTCCATGGAAATGGAGGCGTATTGCGACGCATCTACGTCCATGACATCGAGGAAAAGGCCACGAATATAGACGGCTGCGAGGCCGAGCGCGAGCCAAAGCCAGGGGGAAAGGAGTCGGGAAAGGAGTGATGGATTCATTCAAGGGGCGAAGGTCAGGGGTTTGGGGCGATAGATTATATCAGGCTTTTTATTTAAGATATTTAGACCTTATCTTTTTGTGACAGTGACCCAACTTTTGTCGAAGCCGATAGCCTGCAATACTTTGTCTTTTTCTAATTTAGGAGGTTGCTTTATCTGAATAATCAATGCCTGTTGAGGCACATTTTCGTGAATAGTGAATTGAGATCCGTGGGGCTGCCAAGTAAAGTGTTGTTCATTCGAACGCTTTTCATAGCCACACAAATTGTTGTTTTTATTTCACTCCCAATAAAATAATTCTGGGTCGTAGCGTATGGTTTCAAATTCAAAAACAGCAACTTCAGTGAGGTCCTTAGATTTTACTAGAACAACGGTTCTAAGATGCTCGTGAATTTGACGAATTGCGGAAACCCGGTCATTCCAAATATTGAGAACCATTTGACCTAGCGGATTCGGATCTGCCTTTGTATCTAACATCTCACCATAGGAATAGACAAGAGAATTTCTACCTGAAATTAGCCTCACTTTATCCTGTTTAGATGGGTTTGCAGATTTTACACTTTTGGCAGACCATGCTATATTTCCTAATAATACATCATCAAGCCCGACATTGGAGGGCTTCCATTTCCCTTTGATGCATCTAGCAAAAACAGCTTCCCATTCTGATCCCTCCAAATCAGGTTGTCCTTTGGTCGCTAATAAGTAGACTAACTCCTGCCCAAGTTTGTAAGGGAAATCAGGCGGAAAATCATTCAAGTCATAGGCTGGTACGACTTTGTTTACCGTTTTGAGCTTGGGAGTTCTTTCTGGATTAAACATATGCGGTTGTGTATTCGATGGATGGTTCAGCGAATACTTCACCAGCATGGAGACTTTCAGCGACAAAAGGCAAAACGCGAAGCATTACTGCCTTTATCATTTTAACAGGAACAGAATTCCCGGCTTGTTTTCGGGCTTGACCATCTGGGACAACAATTTCAAACGTGTCTGGAAAGCCTTGCAAGCGCAACATTTCTCTAGGCGTAAGTCGTCGTTCGCCATTGACTACCAAATAGTTGTAAGAAGCACCAGCTCGAAGAGCACAAGAGTATGGATAGGAACTGATATTCCCAGCCTTATTCTCATGCCAAATGGAGGGAAAATGCTTTGGTTTATGGGAGGCAAGTCTTTTATCTCTAATCCGTTCTGATAAAAAATGCTTCGCCTCGGGATTAGGCACCAGTATCTCACTGAGCGGCGTGTATGTTTGCTGTTTGGGAGGGAAGGCAAAAAAGATAGGGTCTTTGTGCCCTACAATTATTATTCTTTCCCGTTTTTGAGGCAAGCCATAATCAAGTGCATTTAGTACTTTGGCATAAGTATGGTAGCCCAGTTCTCTTAATGTGTTCAGGATAACTTGAAGGGTTTGGCCATTATCATGCCCTACGAGTTGTTTTACATTTTCGAGGATAAAAGCATTTGGCTTTTTCTCCTTCAAAATCCTCGCGATGTCAAAAAAAAGAGTTCCCCGAATATCATTGAAGCCTCTTTTTTGTCCAATAATGCTAAATGGTTGGCAAGGAAAGCCTGCAAATAGGATGTCATGGTCGGGTATATCCCGCTCATCCACCTGCGTAATATCTCCAAAGGGACGATCCCCAAAATTGTATTCGTATGCAAACTGAGCATACTTGTCAATGTCCGAAGAGAATACACATTCTGGGATAATATCTTCTCCAACTTCCTTGCAAGCCTGTTCAAAAGCCGTGCGGAAACCTCCGATGCCACAGAACAAATCGATGTACCTAATTTTTTCCATTTAAGTGAGGGCAATGATTCAAGGCAAAGGTGAAAATTTTTAAAAACATTTTGTGCTAAATTTTTCTCCCCTCAATCCATCACATCCACCAAACTTTTCACCCGAAATGCCTTTTTCGGGTCGGCCAAAACCTTGTCCGTCTTGAAAAAAATCGTCACTTGCTCGTTGGGCAGCAGGTCGAAGTAGTTGTTGGCGAAAAAGCCTGCTTCCTCCGTTTGCAGGTACACGTTTTTCGCCAGCTTGCTGTTTGTTTCCAAGGAGAGCAAGTAGCCGGCTTCGACTTTTTCCACCGCTGTAATTTTTAAGTCGGGCTTGGGCAGGTTCATTTTCTTTGGCGGCACTGCATAGAAGAGCCGGCGGCTGAACACGGTTGTACCCGACGAATCCCTCAGTTCAATTTCCACCACACAGTTCTCGGGCTTTTTGCCGTCGAGCACGGTCTTGAGTGGGGTTTGCCACAACAGTTTGCTCGAATCCGGGGAAATCAGCAAACCGGGCTGGCTAAACTCAAGCAATTTATTTCCTTCAAAAGTGAAAGCCCGCACATGCAAGGTCACACCGGCACTATCTGCCTGATCGTTTACCCCATAGATTTTCAGCACATTATCCTCTAAAATGGGCAGTGCCGCCACAGGCCTGAAAGCCTCGCGTGCGTAGTAGTGCAAGGCTTTCCAACGACCGTAATAATCCGTGCTGCTCCAGGAAGCCACCGGCCACACATCGTTCAATTGCCAGTAAAGCGTACCCATGCAGTAGGGCTTGTTGCGCCGGTGCGCCTCAAAACCCGTGCGCATCCCTTCGGCTTGCAGCAGTTGGCTGACGTACACGAAATCCTCAAAATTCTTGGGTGTGTTGTAATCGCGTTTCATGTATTCAGCGATGAGGGCATTGCCGCGCGGGTGTTTTTGGTGCAACAGCATGACTTTGCTCTCCAATTTGCGGTCATCCGGCTCCGTAAACGACTGTATGGTGCGCCATTCCGGGAAACTCTGAAAACCGTATTCGCTCATAAAACGCGGCACTTTTTTGTTCAATATCTCGAAAGGTTCCTCGTCGTGCCATACGCCCCAGTAGTGCGAATCGCCTTCGGTCAAAGATTTAGAATTGGCCCTCCCGTATTTTGGCGAGCTTTCCCAATACGGAACCCGGTCGGCGTTGTTTTCCACATAAGTCCGCAAAATATCGTTGAACAACAACTTGTATTCGCGTGAAAGCTGGGTGCGTTGGGCCTCGTTGAACTGCATCTGCCAGCCCCAGTTGTTCCAAGCTTCGTCGTTTTCGTTGTTGCCGCACCAAAGAGAGATACAAGGGTGCTGGCGCAAACGTTCGATCTGTTCGAGGGCCTCGAAAGCCGCTGTTTTCAGGAATTTACCATTGCCAGGGTAAAGGGCGCAGGCATACATAAAATCCTGCCAGACCATGATGCCGCGAGCGTCGCAGAGCTGGTAAAAGGTGTCGTCCTCGTAGATGCCGCCGCCCCATACGCGGAGCATGTTCATGTTGGCGCCTACCACGTCGTCGAGCAACCTTTTGGTGTGAAGCGGATCTACGCGATCCTGAAAAATATCCTGTGGAATGTAATTTGCGCCTTTGGCGAAAACAGGTTTTCCGTTGAGCTTGAAATAGAACGTTTCGCCCTTCTCGTCTTTCTGGGTCACCAGTTCGATGCTGCGGATGCCCATCCGAATATCTTGTTTCTCAACGGTTTGTACGCCTCTTTTTACCTCGATGGTGAAATCGTACAGCGCTTGGTCGCCCATGCCGGCGCACCACCAAAGTTTAGGATTTTCGACATCGTAGGTGACGGAATCGATATGGGTGCCGGGCCACAATACGCGGTCTTCTACGGATTTACGCTTGCCTTCTTTGAACTGAACGGTGACCGGGAATTTCAAATCCGAGCGGTAGCGAAAACGGGCCACCATGCGGGCTTTTTCGGGCGTTACGCTCTGGGTGGTGATAAACAAATTTTCAAAAATCAGATCGTCCCAGGCCTCAAGTGTTGGTTTTTGGAGGATGCCGCAACCCACAAAACGCGGGCCCCAGTCCCAGCCGTAATGGAACTGCGCCTTACGCGTCATAGTTCGCTGGCCACCCGGCAGTTCGTACCCGAGGTTTTTCCAAGGCTCGTCCGTTTTTTTCAGCGGGCTTTCAAAATAGATATGGAGTTTATTGCCCGTTGGTTTTAAAAAACGCTTGGCATCTGCCCGCCAAATTCTGAACATATTGTCGGTTTCCAGCAGCAGCGAATCGTTCAAATAAATTTGCGCGTAGGTGTCCAACCCTTTGAAAATCAACTCGATGTGTTTTTTAGCGAACACTTCTGCATCCACATCGAAAGTGGTTTGAAATTCCCAGTCCTCCTTTTCGATCCATTGTAATTTCTCCTCGTTGTCGCGCCAAAAGGGGTCTTCGATCATGCCATTTTGCAGCAGCGCGGTGTGTGCGCTCACGGGGATTTTTACGGGTTTCCAGGCGGGTGTGTTTGCTTGTCGGAATTCCCACTGGCCGGTTTTGAGGGGTTGGCGAAGTGGCGCGTAGTTGATTTGTGCTTCGGAGATCATGGGTGTGAGTATCAGCAGGAAAGCGAGACCCGCCTTGGCTCTTGCCCGCCAAGCCCTGGCAGGTGGGAAAGCTTTGGCGGGGAAAAAAATGAATCTTTTCATGCGGCAAAAGTAGAGAGAAGGGCTGTTAGATTTGAAAAATTCGGAGATTCGCGCTGTGAAACCTCGTAGGTTTTTGGAAACCTACGAGGTTTACCTGTCAAGTATGAAAATCCTAATGGTATGCCTCGGCAATATCTGCCGCAGCCCGCTCGCAGAGGGCATTATGCAACAAAAAATCCGCGAAGCGGAATTCGATTGGGAAGTAGACAGCGCGGGAACCGGGCACTGGCATGCAGGTCAACTGCCCGACCGTCGGTCTATCGTGACAGCCGGGCAACACGGCATTGACATCACAAAACAACGGGCACGGCATTTTCAAGCCGATGATTTTGAGCGATTTGACAAGATTTTTGTGATGGACACGCATAATCTTCGCGATGTGCTGCGGCAGGCCCGCAACGAAGCGCATCGCGCCAAAGTTGAGCTTATTCTGGATCATATCCACCCCGGACAAGAGCGTGGTGTACCCGATCCATATTACGATGATGATGGGTTTGAGGAGGTGTTCCAAATGTTAGAGCGGGCTTGCGAGGCGTTTGTTTTGGGACATAAACATCGCCCCCTTCCCTGACATTTTTTTGCCAAAAAATGCAATTCAAAAACCCAAAGCTGCCTATGGGAAAACAGGGTTTGGAAACCAATCGCTATATTGTGACATTTGGCCATTCAACGGCTATACCCCTATCTTGCCTCAACATTATTTGGCATTGCCAAAATGAACCAAAATATTTACGAACTCTTTAAATTTTTAAAAATGAGCCTAAAATTCTACACCTTACTTTTTGCACTGATTTTCATAGGCAATTCCAATGTGCTCGATGCCCAAACATTCGATTCGACCTATGCCGTGAAATTGCAAAGTTCCCTGAACCTCATCGTTGCCGCTTCAAACCTTAAGGGTGTTTCCGGCGCAGTTTTCGTTCCTGGCCAAGGCACTTGGGAGGGCGCGAGCGGTATTTCATCGCCCGGCTTGCCTGCTTTGCCAGAAATGCGCTTCGGCATCGGCAGCAACACCAAATTGTTTGTTTGTGTGACGATGCTCAAATTGCAGGAACAGGGCGTGCTTTCACTGGATGATTCATTGGGCGCCTGGCTGCCTGATTACCCATACGTGGACCCTGGTGTCACCATCCGTCAATTGCTCACGCACCAAAGCGGAATTTTTGATTTTTTAAACGACAACTTTACGCTTTGGAGCGACTCCATTTGGGTAGACCAAGACCGTTTTTGGACTCCGGGAGAAATACTCGCAACCATCGGCCCATCTGAGTTTCAGGCCGGGCGTGGCTACGATTACTCCAACACAGGCTACCTCCTCGCGGGCATGGTCATGGAGGCCGCCACCGGAAAATCCTGGGCGCAAAACGTGCGGGATTTGATATTGGACCCGCTCGGCATGGACGAAACCTTCGCAGGTGCTTTTGAAACACCAAATGGTCCGGTGGCAAACGAATGGGCGAGCGCTACCAACGAAATTGTCAACACGCCCATGATTGCCGAATATAGCCAGGCCCACGCAGCAGGAGCACTTTTGTCAACTGGCTCAGACATGACCCACTGGTACGGCGAGTTGTTTGGCGGCAATGTGCTTTCGGCTGCTTCTATGCGCCAATTGCTTGAATTTGAATCAACTACGTTGTATGGTCTCGGTGTGGCAACACAGTATTTTACCGTTACGCCGGAGGCGCCGTTCGTCGTGCTTACCCATACGGGCGGTATGGTTGGTTACAATTCAATTGCTTTTTTTGACCCAAAAACAAAAATATCGGCCTTTTTTGTCAGCAATATCCGCATCCCCAACGCCACGCCTTTCAACACGTTTATCATTAATATTTACAAAAATTTCCCTAAAAGAAACACTGACGCTGGCATAGTGAAAGTGAACAAACCATGGGCGAACGTTTGCGGAACGAGCGTTCTGCCCTCTGTTGTCTTGCGCAATTTTGGGAAAGATACGCTGTACAATCTCGTCATCAATTATGGTGTAGCCGGCGGCACAATGTCCACGTTCAATTGGACGGGGTTTCTGCGGCCTGCTTTTTCAGCAGCGGTTGAGCTGCCGGCAATCACAGTGCCGAGCGGCCAAAATGAGCTGGTTTGTTTCACAACATTGCCAAACGGCGCAGCGGAAGGATACAATTTCAACGATACCGCCTCGAGCCGGTTTTTTGTGGTGGACATAGCCTCGAACGTGTTCCCTTTGTCGGAAAACTTTGATTCTTTGGCTGCATTCCCACCAGAGGGTTGGTCGCTCAATTCTAGCAATTTATATGCTTGGGGCCACACTAAATTAGCGTCCTCCAGCGGTCTTCACGCGGCGGCAAAGAGCAATTACAATGACCCTACTGCTGGAGCTGTGCATGATTTAGAGTTGCCCGCGTTAGATTGCTCCAACCTGATGAATGCAACGCTGACGTTCAATTACGCCTATACAACTTACCCGGGCTACAACGACTCGCTGCGCGTACAGATTTCAGAAGATTGTGGGGCAACGTGGCAAACGCTGTTTTATAGTGGCGGCGTAGCCCTGAGTACCGCCCCTGAAACGACCGCTCCTTTTTACCCGCAACCCGACGAATGGAAACCCAAAAAATTGGCGCTGAACAGCACGGGCAACGAAGTGCTCTTGCGTTTTCGAAGCATTAACCGCTATGGGAACAACCTGTATGTGGATGATATTCAAGTGCTGGACGATGGCGCTGTGGCCGTGGTGGAACCTTCCGGGCCAGCAGATTTTGACATCTTCCCGAATCCGGCCACGTCGAGCATTTTGATCGAGGGCCTGCCGGATGCTGCCGAGTTTAAAATTACAAATGCTTCGGGCACAACTGTTTTAACGGGAGCTACCGAGGGTGATAAAACTGGCATAGACATCAGCCGCTTGCCCGCAGGGTTGTATGTTTTCCAAACAGTTTTTGGAGCCAAGAAGTGGGTGAAAATTTGACAAGCCAGTAGCTCCCCTGGTTAAGCGCCTCGTAGCGGCGACACGATGTGGCCGCTACGAGGCGCTTAATTTGTGCAAAATTCGGTTTCTATTTTGGTGTAGCGGTCAGACGACTTTGAGTGGTCAGACTGCGCCGCAGCCTCGTCAGCCGACTCAAAGTCGTCTGACGAGTAAATTCCCACCTAAAATCAACCCCCTGAAGGACGCGTCAACGCGCTCTGCACCACGATATATGGATAGTCAGATCAAACGGACCAATCTGCGGCCTTTGGCAACTCCGAAAGTGCTGTTTTCAGTTGTGCCAGGAGATTGGAACGTGCTTCAAAGTCTGTTTCCATTCGTGCATTTTGTTCCAATTGGAAGGCCAGATCAGCCGCTTTTTTCAGTCCCCCGAATTCCAACTGCGGACGGAAACCATGCGCCGCCTGATAAATTGCCTCCCGGTCTTCCTGCTGTATTGCCGTTTCCAAACGGGCCAATTCCGCCGGATACTGCTCCATAAATTTTTGGATAAAGTGCTGCATCTGCGCTTCATCACCGTCGGTGAAATCGCGGAGAAAGCTCAGGTCGGGCATTGTACCGGCGGCTTTAGCCGCTGGATCCGGTACTCCGGCGGCTAAAGCCGCTGGTACAATGCCCCAACCAAGCGTTTCCGCAATCACCTGCGCCAATTCCCTCGGCTTAAATGGCTTGCCCAAATGCCGATTCATGCCCGATTCCAGGGCCTTTTCGATTTCCTCCGGCGTGGCCGAGGCCGTCAGCGCGATGAGGGGGATGTCGGCAGAAAGATGCTGCCGGATACAGCGCGTGGCCTCGGTGCCGGTCATTTCGGGCATCTGCATATCCATCAGGATCAGGTCGAAATATGGAAGATTTGACAACTTTTGAAAAGTTGTCAAATCTGTTGCAGCTTGACGGCTGAAGGCTGTGTTACGATCCGGCAATGACCAGCCCTATACCAATCGGTAGCCAATGCCGGCAATTTGGAATCACGTATAGCAATTTTATTTACCCCTGTTGATATTCATCGGCAGGGGTTTTTTCATCCCCCCAAATTCATAAGAGCACGCCCTCACAAGGCGTGCTCTTTTATAAAAATTATTTTTAGCCTTGTCTAAAAATAAAAAATACCTTTGCTGAAAATTTCCCCTCAATCACCAATCACCAACCCAATCATGAACACCCACCTCACCACTTCCGCTGAAGAAAACTACCTCAAAGCCATTTTCAAGATCGCCGAAAAGGAACCCGGCCCTGTGCTCACCAATGCATTGGCCGCAGAAATGGGCACTTCGGCAGCCTCAGCCACCGATATGCTCAAGCGCTTGAGTGACAAGCAATTGGTCGCATACGAAAAGTACCGCGGAGTGACGCTTTCCGAGACTGGGAATCGAATTGCTACAGACCTAATCCGCAAGCACCGACTCTGGGAAGTATTCCTGGTGGATAAACTCGGCTTCGCCTGGGATGAGGTACACTTTTTTGCAGAACAACTCGAACACATCCAGGGCGAACACCTCTCCGAACGTCTCGACGATTTCCTTGGCCATCCTCGATTCGACCCGCACGGCGACCCAATCCCGGATGCCCAAGGCAAATGGATACGCCGTACCCAAACCCGGCTCCTCACACTTACCCCCGGCCAGCGTGGTATCGTAACCGGTGTGGACGATCATTCCCCCAGCTTCCTCCAATACCTCGCCGAACTCGGCCTAAGCCTCGGTGCCGAACTCGAAGTGCTGGAGCGAACCGCCTACGACCAATCCGCCAAAGTCCGCATCGGCGAGCGCGAAGCTGTATTGAGCGAAAAGGTGGGCCAAAACCTGTTTGTAAGAATAATTTGATTTCAAAGCATTGATAATCCCAGAGAATTATGAAAAAAAAACAGACAATAAATAAAGAGCGGCAGATGCCTCAATCGCTCTCCGAGGTGCACAGCACGGTAGAAACCAACGTAAAAGGCAATGCATTTAAGCGACTTTTTGCCTTTATGGGTCCGGCTTATTTGGTAAGTGTAGGCTATATGGACCCCGGCAACTGGGCCACCGACCTCGCAGGGGGAAGCCGTTTTGGGTACTCCCTGCTGTGGGTACTGCTCATGTCGAACCTCATCGCGCTGTTATTGCAAAGCATGTGCGCAAGGTTGGGCGTGGTGGCGCAGCGAGACCTTGCACAAGCAAGCCGCGAACTTTACCATCCAGCAGCCAACATCTTCAACTATATCCTGGCTGAAATAGCCATCGCAGCCTGCGACCTGGCCGAAGTGGTGGGCATGGCCATTGGTCTACAATTGCTGTTTGGCATTCCGCTTTGGTGGGGCATGGCCATCAGTGTGCTGGATGCTTTTTTAATTTTATACCTGATGCAACTGGGAATCAGAAAGTTAGAAGCATTTATTCTGGCTTTGGTATTGATTATCGGAGGTGCCTTTGCGATTCAGATGTTGCTGGCAAAGCCAGATTTGAGCGAAGTTGTAGTAGGGTTTGTGCCGAGTATCCCAAACACCGAGGCCCTGTTCATCGCAATCGGGATCATTGGCGCGACGGTGATGCCACACAATTTGTACCTCCATTCCGCGCTCGTGCAATCCCGAAAAGTGACCCGTACTTTTGAAGGAATCAAGCGGGCCATCAAGTACAACATCATTGACTCGGCTATTGCGCTCAATCTCGCGTTGTTTGTCAACGCGGCCATTTTGATACTCGCGGCGGCAGTTTTTTACAAAAACGGTTACGATGGCGTGTCGGAAATTCAGGACGCGCACCGATTGCTCGAACCCTTGTTGGGCAAAAGCTACGCTCCCATGTTGTTTGCTATTGCGCTCATTGCGGCAGGGCAGAGCAGTACGGTGACGGGCACACTGGCCGGGCAAATCGTCATGGAAGGCTATCTGGACCTGCGTATCGCACCTTGGCTTCGGCGCATCATTACACGCTTGCTCGCGGTGATACCGGCTATTTTAGTGGTCACGATCATGGGCGAACACGCTACGGGTGATATGCTGGTGATGAGCCAGGTCATATTGAGCATGCAATTGGGTTTTGCCATCATTCCATTGCTCCACTATGTGAGCGATAAGGGGCGCATGGGGCAGTTTGCCATCGGCTTTTGGGCAAAACTGGGCGGCTGGCTGAGCGCGTCAATCATTGTTGCGCTCAATGTCTGGCTCGTGGGAGAATCCGTACTGGAATGGGTGGCAGATGGGCACTGGGCAGTTCGTTTTATCGTAGTCCCGGTGTTACTTTTTTCTTTGGGGATGTTGTTTTACATTACGATTAAACCGCTGATGGTAAAACATTCGCAATCGGCAAAAATCTATTTGCCCCACGGTGCTTTCACAGGAATTGAAGCACTAAAAGCACCTGAATATCATGATATTGCCGTCGCGCTGGACTTTTCAACTGCTGACCAAAAAACCTTGGAACACGCCCTGCACATAGGTGGCAAATCCGCCAATTACTTCCTTTTTCATGCTGTCGAAACAGCAGGAGCCTGGGTAATGGGCAGTGAAATTCAGGACCTTGAGACCAATGCCGACGTGAAAAATTTGGAGCAATATGCTTCCGCATTGCGGGAACTTGGCTATTCCTGCGAAGCCTTCATTGGCTTCGGTTCAGCCAAAAAAGCCATCCCGCTTTTGGTCAAGGAAAAAAAGGCCGACCTGCTGGTGATGGGCGCACACGGCCACCGGGCGTTTAAAGATTTGATCTTCGGCACCACGGTGGGCGCGGTGCGGCACGCGGTGGATATTCCGGTGCTGATAGTGCGGTGATGTACCCCGGAACTCCGTTCAGGGGAAGACAATTCGACGCCCCGGAACGGAGTTCCGGGCAGGGCAGACGCATTAAAACGGGAGGTAAAATGGGTTGACTTGGTACCTTTCAAGCAAAAATCTATTTGCCATGGAAGGGAATCTGCCCGTTTACCGGAGTTTGATTGAATCATTTTCATCTTTGGAAGACCCTCGTAATGATCCATCTGGATGGCAAGGGAATAAGCCGAAGCGCTACTATTAAGGAACAACTAACACGACGATCCGAAGGAGGAAAAGGTGCAGTTCATATTCTTCATGCCTGGTGCAGTGAATTGCAAGTGTGTTTAGGGCAGTATAAAACAGAAACCAATATCCTCGAAAAAGAAACACGCTATTATATCAGTAGTTTAATCGGCAATGCTTCACAGTTCAATCAGATGGTTCGATCTCATTGGAATATAGAAAATCAATTACACTGGTCGCTGGATGTTCAATTCGGAGAAGATGATAGTCGCAAACGTATTCGAAATGCCGCACAAAATTTCTCCACCATTCGAAAAATTGCCTTGAATCTTATAAAAGCCGATCCAAAAAAAATAAGCGTCAATAGAAAACGAAACAAATGTGCTATGTCAGACTCCTATCGAGAAAAAATGCTCCCGTTTTAATGCGTCTGCCCTGGGAATAAGGGGGCTTTGTTGCATGGATAAATATAATTTGGTTAAATAAATTCCGCCGCGCATGTGTTCTTCCCGCCGCGCCGGTGTCTTTTGACCCGGAGCCTGCTACCCGAGTCGCTCGAACGATAGTGAAAACCATAATTTTACATTTCTGAAAAGATCAGTTCAATCTGGCAGTTAGCTTGTCATGGCCACTCACTTTAGTGGCTCCGGGTCAAAAGACACCGGCGCGGCGGGAAGAACACCACGCGAGGCGGAAGCAATGCCATGAAGTTTTTTATTGACAACAACAATCCTCAAAAGCGATTAGTCTTAAGGTCGGCCGCCGATCCCGCTTCCCATTATAACCCCGCTCACGAAAGCTTTGCCATGGGCCCTTACAAACACGACGGTTCTACTTGGTCAATCACAAAACAATAACCGATAAAAAACACCCTGGGCTGCGCTTGCGGCCCGGGGCGTTATATCGCCCTCACAATTGTTGGATGGATAGGTTCTGTTACCTTCGGCATAAATTTACCAAAAGTATGAAGTTCCGCTTTTTTCTATTAGCAATTACATTGGCAGGATGCACCGGTAATGAGCCGCAAAAAGCAGAAACTGCTGACCGGGATACCGTAATGCTACAAACCGAACCGGTTCGGAAAAAACCTCTGGAGAAACCAGTCTTACCCTTGCCGGGCACTAAAATTTATTCCAATGAACGGTTCAAGGAAGTACGGGTGGAAAAAACTGGGGAGCATACTTTCCTGCTGCAAGGCAAGGGCCAAATTTTTGAAGCAAGTTTTAGCTGGGTCGTAGAGGATGGCCACCGGGAGCTGAAAAAAGGTTTTGAGATGACGGATGCAGGCGCTCCGGAATGGGGTAACTTCAGGTTTACGGTCGACGTGCAAAAAGAACGTGCGAATTCAACCTTACTATTAATTCTGTTTGAATCCAGCCCCAAAGACGGGAGCCGTCAATATGAATTACCGGTTGTGCTTTATTGAGATCCTATTTGCGCTCGATTCGGCAATAAAAACTGCCAATTCCCGAGTATAAATCATCAACCCTTATAAACACAGATGAACTTCTGAGACAGCCTCTTAACTCCAACAGCTACTTTTGAATATTGACTGTATTCGAATAGATCTTCCCTAAGGGTGTTGTAGCAACCACTGAATAGGTGCCAATTGGCAATAAAGAAATATCAATAACACCTCCATCGGGATGATATACCGGTTGATTTGTCGACCCGACAGGTCAGAAATGGTGACTCCGCCTCGCAGGGTGTTCTTCCCGCCGCGCCAGAGTCTTCCCGACTTAGGCCGGGACAGGTATTGACCCGGCGCCCGCTACCCGAGTCGCTCGAACGAAAGTGAAAACCATAATCTTACATTTATGAAAAAATCAGTTCCATCTGGCGGTTCGCTTGTCATGGCCACTCACTTTAGTGGCGCCGGGTCAAAAGACACCGGCCGGCAGGGAGAACACCACGCGAGGCGGAAATCTCCCCGCCCTACTTTTCACACCTCCGTTTCATGCCCCACATACTCCCACAAATCCTCCTCACCCGGCAGTTCAATCAATTCCGTTTCTCCCGGCTCAAATGACTCCAGATCGCTCGGCGTGTGTCGCTGAATCATTTTCACCAGTTGGGTGAGTATTTTGGCATAGTCCGGTGCTGTGGCGTAGCCAGCTTTTGCCACTTCCTGCAAAAACCGGATCGGGTCGGCAGCATTCGCCATGGCCGCGGCATAGCGTTGGTTTTGCAGGAAAAACTGAGCATGGTCTTTGAAACTCCCCGCCGGGCTGTCGTACTTTCGGAACCAATCTTTCACGACGTACTTCCAGCGTTTTCGCCGCTCGTTCCAGGTCACGGAGATCACTTCCGGGAACAAGTGCTTTTGGTCAGGGCTTTTTAGGTATTCGGTTGTCACGAGCAGCTGGCCTTTGCCCGTTTTGCCTTTCGCCGTGTCTTTTATTCCAAAAAACATATTGCCAACGGCACGGTCGCCCCAGCCACTTTCGAGGGCGGCTTGGGCCAAAATGGCAGCGGCGTGAATGCCTGTGGCGGCTTGAGCCTCTTGGGCAAAAGGGAGGTAGGCGCTTACAAAATTTTTGGGTAGCATAGGGAAAGTCTGGGTTTGAATATTCGTACAAAGTAAACGGTCTTGCAGTTAAACTCCAGTCAATTTTTGTGCAATACATATATGCTGTTCGTAGAAATTTTCCATCTGTTTGATGAAAACGGACATTTCAATCGGGAACAACATTCAACCTTTGCCCTAAACTTTTGTCATAGGGCGCATTCGCCCGCCGAAAAAACACAACTGGGGACTTCTCACTTTCTCACCGCGCTCACTTTCTCACCGCTCTCACATCCTATGCTCCGCATCTTTATTTTTATTTTTCTTGGAATATTTTCCACCCTAATGTTGCTTGGCAACAAAAACGGTCGCGCCTCTCAATCTCAACGGGGCAATACCGGCGCTCCCGGCGATGAAATGCAGGGCGGCCAAGTAGTTACTTGTATGAATTGCCACAACACAGGCCCCATCGTAGCCAGTGTAGCTGTCAGCGTGCTGGACTCTTCTAATAACCCGGTCACGCAGTACATTCCAGGCTATAAATACACAGCGCGTGCCACCATCTCGGCTACTGGCCCAAACCTCGTAGGTTACGGCTTCCAGATGATCGGCCTGCGCGACAGCAGCAACAGTGACCTGGATGGATTCTCGGATATGAACCCAAACAACTATAAAATCGCCACCATCCCCGGCGGACGAACCTATGCCGAGCACGACAATATTTCCAGTTCCAATATGTTCAACGTAAAATGGACCGCCCCTCCAACCGGCACAGGCAGTGTGACCTTGTATGCCGCAGGCAACGGGGTGAACGGCAATGGAGGCACGGGTGGCGATGGAGCCGGATTCAGTTCTGTAAAACTCACCGAATTCAGTTCCGCAGTAGAAGACCTTGGAGGACGCTTGCCCAAATTGGCGGTTTTCCCAAACCCTGTACTGTCTGAATCAGTGATTAACTTTGAAAACCCTGAAGCAGCTGAATATAAGGTTGAAGCCTTTGATATTTCCGGGAAAGCAGTGTGGTCAACCCGGCAAAATCTTTCTGAAGGCTCAGCCGTCCTTTCTTTACCTACCCTTGAGTGGCCCGCTGGGATATATTTTCTCCGACTCGAAAGGGGCGGCAAAGCGACAAGCGTTAAAGTTCTAAAACTTTAACAGGCAAAATCATGGTTGGGCTTGAAGTCAGGGTTAACTTCGTGTTTACAATACAAATCTGTTTTGGCAGTTACTTTGTAACATCGTAACGTTTAAAACTGCAAACGTTCGCAAACACGGACAAACTAACAAACCTGCTTCACAATGAAGAATCTGATTTTCGTTCTCCTTTTAACCCCGAGCTTTGTTTTTGCCTACAACACGCAGGGCAATCCTGCACTGGAAGCTATCTCCACAGCCTTGAGCACCGGTGATGTAGCCGGACTGTCGAAATATTTTGCCGACAACGTGGAAATTTCCATTCAGGACAAAGAACAAGTTTATTCAAAAACCAAAGCCGCTGAAGTCCTCAAAGGATTTTTTGATTCCGCCAAGCCCAAGGCATTTGCCCAAGTACACAAAGGTCAGAGCCGCGAAAACAGCGATCAGTATTGCATTGGCAACCTGACCGCCACAACTGGAACTTACCGCGTGTATCTTTATCTAAAGGTCAGTGGCGCCAACATTAGCATCCAGGAGATGCGTTTTGACAAAGAATAAAAACGGTTTTACCTCCTTAGGAACGGTGTCAAAATAACTTCCCAATTTGATGCCATTCTTTTGCCGCC
>CAZPTQ010000068.1:0-10549 GCA_964589365.1 uncultured Saprospiraceae bacterium
TTAGCCGTGTAAGTGCCTGGCAGGCTGAGGTTTTGCCCGTTGAACAGGTAACTCTGCCCATCACAAATACTTGCCTGCTTGCTGGAACTTGCGGCAGGCAACACGGTTATTATTTTAGAATAACTATAGGTAGAATCACTGGTTACTACATTCAAAGTAACAAGGTGGTCACCCGGCAGGCTGAACAAGACTCCTGGGTTTTGCAAGTTTGAGGTACCTGGCATGCCCCCAACAAATGTCCATTCGTATTCTAATGACCCTCCTGTTGAGTTGTTTTCAAATTGGACCATTAAAGGTGAACATCCGGAACCTGGGAGAGCGGCAAAATCAGCCATTACCGGCACTTTTTTTATCTTATTTGCACTTCTGTATACTCCAGCACCGGCCGTACCGGCATATAAATAGCCATCGGGTGAAAGTTCCAGCGTATGAATGACAAGGTTACCCGGATTTAGCCCCGTATTCAACAAAAACCATGTATTTCCGGCATTTGCACTAAACCAAACCCCTTTTGATGTCCCGACATAAATACTGTCGGCGCTTGCAATGAAAATGCAGTTTGTAAGCCCGTGTGAAGGCATTAGATTAGCGCTCCAGGAATTACCCCCATTTGTAGAACGGTATAATCCGCCATTTCCGCCTCCTGTAAAAGCATCATGCGCAACGAAAACATCCTGATTTGGACTGATTTGTATGTCCGTCACATCGCCACCCGATAGTCCAACCCATTGGTAAGTAGCGCCATTGTTGACTGATCGGAGCACTCCTTGAGATTCTGTACCGACAAATATTTTATCACTGGAATCTATGGCAACTGCTATGACAACGGTATTGGCAGAGAATCCTAATGAGGACCAAACCGGGCCATTCCAATTGATTCCGTCTGTGGAGGAATGTATGGGTCGCTGCCATCCGGTTCCTGCGAATAATTTTCCTTGACTGTTGGAAGCGAAATCAGCGGTTCGTAAACTTGAAAATCCTTGTTCTTCTATTTTCCAGGATGAGCCATTATCGGAAGAAGTAAAAACATGGGAGGCGGTATTGTCTGTACTACCAGCAAACAGTCTTCCATCCGGGGCATACAGGAAGGTTGACATCATAACGGTATCTGTTAGACCGGTATGGGTCCAGGTATTCCCTCCATCCGGGGATTTATACATCCCATTGTCTGTGCCTACAATTAAATCGCCATTTTGACTAAATGCCATAGAACGGCCCTGGGCATTTTTGATTCCGTTTGTAAAATAGGACCAGGAATTGTTTAAATCATTAAATTTCCATATTCCTGCATTTGTAGTCAATAATATGTTTCCCGAAACATCCCGTGTAAATGCTGTGGTGCGAAGTGCATCGAGATTTGTGTTTACGGCAATCCACATACCGTTTGTATACCTCCAGACGCCTTGTTTGAAGACCCTGACAATTGGATCCCCGTTTGCTGTGGTATTAATTTCGGTCACTTCTATTCCTGGGTAACCATTTATTTTTGTCCAAGCTCCTCCGGTGACTGATTTATAGATAGAACCGGTTCCAGCTTGAAAATTTGCTGTTCCTACATACATTGTTGAAGTAGCAGCATCATAATACAAATCGTTCATCCTGGTATTGGGCAAACCGGTACTTATATTGCTCCAAATTGTTCCGTTTTTGACAAATACTTTTCCTCCATTTCCTGACACACTATCTGTACACGCATACAATTTGCCTTGATAACCATATTCAATATCCGTAATATTCTTATTCGTAATTCCTGTATTCATATAGAGCCATGTGGCTCCATTCGTGGTGGAGTAGCTAATCCCGTTTTTCTTTTGACCCGCAAAAATGGTATCTGATGTGCTGTTAAACAGCATATTTAAGGGTGGCAGGTCACCGGCGAACCAACTGCTGTCCATTGCAGTCCACATGCCGCCATTATCAGATGAAAAATAGATTTTAGTCGGGTTTGCTGGCGACAGTGGACTGGCTGAACTCATCACAGATATAAGGAGTTTTGCATTTACAGACGAATGGGCGAGGCCGTATACAGGTTGCCTGTTTAGTCCGCTATCAATTTCATTCCAGGTATTGCCACCATCCGGTGAAATGAAAATATTGCTTCCCAAACCATTGCCTTTCAGGATGTTCCAATGGGTTACCAGATAAGTATTGCCAGTCGTTTGATTGCTCGTGATATCGCGGAATAGTCCACCTTGGGGGCCATTCGTGGGTTGCCAGAAATCTGGCGGATTATTGGCAATTTGAGCGAAGCATGGGTTAGCGTGCAACAAAAAAAGGATCGCTGGTTGAATAAAAACGAAGCAGATTCCCGGCCATTTTTTCATGGGTTATTTCTTTTTATAGTTGATAAATGCGCCAGCAATCCTTTGCTGACAGGAAAATATTCATGCTAAATACGCGCTTTGACACGGTAATTCAGGCGAACATTTATCAGCCGGGTAAAACCAATTATCCAACGGTAATTTGTAGTTGAACTTTAGTCCCTGTAGCCTCAGCCTGATCGTTTTCCAGATCAAAAATCTGTATCTGAGCCTTCGCACTTCCGGTGCGTTCCAGTAGGTCAAGTCGTTTTGCTGTGATCTCCATTGCCTGCGAGGGAGCAGGCGCCAGCGTTGCTTCTTTAATTTTTGCAGCGGCCTGCCGACCAATTCCGTTGTCTTCGATGGTACAAATCAAACAGTCCTTTTCCAGCCAAAGCCGGATTCTAAGCTGACCGGGGGCATCTTTTTTGTTCATTAAGCCGTGCCAGATTGCATTTTCGATATAAGGCTGGAGTAAAAGAGGGGGGATTTTGATTTCTTCGCTGTCAATGTCATCCGATATTTCTAAACTAAAAAGGAAAGAATTTTCCAATCGGATTTGCTCCAAAGACACATATAAATGCAAGGCTTCTAATTCTTGTGCCAGGCTTATTTTCTTAAGGCGACTATTGCTTAGCACGAGACGCATTAGTCGGGAGAATTTTACAAGGTATTTGGAAGCTTGTTCCGGCTTTTCTTCAAGAATGAACCAATTAATAGCATTGAGGCTATTGTGCAAAAAATGAGGGTTCATCTGTGCCCTTAAGGCCTGCATTTCCAAATCCGCTAATTGATGGTCCAGGGATATTTTCCATTGCTCTTGTCGTCTTATTTGTTTTACCCGCAACAAATAAATAGACCATAGCAAGAGGAAGAACGATATGAAAACCAGACTCTTAAACCAAAAAGTCTGGTAAAAAGCAGGTGGTATGTTTATATCCAACAATCGAACCGGTGCAGACCAATCCCCTTGTTTGTCTATAGATTTTAAATAAAAGGTGTATTTCCCTGGCGAAAGGTTGGTATAAGTAACAAAGCGTCGGTCACCCGATTCTACCCAGTCATTTTCTTGTCCTTCTAAACGATAGGCAAAGTTTGTTTGTGGATACAAATTGAAATTTATCGCACTGAATTCAATGCTAAAACTGTTTTGGTGCTGTTCCAGGGCTACAAAATCTCCCGTATGGGCTACTATTTTTTCACCGAATACCGACAAGATTTTCAGGTATGGTTTGGGTGGGTGATTGCTTTGGTTCCATGCATTTGGTTGGAATAAATGGAATCCCTGACTGCTACCGTTGATGATTGTCCCATCAGGAAGCTGGATCAATGCCCCTTTCAGGACCAGATCTACTCCGTCCTTCGTGCCGAAATTGGTAAATTCTCCTGCTTTTGGCCTGTAATTGGACAGGCCGGCATCAGTGCCTATCCATATTGTGCCGTTGTGATCAACTATCAGCTCATACATCCAATTTGCACCTGGCGGACTCGGGTTATTAATAAAATCAAGTGATTCGGCTTTTGGTTTGTAGCGAAACAGCCCGGCACCATAAGTGGAAATCCAGATAGTGCCCGCTGAATCCTGATCAATATCATTAATGTTTTTCGGGATCACGCTGCTCTTCAGAGGCGGCAATAAGGATTGTAGCGTAAGATTGTACCGATACAACTGGTTTTCGGTTCCTATCCAAAGCAGCTCATTTCTGTCAAGAAAGACCTTCTTTATCCGTTCGTGTTTCAAAAAGGTCATTGATTGACCTTCAGGGGTTTGAAATGGAATCAATTGACCATTTATCCGATCGAAACAAAAAAGTCCCGCAGTAAGGGTTCCTATCCACAACTTGCCATGTGCATCAGTGGCAATAGACGCAACATGGTGGCCTTGAAATGCCAGAGAGTCTTTACCAAGTGGAAAAACAGGATAGATGTGTCGCGATGCCCTGTCAAAACGCAACAACCCGGCTTCCGAGCCAATCCAAAGGTTGCTATCTGGGTCAAAACAAAGGTCATCAAGCCAAATATCCCAACCGGTGGCCTTTGTGGTGGATTGATACCGAACGATTTCCATCTGCTTATTTTTCCAGTCAAAGATTAATAAGCCATCGCCCCGCAAAGTGCCCATATATAGCTTGGTTCTATCGGGAGAAAGTGCGTAAGCCCGTTGCCAATTGTTTTTTTGCAAAGATGGAAACTTGTCCGGGAACAAAAAAAGTTTAATCGGTTGCGGCTGTCGGGTAATTCTGATCAGCCCTGCCATAGTTGCCAGCCAGATATCCCCTTCTTCATTTTTAAAAGCGGATCTCAATTCAGCATCTGGCAAACCAGGCGTATTCTGCTGGTTAAGTACCTTGAGTGTGGTGCTTTTGCGGTTGAAAAGCCAAAGGCCGGCATTCGGAGTTGTGCACAGCAACAGACTGTCGTCTAATGGAAAAATCTGATTGATTCCATTTCGGTTGATCTGATTGGCATCCGTTTTCCAGGTTGCCCAATGGTGAACAACCGGATCGTACCGAAGTAAACCAAATCTGTGGCATGTAGTCCATATCAAACCAGTTTCATCCTGCCATAGCGGAACCGAGCTGGGGATATAGAAGTATGTAAAAGGATTTGTAAACGGATGTAATTTAAAGGTTTTGGTACGAATATCGAAGTTGTAAATGCCAAAACGGGATCCTATCCATATCCGATTTTTGTCCCGGGTATCTTGAACAATCTCTCCCAATAATCCTGCCTCTATCGTAGAGTGAACCCCCTTAGGAAGCGGGGGCTGCCATTTTTGGAAATTACGACTTCCCGGCGGCAGGTAATTCAAAGTAAAATTGTCAGTTCCAACCCAAACGCCCCCAGAATCATTTTCCAAAATTCCAGCAATATAATTGCCGCCGATACAACCGCTCTTATCCGAATCATGAAGAAAAGTTCGAGCCTTTTCTGTGCGTATTTCGAATTGACACAGACCTCCAGTTGCGCTGCCGAGCCAAAGCATCCCTCCATTGAACCTGCTTTTTTTTACCAACAATAGTCGCCCAAAGGTTATCGATGTTGAATCCAACGGGTTGTGGTTCAACACTTCAAAAGTTTCGCCATCAAATTTGACCAATCCATACAGGCTGGCCATCCAAAGCATACCATTTTCAGTGGAACTAAGGTCAAAAAGTTCTTTTACCGGCAATCCTTCTTTTTCTGACAAGCTTAGGAAACGCCAGCTATGCTGAGCGCCAAGGGATGGCTTGCCTGCCAGCAAGCAGCCGATAGCCAGGAGAAAATGAAGGGCCTTATACACTCGTGTAATTTTAATACTGCTGAATCATCTCCAGGACAGTTGCTTTTCTGCGTTTTGCGACTTCCAATTCGGTGCCGTCCTTCAAATACAGCAAACCCCTGCCGGATAATCTTTCCACAAACTTCATGTTCACGAGGTGCGATTTGTGAATTCTCAAAAAGCCCTTTCCCGCCAACAACTCATCAAATTCTTTCAAGGTCTTGGAAACTAGCAAGGCTCGCTTCCCCAGGAGATGGAATAAGGTATAGTTGCGATCTGCTTCGCAACGGACAATGTCTTCAAAGTTTAGCACATGAATGCCTTCTGAAGTGGATACCGCCAGGCTGCTGGAAGAGCCTGTTTTCAGGTTTTGCAATAAAATTTGAAGCTGGCCTGTATGCTCATGGCCTTCCCCTAATCGCCCTTCAGATATCCTGTGCCTGCGACTAAGATGCCGTTGTACCGCTTCTTGCAATTCTTCAGGATCAATGGGTTTGAGTAAATAATCGAGTGCACTGAAACGGATCGCCTGAATAGCGAAGTGGTCGTGCGCTGTGGTAAAAATCACATCGAATTCCCATTTTGGCAATGCATTCAACAATTCAAAACCGCCCATTCCGGGCATTAAGATATCGAGAAAAAGGAGTTCGGGACGAAAAGATGCAATGAGCGGCAATGCGGCTTCGGCACTTGAGGCCTGCCGGACATCGGTTATTTCAGGCACATAAGAACCAATAAGCCGGGCTAGGCTTTGGCGGGCTTTGAGTTCATCGTCTATGAGTAAGGCTTTCAGCATGGATTAGTGTAGCTGATGGGGAATTTGCGAAAGTTACGGCGGTTTTGACCACTGATCGGCGCAGTAGCTTGATAGTGCACGGTTCCATCTTTGCCGCGCGATTCCTACCCTTTCCCACCCCGCTGCACAGCCTCGCGTGGTGATCTCCCCACCGCCGCGGCGGGGAGATCACCATGCAAGTCGGAAACTTTACATGGTAAGCGATAATCCTTCGAGGGCTTTGCATTTCAGAAAACCTGCGTGGGCTCGGCAAAGATATGCCCAAATAGCCTGTTTGGAAATGTTGAGGCAAAACACCAGATACATTGGAATCGGGCCGCGCTACATCCCACAAATAAAGAGAGGCCACCAAATGGTGGCCTCTCTGTCGGGATACCAGGATTCGAACCTGCCCCCCCTGCTCCCAGTGTGTCAGCACTCTGGTTTCTGCTAACATCATTCTCGACACACGTTGCAAAAAGCAGGGCGACGTTTTCCCGCTTGTGCCTTATTTTGTCTGAATCATTTTGCCGGTGGCCATGTCCGTGGCAGTCTCTACTTTATACAGCAGGATACCATTGGTATGAACAAGTTGGCCTTCGAGGACAAAGAAATTGTAGCCCTTTGCAAAATCTCCCTTTTGCCTAAAGACCAGCCGACCGGTTTCATCATACACCGTGAGCGTCGCCTGTGCTGCTTCCGGCAGGTTAAAAGCGATCGTTGTCTTGTCTACAAACGGGTTCGGCACATTCGGATAAAGTTCAAACCCGAGGCCGCTGATGCTTGCTGTGCCTTCATCGTGAAAACGGAGCGCCACATCCAAGGGCCTGGCAGCAACCTTATCATTGTTCAGGTAAGCCTCTGCTCTCGTGAAACGGCTGCTTATGCCCAGCATGTCACGTAGTCTGCCCGATTGGGTTGCACGGCATTTCAAGGTAAAAGACGCTATCTCGGCGGTGGTGCCTTCTGATAAATTCCAGGAAGTGGTCAAGGCTCCCGTTTTACCAAAAGACTGGCCGGCAGCAGCAAATACAGCGAAGTTGGCCTCGCTCATTCCTTCACCCGATATCTCGAGCACTTCAAGCGCTGCGGTGTTGAGCGTAAACTGGAAGCACTGCACTTTTTGGTCCGCAGTCATCTTCACTTCGAAGATTTCTCCGGGTGTCACGACACGATCATCCAAATCAAACAACAGGACACCAACTGCGCGATCAGTGATCGGCATGAGGTTGTTTGCCTGCGCGCTATTATTGAGATCCCCAATCTTTATAGATACGAAGTCTTGCTCATTCTGGAGCTCTTGCCCTACCGTTCTATACTCCGGGAAATCCGGGAAAAAAGGGTTTTCAGGCGTAGGAAATACGTAGGATTTATCCACGAAGCGCCAGGCCGTGTTTTGCGGCAGTTCCTCATAAAGGCCCAAAATCAATTTGCGCAATTCTACGATATCGAATGTGGTAATACTGCCCGATCTGTTTGCATCTGCGGCGATCATTTTATAGGGTGAAGAGAGTGGCTCTATTCCCAGAATATGCTTTGAAAGCAACACGAGATCATAAGTCGTAACCCCGTTCAAGTGCCCTTTGTTTTCCGAAGTGGGGATCACCCGGTAGTTGCTGGAATATGGTATCGCATTCGAAAATTCATAAAAGCCTGCAGCATTGGAATATTCATATTGGTTTGGCAATGGGCTGGCATTGTATGAGCCATCCAAACGCACACGTCCCTCTTCCAGGCCGTCCTGCGATTCTGTCTTCAGGCTGCCAGCCACAAGGATACTGGTGGCGCAAGGGTCGTTTGTCTGACAATTCCGCCAGTAATTGTTCACCTGATCAAGCGCCTCGTTGATAAGATTACCAAAACCAGGCAGGAAGAATCCCACGCCAGCGAGATAGTCGTTCGACAAATTAAGCAAGCCTTGTACGCTGAAATGATTTTCTTCCAATTTGCTCATAACAACAGGGTCTATCAGGCAAAGCGGTATGCTGGAAAGTGCTTGTACGCCAAGATCGCGGTCATTGAATTCCCGGTTATACCAGATATTCAGCTGCATTGCTAGCACGTTCGAGACCAGTTTATTCTTCAGCGTACCATCGGTATTGAGCAAGGAAGAAGACGTTAGGCAGTCGTTGAATGCGCCGAATTCAAAGTTACCGTGGCCTAATTGGCTCGTATGCCCACCAATGGATAGCATATTCTGCATACAGGTTGAGCTGCTTACCTCAATTGTTTTGCCCAGTTTTCCCGCAGTAACAGGACCATTTTTGTTTATTAATTGCTGAATGGCCTCGGTGGTGGACATTCCATTGATCATGCCTGCGGTATTGCCCCAAGTTGTCTGGGGAGCCGTGCATAGCGGTTTACAACCGCCCGTAGCAATAAAGGTCACTATAAATTTGTCGGACCAGTTCACACAAAGGTCTTTGACTTTTATGCAAAAGGTGACCGAATTGACCCCAGTTGAATCCACACCCTCGTATACACATATTACGTTGTAACAATTGTCTATCACCAAGGGAGTAATGATGTCCGCAACTTCACCCAATCCGGGCAAATCGTCCACACATAATACGTAAATGGTGTCCGGGCCGGTGTAGACAGGTGGAATAGTATCCACTACCTGGAAAGACTGATAGCAGTAGGATACATTCCCACATTCATCGGTTGCAGCGTAGGTATAAGATTTCGTCATTGGCCAGTAACCACAGCCTACGCCGACAGAGAAAATGCTTTCCACTGTTATCTTAACCGTACCGCAGTTGTCCCAGGCTACCACGCCTGCCGTATCGGGAGCAGGAATGTCGTACTCGCAAGTCAGCAACACATTGCCTTCCGGACAGGAAACTATGACCGGCGGTAAAGAATCAACCATGGCGAATGTAGCGGTCACATAATTCGTATTACCGCACTCGTCTGTTGCACGGAACTCATAAACACGCCTAAAGGTGTTGCCACAACCCTCCGTTTGGGAAATGAAGACAACCTGTGTGAAAACTTCACCGCAGTCGTCGCTCACTTCAAAATTCTCAAGAAATTCGGGCAAAAACGCATCGCCTTCTTCTCCTGTCCAACATTCAAGATTTAAGTTTTGGGGTAGAATGGTGAAGGTTGGCGGCGTCAGGTCTACTATGGTAAAACCTGCATCCTGAAAAGCGGAATTGCCACATTCGTCTGTCGCGATAAAGCGGATAAACCTTTGGGAAGTGCCTCCACAGGTAGAGGGCATGAGAAAGAACGGGCTGTCCATAAATGTCCAGGTGACCGTGCTGCAATCGTTCACTAAAGCGCCTCCCTGGTTGTTCAGCCAGTTTTGGAAGGAATCCTGGTTCGTAGTTAAATCGCATTCCAGTATCACATCCAATGCATTTTCGATGAATTGGGGCGCATAAGTATCAATCACGGTCACCACCTGTGATACGGTGGATGAATTGCCGCAAACATCGGTTGCGCGCCAGGTGCGGGTCAGGGTATAAACAACAGGGCAGACGCCGGGGGATTGAATTTCCCCTAGAAATATTACGGTAACGGCCCCTGCACAATTATCTGATGCTGTTGGGTTTGGCGGTACGGGTGGTATCAAGAAACATTCGACTGTGACATTTGCAGGCGGGTTAATAAAAACGGGTGGAGTATTGTCAAATACAGTAATGATCTGAGGACAGGTCGCCGAGTTGCCGCAGGCGTCTGTGGCCCGGTAGGTCCGGGTGACGGTAAAGCGATCAGCACAGGTCTGATTCGTTATGACATCACTGACGAATGTGATTGTAACCGCACCCCCACAATTGTCTGTAGCGGTAGGAGACGCGGTATTAACCGCTGGCACCAGGCTGGCGCATTGTACGGTGACCGGAGCCGGGCAGGTGATGGTAGGAACCGTATTGTCGAACACGGTGATTATCTGAGGACAGGTCGCCGAGTTGCCGCAGGCGTCTGTGGCCCGGTAGGTCCGGGTTATTGTATACCGATTGGCGCAGGTCTGGTTGGTTATCACATCACTGACGAAGGAAATCGTAACCGCACCCCCGCAGTTGTCAGAGGCGGTGGGCGCTGTGAGGCTGACCGCTGGAACCTGGCTGGTGCATTGCGCCGTGGCTGCAGCCGGGCAGGTGATGACAGGAACCGTATTGTCGAACACGGTGATTGTCTGAGCACAGATAGCCGAGTTGCCGCAGGCGTCTGTGGCCCGGTAGGTCCGGGTTATTGTATACCGAT
>CAZPTQ010000068.1:10649-15516 GCA_964589365.1 uncultured Saprospiraceae bacterium
GACCGCTGGAACCTGGCTGGTGCATTGCGCCGTGGCTGCAGCCGGGCAGGTGATGGTCGGCGCGTTCTGATCAATAGCAGTATAAGTCACCACACAAGTCGTTGAATGTCCGCCTTGATCGGTCACTAGATAGGTCCGGGTCAATACAAAAGGAGAATTGACACAGCCAGCCCCGGTGGAGGTTTGGGTGATGGTCACAGTAGGGGTTCCACAGGAAGTATTCACCGTTACGTCGGATGGCAGGCCCACCGGGATATTGCTGGGGCATTGGAAGGTGCCACCGGAAGGATTCGGGCAAGTCACCGTCAGGTCACAGAGACAGGCGCTAGGCAATGTAACTATGTTTGCACTGGTCGAAATAGCACCCATAGTGGAAAGCCCTCTGCCGTTTAATCTCGCCCCAGTGCCCAAGTTGATCGCTCCTGCGGCAATAACAGTACCTTGGAAAAGTTGGCCATTGTGATTAAATGCGCCATTTACTTGCCAATACACATTGCATAAGCTGGCGCCATTGGTCAGCAAAATGTTGGAGAGTGAGTTGGTACTCAGGGCACCGTTTATCTGGAAAATAAAGATAGCCCCCGGATTACCTCCTCCATCCAAGGTTAAATTTGCATTTAATACTGCAGCACTTCCTATACAGTAAATTTTAGGGGTAAGGGTTTGGTTATTACCAAACGGGGTCGCTAAGACCTGGGCACAAGTAAGCCCGGCCAGTTGGCTGTATGCAATAGCCACATCCGCGGCCGCTTGTGCGGAGACAGGGTCTGCCACGTGGATATTTCCAACTAAAAATCCAGGAGGGGTGAAGGCGCCCACATTCGTACCAATATCGCCTACCACACTGGTTGCAGGATCGCCGTTAAATGCACCAGCAGCAGTAAACAATGCAAAAGTGGAAGCAACTCCCAGGTCAGGCGCCTGGCCAAAAACACCTTTTGGTGCAAAAGACAGTACGATCGCAACTACAATGAGTATAAATTTGTTTTTCATGATCAAGATTAATTCGTGAATGATCTGCAAAGTTGCTAGTAAGCAACTGCTCAAATGTTATAAAATTCTGGAGAATAGTTGCACAATTCACTCCTTTTAATTTTTTTTTAGAAAAAAAAATGTCAATTTGCAATAAAATACATTTTTATTCTGAATATATTTTGTTTATCCGTAGAAAAATTGCTTGCAGGCAGTACCTGCTTGATAACGCCATGATCTTAAGGAAGACCTGTGGGTTGGCATTCGTGGCCCCAAACTAAAACTGCCATTATGGAGGACATTTCACTATATCCTTCATGCCTTGTATACTGAGGAGCAATGGAAGAGGCGGATTCAAGTTTCAAATGCAACAGATTTTAGAGTTTTCTCATCTCCCATTCCAATTTTCAAGATGAAATATCAAGTATTCTTTTGTCCTTTTTTACTTGTGCCGGCATACAGGCGTAGTTTGCCCCTTTTTCCTACGCCCGGCATTGAATATGGTTCCATCTACATTTGCAACCCGTTCGATTGCCCAACCTACATGAACAGCTCCTTGCGCTAAACGGGCGACACCTTGCTCTGTGGGGAAACATGGAACAGTTTTAAGTTGCTCCCGAATTTAAGCAACACCCTCTTTGTTCGTGCAGATATGGGCAATTGATCTGCCTGAGGGATTCTTCTGGCATGATTTACCAGCACCTCAACCCGACATTTACGCTTGACTGCGATTCCTTGCTCTGCCCCTGGCCCCGCCCTGCGTTCGACTATTCCTGTGAAAACATGACCTATTATTTTACCAACCTGTCGAAAGAGTCGGACACCTATTTCTGGGATTTTGGCGACGGGGAAAGCTCTACAGAATCACACCCGACCCATACTTTCGTAAACCCCGGGTGCCATACCGTTTATTTAAAAGCAAAATCCGATTGCCTGCCGCAAGAATATACCACGCTTAAAAAGATCGCGGTGAACGCACCGTTTTTTTTGGCAAAAGTCGATGAATGAAGTACCGGAACCATTTAGAAAAATGCAATTTTTAGACCCCCAACACGGCTGGGCTTTGAGCGATCAAAAGATATGGAAAACGAGCGACGGAGGGGCGCATTGGGACACTCAATTTTTTGGATTTGGAGGTAACCCTAGCACCACAGCACTCGAAAGGATAAACGACAGTGTAGCAGTAGTAGCAGCGCATTATGAAAACCTTTTTTTGACCAAAAATTAGAGACAAACTTGGGCTGAAATTCAAATGCCGTGGTTTGTCTCGCTCATTGAAGACTTCGAATCTCCGGGAGGAGACACCGTTTATTTTATTGGCTCAAATCAAATTCTCTGGCCCAACAGCACCACTGTTTTTGGGAATACCTATGACCTGCAGCAATGGACCGGCAAAGAGTTTCCAGGGCTTCAATACGCAGAGCAATTGAGCTTCACAAGCGTTAAGGAAGGATGGATGAGCAACAAAAGCAGTGTTTATCACACGATAGACGGAGGCCAATCCTGAGCCCAACAATTGTCCGCGGGCGTCACCGAGATTGGATTTGCGGATTCACTTCACGGCTTGGCGAGCGGGTATTCCGAAATTTGTGGCACTAAAGATGGGGGCATTACTTGGGAAGAACAAGCCTGCGTTCGAGCAGGAGAATTTATGAGGGGGCTTAATGTCTTTGCCCCCAACCATGCGTATATCCTTTTGGAAGACGGCCTTTACGAGTACAAGGATATCCCCGACACCATTAAGCTTTGCGGGACCAGCAAATCCACAGCACCGGACGCCAAGCAAGAGAAACTATTTTCGATCTACCCCAACCCGAGCTCCAATGTGATAAAAATCCAATGGAATGGGCCTGAATCTTCAGAGCTTACCTTCGCATTGTTTAATGCACAGGGCATAGAAATGCTGCGTTGGTCTTTCACCGAAACAGAGCATGTTTCCTTAAGTGAGATTCCGCCGGGTCTTTACTTCCTGCAAGCCGCGTATCCGAAGACGTCAAGATGGATTCGCGCGGTAGAGAAAATGGTTGTTGTGCGATAGGGTATATCCCATAAATGAGTTTTTCGACTTTCATTCTTGATTTCCAGGCTTTTACCTGCCGTAAACAAAAAAAGCCGGCCATTGCTGGTCGGCTCTCTGTCGGGATACCAGGATTCGAACCTGGGACCCCCTGCTCCCAAAGCAGGTGCGCTACCGGGCTGCGCTACATCCCGAAATGGTGATTGGTTAATTGGTGATTGGGATAATGGTGGTGGGTGAAGAAATGTGTCAGCCCAGATAAACTAGTCACCAATCACTATTCAACCAATAAACCAATTCCCAACTGCGGATAGGCCGGGATTCGAACCCGGGGCACAGTTTAACCCGTGCGTCGGTTTAGCAAACCGGTGGTTTTAGCCACTCACCCACCTATCCAAAATGGGCCGCAAAGATATTACGACCTACCCCGTTTGACAAAGCTCGTTGAAACATTTTTCCAATTTCTTTTCAAACTAAAGGGAACGCGGCTAACGCCCAAAGGCTCAGCCGCGTTCCCGTTGTTTCATTTTTGTTCAAAAATGCGCTTGCTTGCCTTTCAAGCCACATCTTTTACCAGCCGCAGGTGGGAAATCTTCAACGCTGTATCACAAAACGCCCCGTATGCTTTTCTCCTCCCTCGGTCAAAACCTCCAGAAAATAAAGCCCACTGGGCAATTCACGCCGCAAATCAAGTGCTTGGGCATCCTCAATCGCCGTTATTTCAAGCTGTTGAACACGCTGTCCACGACTGTCCAGCACTTGAACAGTTAGTCGCTGACCCTGCCAAGGCGAGAAGTCAGCAAAAAGTTCGTCGCTTGTCGGATTCGGGAAAAGGAAGAGTTCGGCAATTGATCCAGGTTCAAAGATAGCCTCCACGTCGCGTTCATTGCTTGGGCGTGTGTTAGCAACGGTGACTCCAATTGGGCAATAAAAAGTATTGAGGTGTGCGGCTAGATATAGGGATGGTGCAAGCCGCGAAACTACATGGATGTAAGTGACATTGGCCTGTGCGGGCAGCGTGTACTTGAAAATATCAGACTCGCCATTGTTGATGCTGTCCGAAATGGACGAGTATCTAATCGAGTACTGCGGAGAAAAGTTTGGATTGCGGACCACATAAGTATTGCCCGATGGGGCGGCGTAAGTAGAAAAGTTGGCCGGTTCTATTGCGATAAGTCCGTCGGGAACTTGAATGGCCGTGTAAATCAACTTGTTCGTGCAGTTGTTTGTCACGCGGACACGGTAGGTGCGGTTTTTGCCCATGTCCTCCGTGATGGTCATGAGTTCGTATTTTATACAACTTATCACTTTTGTGTCGCAGGGATCGTCCACTCCGACGGTTATGTTGAAACAGCAAGTGGCCGATTGACCGCAACTGTCTTTGGCCGCGAAACAGACCGATGTTATGCCTGCCGGGAAGTTGCTGCCAGACGACAAACCACTCGTCATGTTCAATTCGATGCCCGGGCAGTGGCAATCGCTTGTTGCACTCGGCTGGTTGTAGTTCACCACTGCTCCGCCGCTGCCGCCAGGTTGATTAATGGTTATGGCGCTGGGACAAGTGATGACGACATTGGATGGCGCGGGTGTGCTGAACTGCAAGGTATAGGTCACAATGGTGTCGCATCCGATTGTTGCGGCAATGGTATCAATCACTGTTCCCGATAGGCTGTACACCTGACCGCCAATCGTCACCGATTCGCCGGGACAGAACGAGATCGTTTCTGAACGGGTAGGCTGTGGCAACAGCGTGAGCGTGTAGGTCACAATGGTGTCGCATCCGATTGTTGCGGCAATGGTATCAATCACCGCTCCCGATTGGTTGTACACCTGACCGCCAATCGTCACCGATTCGCCGGGACAGAACGAGATCGTTTC
>CAZPTQ010000068.1:15616-24735 GCA_964589365.1 uncultured Saprospiraceae bacterium
TGTACACCTGACCGCCAATCGTCACCGATTCGCCGGGACAGAACGAGATCGTTTCTGAACGGGTAGGCTGTGGCAACAGCGTGAGCGTGTAGGTCACAATGGTGTCGCATCCGATTGTTGCGGCAATGGTATCAATCACCGCTCCCGATTGGTTGTACACCTGACCGCCAATCGTCACCGATTCGCCGGGACAAAGGGAGATGTCTTCAGAACGGGTCTGGAATAAAACCGAAGTAACGGTATAGGTCACGATGGTGTCGCATGCTCCATTGGCTCCATCCAGGGAAAGAATAAATGTGCCTGGATGGTCAATTATTTGCCCACCTATAATGACAAAGTCGCCAGGACAGAGCGCAATCGCCACGGATTGCATGGGTAGCGGGAGCACCTCAATGGTATAGGTTCGCAAGGTGTCGCAACCGCCTGTACCGGGAATTTCTATTGAAAAAGTAGTGTCTTGTGTGTACACCACGCTGTCAATGGTCACCGATTCACCGAAACAAAACTGGATGTCAATAGAATCATGCACAAAAACCTCGCACTGATTTTCCACCAGCAAATTGGTTTGTGTGGGCACTAGGACAATCGCGGAAGTTTGCTCGTTGACAGGCAATTCTTGCAAGATCACCGTAAAGTTTGACGGGTTTGCAACATTGCTGGTTTCCACCAAGACTGGTTTTATCAAATCGCAGTCGCCATCTACGGTGCCGTCAAGGGTAGTTTTAGCCAAAAGCATTTGGCTGTCGCCGGGGCCTTCCGTTGAAGCGATGAAAAATAGATTGTCCCCATTCACCAAAATTTGTGATTGGAATGAAGACACTGAAGGTACAAAATCGTCGAAGCCAGAGTCTACCTTTTTAGACCATTGCAATGCGCCCTCTTTGTCCGTTTTGATCAGGTACAGGTCATTGGACACATCCCTGTCGTGCGCATAAAGAATGAAGCCATCAGGGACGCTTACGACTTCGTCCGCCACCTCGACAAAAGCTTCTGGAACATTGAATCTTTTTATCCAAACCAAATTTCCGTCAAGGTCGGTTTTTTGAAGAAAAATTTCACCGTTGATCAAATTGCCGTCCAATTCACTCCCATAACCTACTGAGATGATATGGTTGTCTTCAATCAATAAATCCATGCCGTACAGGCGAGCGGACAAGTTAGGCGGGACGTGGCTCAGGCGCGACCATTCTAGGTTGCCTGTTCCCAAATCAACACGCGAAAGCGCATGGCGCATATCAAAAAAACCCTGGCCATTTGTGTAGCGGCCCACGCCATAGAGTTTTCCGTTGTGAATCGTTGTGCTATTGAAATTATCTCCGTCACCGAGGTTGAGTTTTTTTGTCAAGGGGCTGCCCATGACAATCGTGCCATCGGGACGGGTTATTTCCAGCATTCGAATGTCGTCCTCCGTTTCGCGCGGATTGTCGTAAATCAGATAGTTGCCATTTGGCAATTCTACAAGCCCATATACGTACGTTGATTCCAAGCCATAGGTGTTTAGCCATTGCATATTGTTTGTGGCGGTATTGTAACGAAACACAAAACCCGAAACGCCGGGCACCAGATTGCCGCTTTGCCCACAACCCACAAGCATTCCTTCGGAATCTATGATGAGTTCTGAAATTCTGTTGGTTGCGCCAGCTATCACGTCAAATGTACGCATCCACAACACGGTGCCCGTTGGGGTCATTTTGATGATCGCTGCGCTGTCTTGCTTCGACCCTGTGATGTAGAGGTTGCCATCTTCGCTGTCGTACACGGCGTAGCCGCGCACTTGCTCGCCAATTTGGCCGATGGTTTTGATAAACGTTCCGGCATCGCAGTTTACACTGTTACAATTAATAACAGATGCGGTGCCGGAATCCGAGATATTTCTGCCACAACCATCAGAAACCGTCAATGCGTAATTGCCCGAATTGGTCAGTAGGATGCTGCTTGTCGTTTCTCCTGTGCTCCATAAATACGTGATGGGCAGCACACCGCCTGACAAGGAGGGGTTTAGCGTGATAGATTCCCCTTCACAAATGGTCTGGTTGCCAAGCAAATCAAGCCCAAAAGACGGAAGGTCGTTTATCAAAAATTCCACCGTACTCTGCGAACAAGAGCAGGAGTTTGATAACGAAAGCAGGATGTTTTCCTGCCCTTCTGAAATGGGATCGGGGAGGACAGTGATTGGCACAAGTATTTCCGACTGACCAGCCGGGATAACCACCGTGGTGTTGATCGGAACATAGTCCACACCAGGTGTTGCCGAGCCTCCCACCGTGAAACTGATGGGCTGCGGCAGGTTAATATTGCTGCCACCGCTGCGTTTGAAACGAATGCTCCCTGCGTCACAACTTTCGTAGGACGAGTTGGAGCCGCCCGGATATGCTGGAGAAGCCAGGACGGTACCGCCTGCATCAAATGAATTGGCGCGAAAGAATACCGCTGAATCCCAGACACCGTCGCCGACATCGGCGATTTTGAGCTTAATGTGATAGGTCTGACAGGGAACTACGTCGGCAACAGCAATCAATTTTTTGGTGAAGCCATCGTATTGCAGCTCTAAAACTGCAGGCCCAAAGGCGGGTTGAATGTTGCAGTTTTCTCCAAGGAGTGATGTGTTGTGCGTATAAAGGCCACTGTTTACCAGATGATTTACGGTATTAATGGAAACCGGTGTATTGGTACTGGGGATGAGTGCAATATTTTTCGTCCCTGAGATGCCTGGGCCGGAAATGAAAAAGCCGAACACGTCATTAAACTGTGTATTCACGTACTCGCAATATTCTTCCGAAGCAAACACAAATTCGAAAATCACTTGATTTTCCGTAGGCACAAAGTCAAATTCTATATTGGCCATATCAAAAAGGGTACTCGTTGCCAGCGTTGCCAAGTCCGCATCGGGAGTGCCATTTCCATATCCAGCACTCGCTCCGTCCAAGATGTTGGGGCCAGGCGCTACAATGATGCCGCCGGTAGCCATGATTAGTCCGTTGCTAAATCCGATGTTTGAGCTCCCGTTGGAAAAGGTGCCAATTTGTTCTCCTTGACCAGAATAGCTCACGTTGCTGATTTGAAAACAGCCGCCGCCCACCAGCACGTCCTTCACCAATTCTTCTGCACTAAAGCCGCCTTGAACCTGCAAAACTGCTTGATCGGCTTGGGCGCCAACATTCTGTAGCCAGGATTTGGCTTCAGGGCAGGACTCGCATTTGATAGAAAGATACATAGGAACCTCCTCGCCTTGCTCGGTGCTGCTTGTCTTAAACTGAATCTCAACACAAGTGCCGGGGGCAGCAAAACTCACGGCATTTTTCTTTTCCCTTACAAATGCAAAGCTGCTCGTGCCTTTTGACAGGGCAGGCGCGGGTGCGATTTCAAAATCAGCAGTTTGGCCATAAGCCATGGGTACGGCAATCAGTTTGTACGAATTGCCCAGTTCCAGACCACAAATTTGTATGGTCGAGGTGCCTTTTGGCAACGTGAGCGGCGCGCGCATGGTCGCACCCGAGAATTGCACTACAGGAAACTGCTGCGCAAAAATCGAGTTTGAAAACGTCAGGAAAAGAAGCGTGAAAAAGAGATGGGGGAGAAAGGACAGTATTCTCATAAGCCTGTAAGAATTGGTAATTGATTTTGGACAAAAAAAGGGGGAAATTCCTGGCAATCAGTCGGTTTCCCCTTCTAAAAAAAACCGCACAAATTGGGCAAGAAAATCCCCGCCCGAATGTAGGGCGATTGTGTCGGATGGCAGTTGTGCTTGGCGGGGTTTATTCCAAAAAATGTCGCAAGCGTGGCAGTCGAAGCCGGATTGACATTGCCTCGATGCCGGGTGCAAAGGTGGTGGAAAGGGATTCGGAGTGCCAAGCACATTTTTGGGCATTGCTTCCAAGGTTGGTGTTACTCGTCAGACGACTTTGAGTCGTCAGACGAGATCGTCGCGGTCTGACGACTCAAAGTCGTCTGACCGCTAAGGCAGAAACCCCGTCTGACCGCTAGTGCAGAAACCCCCTCAACGCTGCACCACCAACGAGCCATACTGCATCGTTTTTTCGCCCACAAAAATAACCTGATAAAGCCCCTGCGGAAGCCCTTCGACTGAAAACGTTGCGCTTGCACTTTCAACCGATTTGCGCAGGACAACGCGGCCTGTGGCATCTTGCAAAATAAGTTCGCCAGCTCGCTCGCCTGTTTCGGCGCGGACGATATTGCTCGCAGGGTTGGGGAAAAGCAGGAGCGATTGGTTTTGGCCGGGTACTTCTTTTACCCGCACCAAACCAGCCAGTGTTTCGGTAGTATTGGTGGTTATCGGAGCGTTGAAATCAAAGAAAATATGAGCGGTATTGCGCAAAGGGGTGCCTAATGGCAGGTTTTGGCGCGGCCGAATGCTGTATTTCACAAATCCGTGGCTGCCCGGCTCATCGGTCGTGACTGGAGGCAGTTGGATATTGTTGAAAAAGAATTCCACTTCCCCCTGGCCGCGCAAATCCCAACTGCAGGGATGTGAAGCGGATATATACTGAAAACTGGCAGGCTCAAAAGTTTGCTGTAAAGTATCGGTGATCCGGACGAAGGTAGCAGGGTAATTTCCTGTGTTTTGAAAACGGATGGTATAAGTAACTGGCTCGTTGTTAGCGAGTTGTACAGGGTTTAGGAAGCCAGAAGGCTCCGCTTGTTTGTCGTTGGGATCGAAAGAGCCGACCACTATTTCGCAGCGCTCATGTATGTTGTCGTTTGGCGCTAATTCTCCGATGAGCGGGGTGATTGTTGCTGTAGCACAGACTTCAGTGGCAAGTGGCACGGAGATCGGAACCTTGAATTGAAGCAAAATGATGCCATTGGATAAGGGGGCCACATTGCCTAAGTTCCAGCTGAGTGATCCTCCAGACTGAGTAGTTGGGGGAATTGAGGTCGAGAGCAGATCAAGCAGGTTGTCTGGGTAGGAAAGCGTCAGTACAATATTCGAAGCGGGAATTGGGACATTGTTGCGCCAGCTAAGCAGATAATTGGTTTCAAAGCCGGGTCGTAGTACAGATGCGTTGGTGAGGTCAACGGAGAGGTCTTGTGCATTGGGGTCGAAATGGACAGCGAAGTCGGCTCCTGAGCTCGGTACAGCAACCGATTGGCTGGCTGGTGTGAGTATCCAATATGGCTTTGTAGGATTTACCTTGATCTCTTCTTGCGTGAGGTTGGAGAGCAAGTTGTAGGTCCCATCAGGCCTTGTGTTGATGTAGGCGTTGGTTATCAGGGATTGTGCCACGACATTTGGGAAGCCTGGCTCGCCAAGGTCATATTGAGCGTTGCCGTTCTGGTCGAAAAAAACCAAGCCCATTACAGGCTTCATCCCAAGTTCGCTGAGCGAGCGCTTCCAGATGCCATTTCCCTCGGTTGCTGCCCAAAGATAATCTTCATGCACCTCCATATCAGTGATGTTTTGGGCTTCTAAGTCCTCGTTCCAAGCAAGCCAATCAGTACCGTTGTTTTGTGAAAGGAAGACACCCTTGGCATTGGCGCCCACTAAATAATTGCCGATATAAAGGAGGTCGCTAAAAGGAGCATCTCCTATAGGCAAGCCTGCAGTGGCAAGGTTAAAGTAGGTCCATGTTTGACCTGCATCCTTGGAATACAGCATTTTATTGGAATAATGTAAGGACGAAATGGAGATTACGTTGCCCCTGACCAATAGTTGAATATTGAAAATTCCGCCAATTGAATCAATTGATACTGGTATCCCGTGTTGAACCCATTGGTTGCCCACATCGTCAGAGCGGTATAGGCTGCCGTTGGCACATAGCGCATAGATTTTCCCTTGGTCAATATCTGCTGCGTAAGTTGATGAAGGAGGTTGTTGGGTTAAAGTGAATGCCAGCCCATGATTTTGAGAGGCAAAAAATTCGTAATCATAACTGTTGTCGACGACCGCAGCGATCTTGTCGCCAATGGTTTCGAAGCGGGTGCACCGTCCATCCCACCAGCTACCACTCATGGATGACTCAAGCCAAGTCGTTCCATTATCGAGAGAAACCCTCAGCTCATATCCAGTTGCGATTATCCAATTTCCGTCAGACACTGTAAAGTCAGTAATCCCACCATAGTTACTTGCCGGGAAATCTATTGGTAGATCAGTCCAGTTCAGCCCGTCCGGGGCAAGTTGGTAAAGGCCGCCTTGGCCAGGAACATAGAGCGTACTGCCAGATGGTCGCAGTTTGCCGGCAGAGGCCGTTATGCCTTGTGCGCTTGGAGACCACGAAGCACCTTCGTCAGTGCTGCGCAATATGCTGTTTGGGACATTGTAAATTCCACCAATCACCAAATCCGTTCCAACTGCAATGCCCTTCGACGCCGGATAGTAGTACTCAGTCGAGAAAGAAATAGTATCCCATGTTTGCCCCAAATTGGGCGATTTCAAATATTTGTTCCCTTTCAAACCGTAAATGCTGCCATTGAGCCAGATGAATTCGGAAAACTGGTCAAACGCAACCCCTGGGTACTGTTGCCAAGTTTGGCCGTAGTCGCTGGAGGCATAGCAGCCGTGTCCAGCGTTCTGCATGAAAGCAAAAAGGTGATTTTCGTGCTGGAGCATACTAATTACGTTGCCTGACACCTGAAGAAGTGTATCCCAATTGTAGCCTCCATCGGTAGATTGTAGAAGATAGGGATAACTCGATCCGGTGATTCGTTGACCGTCAAATTGGATGTTGCTGACCTGCTTGGTGGTTACATACTCCCAGTTGGCGCCGTTGTCGTTGCTGCGGTAAAGACCATTGTGGTCGCTGCCATAAATATACCCGTAGGCCAACAATGTTTCATAGAAAAGCATCGCGTTCGTGGAGGCAATCGTTTGCCAAGTCTCCCCAAAATCGTCCGTTCGGACAATCCGGGTGCCGGTGCTAGGATTATAGCGGTACGCCAAGATCGTCTGACCGTCTGAGTAAGATCTATATAGTCTCACGCCTGCATGGAAGGGCATAGCCACCCAACCCTGCCCGTGATTAGAAGAAAAATAAATCTCATTGCCTACCTGAGCCACTATAGTATCGCCGTAGGGGAGGAAATTATAAGTGACTCCACCTGGCAGTCCGTTTGTTTTGGCCCATTGGGCAGGGAGGGAAATGGAAAGTAGTGCAAAAATTAAAAGTGGAAGGAGGCGGAGTTTGTTAGGCATGGGATAATCGTTTAAACGGTGAATAGGATTGTGAATGAAAACAGCAGGCTTGCGCCGCGAGCAGCAAATGTATTCAATCCGTTTTGCACATTTGCCAAAAACCTCGGATAAGACAAATACCCGCCAAAAACAAATCGGGCGCGCCGTTTCCGACGCGCCCGATTTACCCGCCGAAGCATTGGCGTAGGCGGGTTTAATATCCAAATATCTAAATTTCTCAACCTTACATCATTCCGCCCATGCCGCCCATGTCTGGGTGTCCATGGCCGCCGCCCTCGCCTTTTTTAGGCTTCTCGCTGATGACACACTCGGTAGTGAGCACGAGACCAGAGATGGAGGCCGCCATTTCTAGCGCGACGCGGGTCACTTTGGTTGGGTCAATGATGCCTGCTTTTTTCAGGTCTTCGTACACATCTGTGCGGGCGTTGTAGCCAAAGGAGGCTTTGCCGTCAAGCACTTTGTGGAATACGAGCGAACCGTCCACACCCGCGTTTTCAGCGATGATGCGGATAGGGGCTTCGAGCGATTTGCGCACGATGGCGATACCGTAGTTTTCGTCTTCGTTCACGCCTTTAAGGCCGTCGAGGCTTTTGATGGCACGTACGAGGGCTACGCCGCCACCCGGTACAATGCCCTCTTCGATGGCAGCACGGGTAGCGTGGAGCGCGTCGTCCACACGGTCTTTTTTCTCTTTCATTTCCACTTCCGTAGAGGCGCCGATATAGAGCACTGCCACACCACCTGCCAATTTGGCGAGGCGCTCTTGCAGTTTTTCTTTGTCGTAGTCGCTCGTCGTGGATTCGATTTGCTGTTTGATTTGGCCAATGCGGGATTTGATGTCATCCGCTTTGCCTTTGCCACCTACAACGGTAGTATTGTCTTTGTCCACCGTAATGCGCTCGCAAGAGCCAAGGTGTTCGAGACCAGCATTTTCAAGTTTGTAACCTTGATCTTCGCTTATGACGGTACCGCCCGTGAGGATGGCGATGTCTTCGAGCATGGCTTTGCGACGGTCGCCAAAGCCCGGGGCTTTCACGGCAACCACTTTGAGTCCAGCGCGAAGGCGGTTAACCACCAGCACACCAAGTGCTTGGCTGTCAACATCTTCTGCGATAATGAGGAGTGGACGACCCGTCTGCAATGACTTCTCGAGCACAGGCACGAGGTCTTGCATGTTGCTGATCTTCTTGTCGGTGATGAGCACGTACGGGTTTTCATAATCGGCCACCATTTTCTCAGCATCGGTGATAAAGTATGGGCTGAGGTATCCGCGGTCGAACTGCATACCGATCACTTCTTCCATGTAAGTATCGGTGCCTTTGGCTTCTTCTACGGTGATCACGCCGTCTTTGCTGACGCGCTTCATGGCGTTGGCAATCAGTTTGCCAATTTCTTCGTCGTTGTTGGCAGAGATGGCGGCTACTTGTTGGATTTTGTCAAAATCCTCACCGATTTGTTCGGTTTGGGATTTCAGGTCGGCCACGATCTTTTTCACGGCTTTCTCGATGCCCCGTTTGAGGTCCATCGGGTTGGCACCAGCGGCCACGTTTTTGAGGCCTGCGGTAATCATTGCCTGGGCGAGCACGGTAGCGGTAGTGGTACCGTCCCCTGCTGCGTCAGCGGTTTTGCTGGCGACTTCTTTTACCATCTGGGCGCCCATATTGGCCACCGCATCATCGAGTTCGACTTCTTTGGCAACAGTGACACCGTCTTTGGTGATGGCTGGGGCGCCGAAGGATTTCTGGATGACTACATTGCGGCCTTTGGGGCCGAGGGTAACTTTTACTGCATTGGCCAGAGCGTCAACGCCTTCTTTGAGTTTTTCGCGGGCTTCGGTATTGAAGTTGATTTGCTTTGCAGACATATTTTACTAGTGGTAAGTGTTAAGTGATGAATGGGTTGATGAAGTTTATCAGGTTTATGAGGTTTATGAGGTTGATGAGGTTGATGAGGTTGATGAGGTTGATGA
>CAZPTQ010000069.1:0-24665 GCA_964589365.1 uncultured Saprospiraceae bacterium
CCTTTTATACACACAAACCCTTAAGTCAACGACATTGCCCTTTAGGGGTAGGGGGTGTAACCAGCAGTTGACACAGATTTTTGAACACTCCCTGTGTACCGATTCCGCGCAAAATTCGGAGAAAAACCCAAGGATTTTTGGCCATAATTGCCAGACTCATTTTGGCTGATGAGGGTTGAGGCTTTGCCACTCGTCTATCTTTCCCCCCAAGTCTGCAAAAGGCAGTATTTATGCCCTCTTAATCATAATTTGCATGAAATACACACCAAATCATTTTTCCGTTCTTTCCAAAATTGCCTCTAAATGTGGAGGAATTATTGGTTTTTGTTTGCTCTTTAGCATTTTCCTCTCTGCACAAGAAAAACCAAAATGGGATGTCTCCAACCCATCGGGCGGCGTACCGTATCAAGACGTGGAATTTACCACAAATGAAGGCACCTGGATGTGTCTCGATGTGAGTCCCGATGGCAAAACCATCGTGTTTGATATGCTGGGCGATATCTATACATTGCCTATCGCTGGCGGCACTGCTACATGCATCCGCTCGGGTTTGGCCTGGGAAGTACAGCCGCGGTTTTCACCTGATGGCGCCAAAATCTCCTTCACCAGCGATGCAGGCGGGGGCGACAATATTTGGTACATGAATGCGGATGGCTCCAAAGCCAAGCAGATCACCAAAGAAAGTTTTCAACTGCTCAACAACGCGGATTGGGTTGACAATGAATATATTGTAGCCCGAAAACATTTTACCTCTACCCGTTCGCTCGGCGCCGGTGAGATATGGATGTACCACCTTTCGGGCGGCAGCGGTGTGCAACTCACCAAACGTAAAAACGACCAGCAAGACGTGAACGAGCCTTCGGTTTCGCTCGACGGACGGTACATTTATTTCAGCGAGGATATGTACGGCGGCGGTTTTTTCCAGTACAATAAGAATCCGAATACCCAGATTTTTGCCATTCGCCGCTATGACCGAGTGGAGGGGAAAATTGAGGAGGTAACAGGTGGCGCAGGCGGGGCTTGTCGCCCGGAGATTTCACCTGATGGGAGATGGCTTGCTTTTGTGCGACGCGACGACACGAAAACGGTGTTGTGCGTTCGCGATCTGTCAACAGGGTTGGAGTACCCGCTCTACAATGGGCTTGATAAAGACCAACAAGAGGCCTGGACGATTTTTGGGTGTTACCCGGGGTTCTCATGGATACAAAATATAGACCCATTTAATCCTAGAACACAAATTGTCATTTGGGCAGGGGGAAAAATCAAGCGCCTGGATTTGGCCATCAAACTCACTGAAGACGACTTCGTGGGTTGGGGAACAAGAGGAGTGAGCGACATCCCATTCAGCTGCAACGTAAAAACCAAAGTAGCGGAGACACTGCGTTTTGAAAACAAGGTTTTTGAAAATGAATTCACGGCCAAAGCCATTCGCCAGGCAGTGACAAGTCCTGATGGGAAAATGTTGGTCTTCAATGCTGCGGGAAAATTGTACAAGAAAAATCTGGTTGATGGCAAAATCGAATCCGTGCTTCCACCCGAGGTCTATTTCAAAGAAGATCAAGAGATAAACTCCGAACCTGTTTTATCACCTGATGGCAAAATGTTGGTTTTCGACGACGGTTACGGGACTATTTCTAAAAAAGACGTGGCGACGGGAAAATTGGAATCGGCACCCCCTCCCTATACCCAACTTTTAAGCGAGACGGATTTGGCGTTTGAGCCGGCATTTTCACCAGACGGCAGTTTACTCGCATTTGTCACTTGGAGCGACGAAAAAAAAGGACGAATTTGTATTTTTCGGACAACACCCAAAAAGGGCGCGTCAGCATTGGTTCGCATAACAACGAAGAATGTCATCTATCGCACGCCGTCTTTCTCCCCTGATGGCAAGCAAATAGTATTTCGCATTCAGAATGGCGACGACGAGTTAGGCCCAGGCATGACCGACAAACCCGGCATCTACATCATGGATGCCGATGGTGGGAATCAACGATTCCTGAGCGAACAGGGCGAAAACCCCAAATTCTCCGCCGATGGCAAACGCATTTTTGTACAAACCGGGGGCACTCTTTTTGGAGCTTTGGATAAAAGCCTGAAATCCTACGACCTCAATGGCAAGGATGAAAAAGTGCATGTGAAATCGAAATACGGCCACTCGTTCACCGTATCACCCGATGGCAAATGGCTGGCATTCATTGAATTACACAAAATCTACCTCTGCGCGTTTCCACAAATTGGCAAAACGCTCGACCTCAGTGCCGACTCCAAAGCGATTCCCGTTTCCGTTGTCAGCCGCGATGCTGGTTACAACCTGCACTGGAGCGGCGATTCGCAAAAACTGCACTACACGCTCGGGGAGGAATATTTCACGATTGACCTGAAAGATCGCTTTACTTACCTGCCCGGTGCACCGGACTCCTTGCCGCCATTGCCGGAGGCTGGACTGAAAATTGGTTTGACCCTCCAGTCCGACAAGCCCGAAGGCACCGTGATTTTTGAAAACGCCCGCATCGTCACCATGGAAGGCGACCTGGTGATTGAAAACGGCGCAATCGTTGTGTACCAAAACAAAATCGAGTCCGTGGAAACCATGGAAGCGTACAACAGTCGGCGGGTAAAACGTGCCGCTCCTGTAAAAACCATTGACTGCAAAGGCAAAACCATCATGCCCGGCATTATTGATGTACATGCCCACCCAGGCAACTTCCGCTACGGCCTTAACCCGCAAAAACAGTGGGAATACCATGCCCAACTCGCTTACGGCGTAACTACGCATCACGACCCTTCTGTGAATTCCGAAATGGCGTTTTCCAATGCCGAAATGCTCAAGTCGGGTCGCATGGTCGGGCCGCGATTATACTCTACCGGAACCATTCTCTATGGTGCTGACGGCGATTTCAAGGCACCGATTAATTCCCTTGACGATGCGCGTTCGACCCTTCGCCGCACAAAGGCCTGGGGGGCGTTCTCTGTGAAAAGTTACAACCAGCCACGCCGGGAACAACGCCAGCAGGTCATCGCTGCTGCGCGTGAACTGAATATGCTGGTGGTGCCGGAAGGTGGTTCATTTTTCCATCACAACCTTACACAAGTCGTTGACGGTCATACAGGTATCGAACACAATATCCCCGTGGCGCCCTTGTACAACGATGTAGTCACCTTGTGGGGTAAAACCAACACCCACAATACGCCAACGCTCATTGTGAACTACGGCGGCCTGAACGGTGAATACCAATGGTACCAAAATTCAGAGGTTTGGAAAAAGAAGCCGCTCCTGAATTTCACCCCGAAACACATCCTGGACGAACGCAGTCGCCACCGCACCATGGTTCCCGAGGAGGAATATCAGAATGGTCACATCCTGGTATCAAAGTCTTGTACAAAGCTACAGAACGCAGGGGTCAACATCAACCTCGGTGCACACGGCCAACTCAATGGTCTTGGTGCGCACTGGGAACTTTGGATGATACAGCAAGGTGGCATGACAAACCTCCAGGCCCTTCGCTGTGCCACCCTTAACGGCGCAAAATACCTCGGCATGGACAAGGAAATTGGCTCTTTGGCGGCAGGCAAATTGGCTGATCTCATCGTAATGGACAAAAACCCCTTGGAGAATATCCAAAACACGGAGAGCATCCGCTACGTTATGGTCAACGGCCGTTTGTATGATTCAGAAACCTTGAACGAAATCGGGAATTATGACAAAAAACGCTCGAAATTCTGGTTCGAGCAGCCCGGAAGTCAGACCAGTGGCGCAGGGATGCAGCATACCTGTCACGAGCAGAAGTGCGTTTGTGGGCACTGATTCTGAGCATTCATTAACGTGAGTTTTGGATAGGTTTCAGAAAAAGCCGCATCGCGGCGACATTATAGTAGCGCCAGCGTTAAATGTTTTCAGAACTGCATAGCGGTGACATTATATCATCATAATAATGCCACCGCTACGCGGTTCGTATCCCCTAAACGCCCTTCCGGGCTACCAAAATGCCACCGCTACGCGGTTTTAATTGAAACCCCAATACCGAAGACTCTCCAAAGCTCACGTTTATTAAACTCAAATTTTCACCCCCACCGTTACCACCACACTCCGCCCATCCGAAGGCCAAACGCCGGCGCCTGGGTAAAACGTAGGGCGTTTGGTGAAATATTGCTCATTGAGCAGGTTGTTCACATTGAAGCGAATTATGAATTTTCGGTAGCGAAACGAGGCATTAAAATCCAGCAATCCATAAGCAGGAACAAGGCCGACAGCGCCTGTGGCCGAAGGCTCCACGGTGTTCAACGGGTCAGCAAATGATTCCGCTGTATAACTGTACAAAAGCGATGCACTTAGTTTTTTATACCGGATATTCAAGCCGTTTCTGCTTATCCATTCCGGCACACTTTCCACTTTTTTGTCCTTGATGCTACGGTTTTCCTTTCCGTTGATTCGGATAGAGTCTCCCAGGTATTTGGCATTGAAATATGAGGTCGAACTAAAAACACTGGCAAAGACGTCATCTCCAAGATAAAAACCGTACTCCGCAAACAGCTCCAGTCCATAAGTACGAGAATCGCCGATATTGGTGCGGTACAGGATAAAAGTGTCAATATCTGCATCGTACTGGGCAAGGTTACCCAGCCGATTGTTGTATTGCAGTGCGAATGCACCTACATCCCATTTGAAGCCCCCCGCTGCACCCCGCCAGCCCAATTCTGCATTGTAACCATAAGCATCCTTCAAGTCTTTGTCTACTTTTTCGTAGACATTGCCCGGAATTATGTCTTTAAAAATGACCGGGCGGTACGCCTGAGAAAGCCCTGCGTACACCGACTGGCGTTTGCTTATGGCATATTCTGTATTGAGGCCCAACAGCGGAAAATTACGCTTGATAGTGTTGGGCAAGTCTTTGTCGTCGTCGTAATATGTAGTTGTGCCTGAGAGTTTTGAATTGCCTGATTCATATCGAATGCCTGGGCTGACCGAGAATTTGGGGCTGATTTGGAACTTGTTTTCAACGGAGAAGGCGATATTCTGGCTTTTTAAATGAAGGTCGCGTCCCCAGCCAAGGGGGTCTAAAGTCAGGTCGAAATCGGTGCCGGTGGTTCCTTTCGCCTGCTGCTTACGGTTCAGGTCATTGTTGATATACTGGACTCCTGCCGCCAAAGTGGAGTACTGTCCCCAAAGAGAATATTCATGCAGCAAGCGCAATTCAGTATTAAAACTGTTGAAAGCATCAATGTCTACCTGTCGCCCGCCATAAGCAAGGGTGTTGGGGTTGATAGCGTCTACAATATTGGCTGTGCGGTCGAACTGTACACTGCGGCGTTCACCCAAAATGGAAGAAGCCGTCCAACTCATTCGGGTGCGTGGACTAATTTTCCAATCAGCCGACAAGGAGGGCACATAAATTTCCGGGTTGAAATAATTGCGCGCACGGGTGGATTGCCGCGGATCAGCCTCGAACATTGCATCTGTGAGCGGTCCGGGGATTTGATAGGTATAGTTGGATCGCAGCAAATGAGCTTTCAAGACAAAGTTTTCCGTTGGCGAGTACTTTAGCATGATGCCCTGCCCATCGTAATCCGACGCGCTGTTTTTTCGATAACCGTCCGATATGCGTTTGCTGTAGTAAGCGTAGTATTGAACTTTACCGATCTTTCCACCAATAGCATTGTAACTGCTCAAAAGGCCATAAGAACCAACAGAATTGATGCTTTCCAGGCCAATCGCTTTGGTGGTATCGGGCGTTTTTAGCACATAATTAAGCATGCCTCCAAACTGAGCGCCATATTGCAATGCCCCTGTGCCGCGTACCAGTTCGATGCGCCCAATGGCTTCCATCGGCAAACTGAAATGGCTGGCCGGATATCCATAGATATCGGAGTTTGTCATGATTCCGTTTGCACGGATATTGAATTCCCAGCCCCGGTGAGGGTCGAGGCCGCGGGTGGAAATATTGGTCTGGTTGCCGGTGCCATCCATGTCGTACACAAAGACCCCAGGGATTTTGGCAAAAATTTGCCGTGGCGTTTTTTCAGCCACATTGGCGTCCATGTTTTCAACGCTGATCACTTCACTTTTTTTACCTGACCAGAGGTAAGTGCCGCTTATCTGCGGGAGGCGTTCTATAGTTGGGCGTTGGGTGCGTATGAATACTTCATTTAGTAAAGCTGTCTTGAGGGTGTCGGTGGGCGTTTGTGCAAATGTTTTGCCCGTGATAAACAGGGCGGCGAGGCCAAAAAGGATTATTCTGTACATGATTTGTTTTTGTTGTTCCAGCAATAAGCGCGGGGTGCTTTTTGTGTGCAAAGGACTCTTGAAAAGTACTCAAAAAGGTGTTTTTTCAATTAAAAAGCCCTTAAAATCAGTCTTTCTTTTTGATAAACTGCGATGGTTTTGCAGACAGATTGTCGGGGCTTATTTTTTGGCCGTTCACTTCCAGCAGGGTATCAAGGCTATACTTGGCCTCATAAATGAGTTCGCCAGACGGATTCCATTTGCGGAGATATCCGTCTTTTTTATCGTCCTTGAGGGTAGTGACGAATTGTATTTTCCCGTCTTCGTACCACAAGGTGTCGCCACCTTGTTTTTTGCCTTCCATGAAATACTGAACTTCTTTTACATTGCCACTGGGGTAATAAATGAACGTTTGGCCTTCCTGTAACCCGTTTACAAAATACCGTTCGGCCATCAATTTGCCATCGTTGTAATAATCGGTCATCTTGCCCTCGATTTTACCCTTGACGATGTTGGAACGGCGCGATACCTGGCCTGTTTCGAAGCGTTCTACACGCTCGTAAGTTTTGGGGCCTTTCGTTTCGCAAGCGCTCGTCCACAAGAGCGCAAAAAAAAGGATTCGGGCCGCCATCTGAATATTAATCATGATATTAAACTTCTTAAAAAAAGAGGCCACCAAGCAAATGGTGGCCTCTTTTTCCATATTGGATTTATTTAATTTTGTATTCAATTAACCTTTCCAAGGCAGCTGATTGACCTTTTGACCGATCACAGTACCCAAGCGAACACCTTCAGTACAGTCCATGCGGAAGTGTACGCCCAGTGGCACACGCGACCAGGCATTTTCGTCGGCCATTTCTTTGAAGCTGTTAAAAGGGCGTGGCTGGCCTTCGAATTCGTTGCGATTTTCGTGGCAACGGTCACTCATGGAATAAGCGTAGCCAAAAATATCGCCCAAGACTTCTGCACCAGCGCCCCCCATTGTGGAGTGGCCGGATGGGTAGGCTGGGAACGAGGGCGTTACACCTTCTTCGCCAGTCATTGGGTTGAAAAGGGCTGGTTTCCAGTTTGTGTCTATCAAGCGATTGATGTAAGTCTGGGGGCGCTCCACGTTGTAGTGGTACTTCGATTTCCAACAAGCAACTGAAGCATCATTCAGCGCGAAGCCCACTTTTATGCTCATAAAAATGGCGGTTTCGAGATTGCTTTCTTCAAGTTTCAACAGTTGGTTACCAATTGCAAGCCAGCGTGGGCCAGGGCTGAACGTGAGGTTAACGAGGTCGTCACTCCAGAATTCTCCTACCCATTCTGCTTCATGAGAGAGTGTCGGGGTATTTTGGGCGTACACCTCAAGTGCCTGTGAGTAAAGTTCAGAGGTTTGGTTAGCGCTGTAAGTCAAAGGCTTCCGACAAATTTTATCGCCTTCGCTAATGGCAAATACGCGAGCGTTGCCCCAAACACCACCCATGGGTTTGCCTGGGCCAGGGAATGTGGGCTTCCAGTCGCCGTCCTTGCTGTAGTGGTGTTGCCAGGTGTAGCCTTGGAAGGGGTCTAAGAAGTGGTTGTGGCCAACTGCATCCGTTTTGGAATATTCCCAGACGGCACCAGCAACTGTTTTGCCGTATTCTTTGGAACGTGACCAGACTTCTTCACCCACTTCCTTTTTGGATTTTTCGTCATAAAAAGCCTCCAAACCTGTCATATCTTGCACTTGCTGAGGTGTGGCATTGACGAAAAAACGGGGCATGAGGTAGGCACGGGCTGCATTGACGACTGCCGGCCAGTGGTATTGTTTGCCGCTTTCAACAGGTGGGATGTTTAGCCCGCCATACAGGCTTGCAATGGAATTGAACCCAGGCATTCCAGTGATGCAACCTTCATAATCAGCAATACCCATATAGGCAATGGATCGAGGAGCAGGGCCAGGACGGTAGCCAGCAGCATAGCGTTCGATTTCGAGGAACAATTCGTTCCAATCGTACACTACATTGTTGGGCTGGTTACTAGCAAGATTAATTTCATCAACTGGTTCTGAGCTGGAAGATTTTTTACAAGCGGGCATCAGAAAGAGGCCGCCGACCACAAGGGTCAAAATAGGCAGGGTGTAGATTTTCAAAAAGCGCATGACTTAAAGAATGATTTTTTATGAAACAATTTTTACCTTGCGGGAGGCGGTGCAAAGAACAAGCCATTAGGCTTGTCACTATGGGCTATTTGGATTAAAAAGACATTAAAATAATGCCATTTGTCGGACAAAGGTGTTATTTGGAGGAGTTGGTACGATGCTTGACTATACAAATGCTGTTATGAAAGTTCTACTGGTAGAAGACGAACCCAAAATGGTGCGCTCGCTCAAAAAAGGGCTTGAGGAGCACCTAATCGAAGTGGACGCTGCAATGGACGGCGCCGCAGGAGGCCGCCTCGCGGAACTCAATGACTATTCCGTTATCATATCCGATGTAATGATGCCGGAAATGAACGGCCTCGACATGCTCCGCCAGCTGCGCCTAAATGGCAACCAAACACCCGTCATCCTGCTCACCGCACTTGGGCAAACCGACGAAAAGGTGTTGGGCTTCGAGGCGGGCGCCGATGACTACCTCACCAAGCCCTTTGAATTCCGCGAACTGCTCATGCGTGTCCGCGCCCTGGCTCGCCGGCCACAATCCAATTTCCAGGCAAATCCCTCGACCGTACTGCGCTTTGCAGATATAGAGATGAATTTGGAGAAAAAAGAATTCTTGCGAAGTGGGCAACGCATCCAACTCACCCCAAGGGAGTTTGCACTGATGGAGTATTTGTTGCGCAACCCAGAGCGTGTCATACCCAAAGCCGAAATCTCAGAGCGTGTGTGGAACCTGTCTTTTGACACAGGCACCAACTTCGTAGAGGTTTATTTCAATTTTTTGCGCAAAAAAGTGGACCGGGGCTTTCCCAAAAAACTGATCCACACCCAGTTTAGAATCGGTTATGTGCTTCGGGAGGAAGCCGATTTGGTAGAATGTTGAGTTGGTTATTTGTTGATTTGGGGATTTGGTTATTCGTTGTGCCAGAGCTCGGTATTCTTACCTACTTTCAAACAAATATTTATACCGATCTCTGGCACAACAAATAACCAAATAACCAAAAAATACGCAACCATGCAAATCCGCACCAAACTTACCCTGCAATTTATCGTGCTCGTAGCGGGTATGCTGCTGCTGTCGCTGTGCTTTATATATGTCAAGTTCCGGCAAATGACAGAGGATGAATTCTACGACAACCTCCGCTCGAAGGCACTTATGACAGCTGAAATGGTACTCCACGACGAGGCCAATCTGAGCCCGCTCAGCGAGGACACTACCATCGGAGAGGAAAGCACCTTGCTCCCATTTCGCGAAAACGTTATGATTTTCAATGCCCAAATGCAGCGAGTGTTCGCCTTTAACCGCGCAGATGAGCCACCCCACTATAAGACCCTGTTGAACTTGAAAAATGCGAGAGAAACGCGCTTTCTGGATGGCAAACTCCACGCACTGGGTCTGATGCACAAAAGTCGAAGTGGCCGTGAATACTTGATTATCGCCGAATCAGTGTTCAACTCAGAAGAGCTTTCCCATCTTCGCAACATCCTGTTGGTTACCTTCTTTTTGTGTATTGGTTTGGTCGCTGCTGGCGGTTGGTTTTATGCTGGCCAAGCCATGTCGCCGGTAGCGAGCATCGTCAATCAAGTAGAACGCATCCTTCCCTCTGACCTCAGTGCCCGACTTGAAGGCCAAAACAACCGCGACGAACTTTCGCGCCTGTTGTTCACCTTCAATCGCCTGCTCGACCGCATCCAGTTTGCCTTTCGAATGCAAAAGAGTTTTATTTCCAATGTATCACATGAGCTGAAAAACCCACTTTCGGTGATTATCGCCCAACTTGAAGTGGCGCTTAATAAAAAGCGTGACAACGAAGAATATCAGGCCACTTTAAAATCAGTCCTTGAAGATTCCCGCGAACTCAGCGAGGTGACCGAAAAACTCCTCCAACTCGCAAGAGTCCATTCAGATGGCACCAACATTGCCTTCGAGATGGTGCGGCTTGATGAGGTAATGCTTCAAACACGGTCTTCATTGTTGCGTCTCCATCCCAATTACCACATCGCTTTCGATATCGTAGGCTTCCCTGAAGACGAGGAGCAACTTTGTGTTCGGGGCAACGAACCCCTCCTGCGCTCTGCTTTTCAAAACTTGATGGACAACGGCTGCAAATTCTCCCCAGAAAAAAAGGTGGACGTAAAAATCCACTTCGACCCCCACGGCAAGCACCGGGTGGAAATCGCCGACCGGGGTCCCGGCATCCCCGCCAAAGATTTGCAACTAATTTTCCAGCCATTTTACCGCAGTTCAGAAAGCATCAATGTGCGCGGCTCAGGTATCGGGCTATCGCTCGTGGACAGCATCATGAAAATCCACCAAGTTGCACTCGATGTGGTTTCCACACAAGGGAAAGGAACAACCTTCAAACTTAGTTTTCCAGCATTAAAAGCCTGATTACACCTGTTTTTAATATAATATCTATGAAAAACCGGTTTTTCATCCCTGCAAATTATAATAAAGCAACCTACCGTTTGCTTGGGGCCATAGCTTTGGCGGGTATATTGACATTCCAATTTTGCCGTTATGACGAGGCAGAAGAGCCTTTTGAATACCGTAGTGCCTCAGAGATTGCATTGGCCTGGAATCAGCTCGCGCTTGAATTGGAGCGCCATACTTTGGGATACCGTCCGCCTGTGTCCGCGCGGATGTTTGCATACGTCGAGATGGCTGCGTACGAAGCTTCACTTCCCGGTTTGCGCAGCCACATCTCTTTGGAGACCTATATGTCAGGCTACAAAAAACCAGCAGTAAAATTTGAGGAAGGTCAGTTTTATCTACCCGCCAGCCTAAATGCTGCATACGCTCAGATTCTGCGTCATTTTTTCCCAAGCGCTCCCGCTTTTTTGCAGCAACAAATTGAGATTTTAGAAAAAAAACACGCCCAATCTTTTCTCCTAAAAACAAACAGCACCGTTGCAGAACAATCTGCCGCTTTTGGCAAATCAACTGCCAGTACGGTATGGGCATGGTCGAAAACCGATCGCGAAGGGCATGATGGGCATCTTTACAACTACGACCATGGCTATGAGCAACCCGTATGCAGGGGCTGTTGGCAGCCTACGGGCGAACATCCGTCGCCGGCATTATTGCCTTATTGGGGGAAGGTGCGACCTTTCTTTACTGATATCAATGCACTTGCGTTCACCCCTCCCCTCGAATACGACGAAGCGCCCGGATCCAATTTCTATGCTGAAGTGATGGAGGTCTATTCCGTGTCGAAACCTTTGAGCAAAGAAAATCGCCGGATTGCCGAATTTTGGAGTGACGACCATCCCGGCCTTACCCTCAGTCCTGCTGGACGCTGGATTTCCATTGCCAACCAAGCCCTCGAAAAAGCTCACCCGCCATTCCACTTGGTAATGGAAACGTATTTGAAAACCGCGCTGGCACTCTGCGATGCTGGCATCATAGTCTGGAAAGGAAAATATCTTTACAATTTGGAGCGCCCTGAAACCTATATCGCCCAACGGATAAACGCAGATTGGAAGTCGCTTCATATAACACCCTCGTTCCCGTCCTATCCCTCTGGACATGCGACTTTTGGCGCCGCAGCCTCTGAAGTGTTGACAGAGGCATTGGGCAAAAATTTTCAACTCACCGACCGTACGCATGATAAACGCCCGGAATTTGCCAGCGCCCCACGGAGCTTCGGTTCTTTCGAAGAAATGGCGCAGGAAAACGCCGCATCCCGCGTACTGTTGGGCGTACATTACCGTATGGACTGTGAAGAAGGTCTTCGTTTGGGTAAGATAATTGGCCAAAAAATGGTGAATCTACAACTCCAGCGCAAGGAAGCTGCGGTGATCCTGAAGCAATGAGCCACGATCCAGCTTCCATTTTATTATTCTTCGGGGTCATAAGACCCGCCCAGAGCACAATCTCCATTATTTTTAATAAATCCCACGCTCCCTTGCGAGGTCTTGATTTTAAAAATAACTTTGCGCTTCAAAGTTATTTTTAAAATGGTAAATCTAAAGACCCCCTCGCCCGAACTACTTGCCCAATCCACCAAAATCGAAGCGCAGACAGTACGCTGCAACCCGTTGAAAGACAATGCCATCGGCTACTTTGGCCCCTCCTCCATAACTTGGCAACTTTACCGTGAGCAACTCACACTCACAGGCGGAGTACGGGCCTTGTTGCTCCAAGTTGCACATCCAGCAGTAGCAGATGGGGTGGCACGGTACAGTAATTTCAAAGCAGATCCTCTTGGGCGCGGTTACCGCACTTTCGAGGCAATGGCGATGATCTATTTTGGCTCCAAAACCCAAGCCGAGCAGACGGCGCAACGGCTCTGGCGGATGCACTCCTCCATTCGGGGAGAATCTCCAAATCGCTACTCAGCCAACGATCCCAACTTGCTTTTGTGGGTACTTGCGACGCTGACAGACACCACTTTGCAGGTGCATAAACGGATGCCTTTGCCCGATTTGCCAGCTGATTGGCAGGAGCGTTTTTATGAAGAAAGCAAGGTGACTGCACGTTTACTAGGCATTCCTGAAGCAGTTTACCCACCTGACTTACAGGCGTTTGAGCGATATTTCAGCGCCACGCTGCAAGGCGATTTATTAGGCAGCACTCTTACTTGCCGCGAAGTGGCGCAATCAATTGTACAACATCCGAGCGCACCCAAAAAGTTGGCCAATCTTCTGGCTACTGGCTGGCTCCCGACACCTTTATGCACAAGATTGGGCATCCCGATTAGCATGGACGCAACAACAAAGTTGGAGCGTTTTCTACGACGCTATTTGAGGCTTTATCGTTTGATTCCCAAAACATTGCGATGGAGTCCAGCCTATCATCAGGCACAATACCGCATTGCCATTGCACGAGGAGATAGCCCGGCGTGGGCAGGGCGTTTTTTTCATTGGTTGGCGAAAAGAGTCAAAATTCCGATGGGATTGGGGATTCGTTGATTTGGGGATTTGTTGCCCCCAATTAACCACATCACCCTTCCCCTACCAGCCATTTCTTAAATTCCGACGAACGCTCTGTACTCACAATTGTCTCCAAATCAGAAGTGGGTGGTTCGAGGTCCACTTTTACCCGGCTTTTTGAGTATGGGTGCATTTCTTTGATAGCACTTACATTGATGATAAACTGGCGATTGATGCGAAAAAAAATGGCTGGGTCCAAAAGGGTTTCCAATTTGTCGAGTGGATAGTCCACCGGAAATCGCTTTGCGGTGCTTCGTGTCACGAGGAAGGTGATTTTGTCCTTCGTGTAGAAATAGGCGGCATCGCTCATGTCCACCAGTCGGAAACTGTTGCTGAAACGGATGAGCATCCGGCGAAGATAGATTTGCGAGCCTTCTTGCTGGCGCAAAGTTTTGAGCAAACCCGAATAATCTGCTGCAGGAGCAGTTGCCAAAAACAGTCTTTTGTACTTGTCAACTGCTTCTGTCAACTCATTGATTTTGATAGGCTTGAGCAAATAATCCACGGCGTTTACCTTAAAGGCTTTGAGTGCGTATTCGTCGTAGGCCGTAGTAAAAATGACGGGACTTTTGACCTTGACATGTTCAAAAATCTCGAAACTCGAACCATCAGCCAAGTGAATGTCGAGCAAAATGAGATCAGGTTGCGGGTTGCTCTGGAACCACTCAATGGCGGACTCCACACTGTCAAGCCGACCTACGATTTCAGATTCGGGGGCCACCTCAACCAGGAGTTTTTCCAGGCGCCTGGCGGCAGCGTTTTCGTCTTCGATAAGTAGTATTTTCATAGCTGTTTTTTTAAACAACATAGTTCACATAGCGCACATAGTTAAGATCGTGATCAAAGCAACTATGTGTGCTGTGTGAACTTTGTCGTTAGATTTTAATCGGCACTTTCACGGTAAAAAATTCTCCGCTGTCTTCCACAATGACAGGCCGTTCACCCAATAGTTGATAGCGATTTACGAGGCTTTGAAGTCCAAAGTGTGTACTTGGCTCCGGCTTTATCTTTTTCTGAATGTTGTTGCGGACAGTCACATAACCGTCGTTTTCGGAAAAAATCTCCACGGTGAGCGGTTTTGAAGCAGAAATGACATTGTGCTTCACAGCGTTTTCCACCAACATCTGCAATGCAAGCGGCATCACCTGCCCTGCTTTTCCATTTAGGCTCGATACCAACCTGAATCCCTTTTCGTAGCGTTTTTGGAGCAAAAAACTAAAGCTGTTCACCAATTCCATTTCTTCTTGAAGGCTGATAAAATTGCGCTCACGGTACACGATAATGTTTCGGTAAAAATCAGATAGATGCTCCACGTACTCCACCGCAACCCGTGGATTTTCTTCAATAATCGTGATGAGCGTATTGAAACTATTGAACAAAAAGTGCGGATTTATCTGGCTTTTCAATGCCTCAAACTGTGATTCTACCCTTTCTCGATTCAATTGAGCCTCGCGTCGCAAACTCGCTTCGCGGCTGCGCACGAAGGCCATCAACAAACCTGTTGCAGCAGCCAGGCACAGGAGCACAAACCACCATCGCTGCCAATATGGAGTTTTAATGGTGAACGACCAGGAAGCCTCCGGCACTTTTTCAAAGTTGCCATGCTCACTTGTTTGCACCCTGAAGGTGTAACGGCCCGGCGGCAAACTGGGGTAAGATGCCAGGTGATCTTTTGAGACTTTCCAATCAGGGTCATAGCCCTCCAATTTGTAGCGGTAACTCACTGATTCCGGGTTAGTGAACCACAATCCTGCAAAGTTGAAAATGAAGTAATTGTCGCTGTGTGAAAATGTGCTTGTATTCAGAAAATCAACCGATTTCAACAATACAGATACCGCGGTGATGCCCGGCTTCGGATCGTCCACAAACATCTCGTCAAAAGCTGCGGAGCGCACAATACCGTCCTCCGATCCAAGCCACACATTCCCTAACCCATCCCTGCAAAGCGCGTTCAGGTTAACCCCTACGTTGGGTGCTCCGATGCTTGCATCACAAAACATAAGGTGATCCACACGCTCGGGATTAAGAAGGTCAAACCCATCGTCATAGCCAATCACAATAAGGCCGTTCCCGTCGGCAGCAAGTCCAGTGATCTTTTGGCTGTGAAGGCCGTTTGCCTTTGTAAATCGTTGGAATTTATTCCCATCATAACAGAAAAGCCCCTCACGGTCGGTGCTGAACCAGATACGCCCTTGTTTGTCTTCCGTGATGCTGTAAATCGTTTTCAGTAAAGTCCCGCTGGCTTCCGCGAAAAAGCGCAATGCGCCGCTTTCCATCACCGCCAAGCCTTTCCCGTCCGTGCCAAACCACACCCGCCCCCGACTGTCAGTGAAAACTTTGTAGACGTAACTGGTACCGAGTTCCGCTTGGACTTGGAGATTTCCATTCCCATCGGCACCCATTGCAGAAACTCCACCAAGTGTGGCAAGCCATACCTTCTGTCCATCACCGCCAATGCTGAGCACGCTGCCGTTTGCCAGGCCATGGCGTTCCGAAAACTGACGCAACACACGTCCTTGTCGGTCGAGTACAAATACGCCGTTGCCAAAGGTTCCTGCCCATATTTCGCCTGTGGGAGACTCCCAGAGCGAGATGACATTTTGGGACAGTACATTTTTGAACTCGGAGTACCCCGGAACAGCGTTCCGCGGGTTATGCAACGGAACAGCGTTCCGGGGTTTATTCAACGGAACAGCGTTCCGTTGCAAAAAAAGTCCTTCTTGGCATCCTGCCCAAAAACGCCCTTGACGGTCAACCAGCAATGCTTGAACGTTGGAAAAACCTGACTGCCAAAATCCAAAACGGACATTAGCCGAATAAAGCGCCCCCTTGTCAAGCACCGCCCACAGCAAGCCTTCTCGGTCCTTGCAAAGCGAATACGTCTTTACATGACGCAACGCATGTTCCTCCGGCAAGGCGCGAGCATTGCCGGAGGCCAGATCAATACGCACCAGGCCGTCTCGCCCGGTACCGACCCACAATTCCCGGCTGCCAAACATTGCCAAACATGTTACTTCTTCAAAAGCCCAGTTTTTAGTCTGAAAAGAAGGCTTTAGCGTGGCCACATCAAACCGCAGAATGCCTTTTTCTTGTGTTCCGGCCCATATATCCCCTTGCTTGTCAGCCAGTAATGTGGTCACAATTTCATCTGGAAGCCCCTCGGCAATGCCGAGATTTTGAACCAGCTTTTTGCCTGTTTCAGGCATGGAACAGATGCTTATGCCTGCATCGGTGGCCGCCCAAATGCGGCCCTGGGCATCGCTCGCCAAGGAATAGATATCGTTGCTGGCCAGACCGTCGTCCTCGGTGTTGAACTGGTAAAGCCGGTCGTTTTTCCACACATATAGCCCCTCGCCGTAAGTGCCAAACCAAAATCCGCCCGATCTGTCTTCGGCAAATGCGGTGATTTTTTCGGATGGCAGTCCTTCCTCGATCTGCCAAAGCACAAGATGGGGAGCATACTTTTTTTCTGCTTCGGCATCTCCCGTGAGCGCGGGCTGGAAATTGCCCGATATCGAAATATGGCCGATCGCACCATTGCTGAAGCCCGCCCAAATCTGCCCCTGCGATTCAAAAAGCGCGGTAACCTGGGCATTTGCGAATGTATCAGCCAGGCCGATGGGTTGGAAGGAAAGTCCGTCGTAGCGAAAAAGCCCTTTTTCTGCACCACACCAGAGCCATCCGTGACTGTCTTGAAACACTACGGTCATCTTCGCACTGCCCAAAGATTGCGAAGCTTGTGGGCGGAACAAGGGCGTTTGTGCAGCGAGTGCGGTGCTGCAGACTATCAGTATAAATATTTTGGAAAACCGGTTCAAAGCAAAGTTTCTAACTATGACAATCAATTGCCAATCGCCTGCAACTCCGCTTCTATGCTTAGCGAAACCACTTCGGCGATTTTTTGGTGGACAATGTGCGGGATGCTAATGTTGTGATCGGCTAGCGGCACGGTGAATTGCGCGCGGACATAAACTTTGTTGCCCAACACCTCCAGATCGCTGCGGATGATGCGCTCTTTCTCTACTCCATGCACCACGAGCTTGCCTTTTGCACGCACCGAGTACACGCCATCCGTTTTAAAATCAATTTTTTCAATAATTTTTCCTGCAAAACTGAGCTTGGGGTATTTGCTGCTTTCCATGAAGTTTTCATTAAAATGTTCGCGTTGCAACGGACCGTTGAAGCCCTCAAAAGAGCTTGTCTCGACCGCAAAGGCAAAGGTGTTGTTCGAGGGATCAATCGCGCCCCGGAGTTTTTTGCTCCGCGCCTGGATGAGCTCAAGCGACGCCTCCGATTTAAAACTCAGCTTTCCGTTTTCGCAGCGGTAAGGGCCCGTGGGTTTGGGTGGGTCGAAAGGCCTCATACTGCAAAGCAGCAGTACAGGAACAAGAAAGAGCAATCTTATTTTTGTAATCATAGCCAGTATTGAATACTGGTAAAGTTACGATGGCACAGCTGCTCTGCGAGAAAAAAGAGTTGCCGAACGGGACAAAAAGCTTGCTGAAATGGTAGGTTTGGCACTCTTTAGAAATAGAGTTGCACTTTAAAAATCAAAACTATGCTTCATCCTTCACTTTTGTCAAAGGCAGTATTCCCTCTGGCATTTCTTTTCCTGTTTTGCCAAAATGTCTTTTCGCAAGCAAGCCGACCGTTCCGTTATTCGGATGAAATCGGGGTAGATTTTGCACCGTTTCTTCGAGGGGAAACTGGAGCAAGTTTATTGTACAAACATGCCCTTGGCAAAACATCCGATCCTGAAAGCAAGAAGCGTTATGCGCTGCGCTTGTTGTTGGGCTATAGGCATTGGACTTCATTAACTGCGAAAAAGTTGGATCCAACACGATAACGATTCAGGCTCAAAACCTAATCTCCATCTGAATATTCGCCCGCTTGAAATCCGTGTTATCGAGCGCCACACATCGGAAACCCAATTTGAAATACAAATTGATGGCCTGGTATGATTTGGTGTTGGAAAGCAGGAAAACGCACTTTGCCCCAAGTTGACGCGCTCGTTCGAGGGCGGCGATGCCGAGCAATTCGCCAATTTTGAGGCCGCGTGCACTTTCGGCCACGGTCATTTTGGCAAGTTCCAGCACCCCACCTCCAAAGGGTTGGAGCGCAACAGTACCCACGATTTCACCATCCGATTCGCGTTGCGCCAGCAACACTGCACCACCGCCGTTGATAAAATACTTTTCAGGAAAATCGAGCGTGTCAAGGTCTACTTGTTCCACCTCATAATCTCTGGAAATCCAGGCGATGTTGAGGTTTTTCCAGGCGTCTTGGTAAGCGGGCTGCCAGTCTATAATGCGGATCATGGCTCGGTGATTGGTGAATGAAATTTGGTTTAAACTTCTGCCAAAACATCCTCTGGAGCAACCGGTTCCACCTGTGCTTCTTCTTCGGGCGTATCTATAATGTCCAATTCTATGCGCAGGTTGTCAATGATAAACTCCTGACGCTCAGGGGTGTTCTTGCCCATGTAATAATCGAGTACATGGTCAAGGTTGGTTTCTTCCGGGAGAAACACCGGGTCGAGGCGGATGTCTTCGCCAATGAACGCTCCAAACTCGTTGGGGCTGATTTCGCCCAAACCCTTGAATCGGGTGATCTCGGGTTTGCCGCGTAGTTTTTTAATGGCCTGTTTTTTTTCCGTCTCGGAATAACAGTAAAAAGTCTGCTGCTTGTCGCGTACCCGGAAAAGCGGAGTGTCTAGAATATAAAGGTGACCGTTGCGCACCACATCCGGGAAAAACTGAAGGAAAAACGTGAGCATCAACAAGCGGATGTGCATTCCGTCCACGTCAGCATCGGTAGCGATGACCACGCGGTTGTAACGCAGATCGTCGAGCGAGTCCTCAATGTTTAAAGCGTGTTGAAGCAGGTTGAACTCCTCGTTTTGGTACACGATTTTCTTTGTCAGGCCGTAGCAGTTCAAAGGTTTACCCCGCAGACTGAACACCGCCTGGGTTTCCGTATTCCGAGATTTGGTGATAGAACCGCTGGCTGAATCACCCTCTGTGATGAAAACCGTGGTGGCAAGCCGCAGCTCCTCCGGGGCTTTTTCATTCAAGTGATACCGGCAGTCGCGAAGTTTTTTGTTGTGGATATTGGCCGCCTTGGCGCGCTGGTTGGCGAGTTTTTTTACCTCTGAAATCTCCTTGCGCTCGCGCTCGCTTTGTTGGATACGCTTGAGGAGTTCTTTCGCTACCTCCGTGTTTTTGTGGAGAAAATTGTCCAATTCCTTCATCAAAAAATCGGACATAAACGTGCGAACAGCCTGGCCGTCGGGCGACATGCGCTCCGAGCCAAGGCGTGTTTTGGTCTGGCTTTCAAACACCGGCTCCTCTACCCGCACCGCCACTGCTCCGATGATGCTCTCGCGGATATCCTTTGCGTCAAATTCTTTTTTGAAGTGTGTGCGCACCACTTTTACCAACGCCTCTCGGAAGGCATTTAAGTGGGTACCGCCCTGCGTGGTATTCTGGCCATTCACAAACGAATAGATTTGCTCACCGTAGTGGTTGCCGTGCGTAAGGGCAACTTCAACGTCTTCGCCGCGCAAGTGGATGATGGGATAGCGTGTGGCTTCTGCCCCTGTTTTCTTTTCCAAAAGGTCCAAAAGGCCGTTTTTGGAAAGAAAAGATTTGCCGTTAAAATTGATTTTCAGCCCTGCATTGAGGTAGGCGTAGTCCCAAAGCTTTTGCTCCACAAACTCCGGCAGCCAACGGTAATTCCTAAAAAGGCCATTGTCTGGTTTGAAAACAACCAGCGTACCGTTTTCTTCTTTCGTCGGCAGCAACTTGCTCTCTTCCTTGAGGTTGCCAAAGTTGAATTCGGCGGTTTTCATCTGACCCTCGCGAATGGAACTGACTTTAAAATACTCCGAAAGCGCATTTACCGCCTTTGTACCAACCCCATTGAGACCCACAGTTTTTTTGAATGCTTTCGAATCGTACTTCGCACCGGTATTGATTTTTGACACCACATCCACCACTTTCCCAAGCGGAATGCCGCGCCCGTAGTCGCGTACAGTACAGCCGTTTTCATTGAGCGTAATGTCAACTTGCCGTCCATTGCCCATGGCATACTCGTCAATACAGTTGTCAACGACCTCTTTGAGCAATACATAGATGCCATCGTCGGGGCTGGAGCCGTCGCCGAGTTTGCCGATGTACATGCCGGGGCGCAGGCGGATGTGTTCGCGCCAGTCGAGGGATTTGATCTCGTCTTCGGTATATCTTACTTCTTGCATTTTTGGTTGTTTACCTGCTTTACCCGCCGAAGCCTTGGCGAAGGCGGGTGGCTTTTGACCATTGGCCTTAGCGGCATTCGCTTTGCCGTTCGGCTTGGATGTTTTGTAATTTGCGCCCAAAGTAACGGAGTTTTAAAAAGTTGATCGAAGGAGAGTGAAAAGATGGGCAAATTTAAAACAAATATTTTGTTTTAAAAACAATTTGTGGTTAATAAAAACACTACACAAAGTGCTCAGAAATTTACTTTCGCCAGTCCGCGAGATACATTCAAATGAAAAACCCACTCACCAAAGCCCTTTCCCACACCGCACCGATATTGCCTTTTAAGTCTTGGCAATGGCTTTGGAGCGAACGACTTTTCCTTCCATTCTACCATTTGGTGAGCGACGAATCCCCGGCTCATGTCCGTCATCTCTACCCGGTTCGTACGGAGCGGCAGTTCCGGAAGGACCTCGATTTTTTGCTCAAACATTTTCAACCCATTGACCTTCAAACACTTTGGGAACACGTTTTTGAGAAGAAGCCGTTTGACCGCCCGGTGTTTCATCTCACGTTCGACGACGGGCTGCGAGAATGCCACGAGGTGGTGATGCCGATTTTGTTGGAAAAGGGAATCCCGGCTACCTTCTTTCTCAACCCGGATTTTATTGACAATCAGGGGCTAATGTTCCGCTACAAAGCCAGTCTTTTAAGTGTGGCACACCTCGAGGGTGTGCCACACTTCCAAAATCCATTGGCTGTGAAATACGAAAACCGACACCTCCTCGACATCTGGGCAGAAGCCATCGGACTTGATTTTGCGGCTTTTCTTGCCGATCAAAAACCCTGCCTCAGCACAGCCCAAATCCGGGCCATGCAGGCCAAGGGTTTTACATTTGGAGCACACAGCCTCGACCACCCTCAGTACGCACAAATCCCCTTGGACGAGCAAATCAGGCAAACAGTGGAAAGCCTTTCCGAAGTAAAAAGTCGTTTCGGGGTCGCGCTCAATACCTTCGCTTTCCCTTTCACAGACGATGGGGTCGGGCTGGAATTTTTCAACATTGTTCAGGAAAAACTTGGCGGGCCGCTCCTCAGTTTTGGCTCCGCTGGCACAAAGCGCGATACGGTACCGACGCACTTACAGCGGCTTGCGATGGAACGCACGGCATTGCCCGCACGAAATGTTGTCTCTGCCGAATTTGCTGTATCTGTTTTACGAAAAATGCTGGGGAAACAAACTGTGAAAAGAAGCTGATGATGACATTCACCCTTTTAACAGTCAACGAGTTAGAGGCCTTCGCAGCCTCGGAGGAATATCGGCGTTTGTCGGTATTGCCTATCTCGCCGCAACGCGCCGTGTCGCAGGGTCGCAACCCCCGTGCCTTGCCCAATGACCCGGCACTTATTCTGGCCTACGACGAGGGGAATATCGTGGGCTACCTAGGCGCATTGCCCGACTGGTTTTATTTTGGCGAAAACCCTCCAGAACGAATGGCCTGGCTTTCCTGCCTCTGGATCGCTCCCTCGCAGCGAGGCAAAGGATTGGCAAAAAAACTCCTCAACACTATGCTCGAGGCTTGGCAAAACCGCTTCATCCTCACCGAATTCACGCCCGAAGTGAAAAACCTGTACGACCGCTCGGAAAGCATGACCGAGAGCCAGCCGATTATTGGTTTTCGTGGCTATCTGCGACCGAACCTTGCACAAATACTTCCGCCGAAAAAACCGTTTTTTGAAAAAATAAAACCCCTGTTAAGCGTGGCCGATGCGATGCTTTCCGTCCCCAATTTTCTCAGAATCAATCTTTTGCACAACGCAAAATATCCTTGCCAAATCCAATACCTCCAGACCATTGACGATGATCTTGGCACATTCATCCATGCAAACCATCAGGATGAACTCGCCCGTCGCGACCGCACCGCAATCAACTGGATGCTCCAAAATCCTTGGGTCACCGAAACCAAATCCCCTGACGACACTGCCCGCCGATACCATTTTACCTCCATCGCCCGGGAGTTTAGAACCCTCGCGCTCCAACTATCGGACAGCGAACAACAAACCATCGGCGTTCTTATCCTCACGATTCGCGATGGTCACCTGCGCATTCCATACGCCTGGCACTCCGATGAACACTCCGCCACAGTTGCCAGCGTTATCTTTGCCCACGCAATTCAACTAGGCGCCAAAATGCTGACGCTATATCATCCGCGGTTGGTGCCGTTTTGCAACGAAAACCGAACCCCGTTTTTTTGGAACAAAACCCTTCGCCGAACTTATTTTGTCGGAAATGGTTTGTCGGAAATCCTCGCCAACCCACCCTTGGCTTTGCAAGACGGGGACGGGGATGCCGGATTCACGTAGCTGCCAGAATGGCACCGCTACGCGGTTTTTATTGAAACCCCGACTATCCAAAACGCACGTTAAAGAAACATACTGTATTGAAACTATTTGCACAGACATTGAGATTCAGACTGTTCGCCATTTTGCTGCTTTTTTGCACCAACTTCCTGCTGGCGCAAACGCCCACCTCTACGTCAAAAATTACCAACCAACCAATAACGCCCAACGGTCAAGTGCCAACGGCCAAAAGCCAACAGTCAACAGTCCAATCCGACACCCAAAAACTAAAAATAGAAACCGCCGCCGTCATCGAATACTTTCTGAAAAACGGCCGCGAAATCCAGAAACTCAGCGGATCAGTACGGCTTCGGCAGGAAAATACCCTCATCTACTGCGACACAGCCACGCTCGACAAGGATTTTGCCGTTTTGCGCGGCAAAGTGGTCATTGCACAGGGCGATTCCGTGCGGGCATTCGCCGATTCGGCGCATTACAACGCCACCACCAAAATCAGCGACCTGTTCGGTGAGGTGGTCTTGGTGAATGGCAAACAAGAGCTTTTCACCAAACGCCTTCGCTACGACCTCGCCAACAAAATCGCCACCTACACCACCGGGGCAGTCATGACCAATGGCAAAAGCCAGGTCACCAGTCGGCGCGGACACTATTTTGTGGAGCAAAAAGAGGTGTTTCTGAAAGGCGATGTGTTGGTGACAGACCCCGAGTTTACGATACGAACGGACACGATGGTGTTCAACACCGAGGCGCAGCTGGTGCGTTTTGTTGCGCCCACTTTGATAAGTCAGCGCGGGAGCAAAATTTATACAGAGAGCGGGTTTTATGACATTACGAACGACTTTGCAGAATTTGACCAAAATCCGCAATACGAAAAGGACGGACAACTCGGTCGGGCCCGCAAAATGCGCTACGAAGGCCATATCAAAGAATACACGCTTGAAGGCGATGCCCATATCGAAAAACCAGCAAAGGGTGAGGTCGCAGAAGCCGATGTGATCCGCTACAATGCTGACAATGAGAAAACTATCCTGCGTGGCAACGCCCATTATCGCGACAGTACCCGCGACATCCAGGGCGCCGAAATCCGCTACGATACCCGCAACAAAACCTACCAACTTACTGGTCGTGGCCGCGTAAGCGATCCGCCCAACATCATCGAAGCCGATTCGCTGGATTTCAACGACGTGCTGGGCAACGGCCTTGCGCTCGGCAGCGTAGTTTGGCAAGACACCGCGAGCGACTACACCGTGCTTTCCTGGCGTATGGACTACAACAAAACTTCGCAGTACCTCAACGCTTTTGGCGGGTTTGGAGAGAAAGGCGCGGGCGGCAGGCCCATGATGAAAAGCCTGATAGATGGCGATACGCTGTTCATGAGTTCTGACACGCTTACCTCCTTCAAGCCAGATTCAGCCAGCGATGTGCGCGAACTTTTTGCCCACCAGAATGTGCGGATTTTCAAGAGCGATTTGCAGGCAGTATGCGACTCGCTCACCTTTAGCAGTGCGGACTCTATTTTCTGGTTTTACAAGATCAATAACCTACCTATCATCTGGTCAGACACCTCGCAATTTTCAGGCGATACGATCAAGTTGTTGTTGAAAAACAAGAAGTTAGATCGGCTTTGGCTGCGCCAAAATGCAATGGTCATTAATTCTGAAGAGGGCATCCTTTTCAACCAAATCAAAGGGCGAAACGCCACCGTTTTTTTCCGCGACGACCAGGCGCGTGAAATGCTGGTGGAAGGCAATGCACAGGCCGTGTATTATGCAGTAGACGACAAACAAGC